>JAFRZC010000120.1 GCA_017442765.1 Prevotella sp. | reverse complement strand
ATGGCAGGTAAGTCGGCCTTGCTACGACAGACGGCCCTCATCACCCTGCTTGCGCAGATTGGTTGCTTTGTGCCCGCGGAAAGTGCCAGAATCGGACTGGTGGATAAAATCTTCACCCGTGTGGGAGCCAGCGACAACATCGCGCTGGGTGAATCGACCTTCATGGTTGAGATGACTGAGGCCGCCAGCATTCTCAACAACGTCACCCCGCGCTCGCTTGTGCTCTTCGATGAACTGGGGCGCGGCACCTCCACCTACGACGGCATCTCCATTGCCTGGGCCATCGTCGAATACCTGCACGAGCACCCTCACGCACAGGCCCGCACGCTCTTCGCCACCCACTATCACGAGCTGAACGAGATGGAGAAGAACTTCCGGCGGATTAAGAATTATAATGTCTCGGTAAAGGAGGTCGATGGCAAGGTCATCTTCCTGCGCAAGCTCGAGCGTGGCGGGTCGGAGCACTCGTTCGGTATCCATGTGGCCGACATCGCCGGCATGCCCAAGTCCATCGTCAAGCGCGCCAATGTCATCCTCGGACAGTTAGAGGCCGACAACGCACAGGTGGGCAGCGTGGGCAAACCCTCGGCACAAGCGCTGGAGCAGTCGCGCGAGGGTATGCAGCTCTCTTTCTTCCAACTCGACGACCCCGTGCTCTCACAGATACGCGACGAAATCGTAGGCCTCGACATCGACAACCTCACACCCGTCGAAGCACTCAACAAACTCTGGCTACTCAAAAACATTGTCACGGGAAAATAGGATAGCTCCCAAGACTGAGGATAGCTGGAGAAAAGCCCCTGTAACACGAAAAACAACCTTTCACAATTCAAAAGACCGTCTTTCACAAAGTAATATATATTATATTACCGACCAATATATATTATATTACTGAGTAATATATATACTTTTACCGAGTAATATATATTATATTACTTTACAAAAGACCTGCTTTCGCATCATGAAAGCCGGTCTTTTGTCTGAAGAAAGCTATTCTGCCTTGTCGCCAGCGCGTTTACTGACTGTCGTCCAGCGCCTCGCGCAGTGCTTTCATCACACGGCGGTATTCCGTCTGTGTGATGTCGTTCTTGTTATAGCATTTCTTCTTCGGATACTTCCGTTTGTAGGCCATGCGGACCATCTCGTGGGTGACAACATTCTTCAGCGGAATGTTGTATTGTGCCATGATAGGCAGCAGATATTCCACCGCGCTCTGTATCTGGTCTTCCGTCAACGGCCGTTCCAACGTGTTGCCTTGAAACTCTATGCCGATGGTGAAATAGTTGCAGCGTTCCTTGCCGTTGAGGATAGAGAAACCGGCATGATAGGCCACCACCTCGGGCGGGAACATCAAATAGCGGGTGCCGTCGTAGTCGATGACGACATGGGTGCTTACGCCGCCGCGCTCGGGCGAGGTGAGCACTTCGAGCGAACGCTCCACGGTAGGCTCGGCGGTATGGTGCAGGACGACCCCCTCCACACGGTTCACCGAGTCGGGATTGAAATTAGGCGAGGGATAGTCTATCACCCTGTACTTTTTCGTGGGCTTCCCCTCGTCGTTGGGAAGAAGCGTAGCCCCTACCGCCATCAACGCTATAGCCCCAATGGCTATGCCTGCTAAAAAAATTTTTCTCATTGTCATCTTATTAATTGATAATTGATAATTATGTAAAGAAGTTAAGCCGATAGTTTTGCCAACTATGGCCTCCTATAGAGACACTAATGGCTTAACTACTGTCCGAAGGACGAGCGAAGCGATAACTTCTTAACTTCTTAACTTCTTAACTCCTCTAATCATGCAGGCCACACCGAGGATAATAAAGGGAATGCTCAGCTGCTGCCCGATGTTCAGTGCGAAAGCAGCCTCCTTGGCCACTTGTATCTCCTTGGTATATTCTATGAAGAAGCGGAAGGTGAAGATATAGGTCAGACACAGTCCGAAATAGAATCCCGTGCCCACACGCAATTTAGTTGACGAGTTGACAAGTTGACGAGTTGACGAGTTGTTAGTCTCATCCTGCTTGTCAACTTGTTTACTTGTCAACTTGTCAACTCGTTTACTTGTCAACTTGTCAACTCGTTTACTTGTCAACTTGTCAACTTGTTTACTTGTCAACTTGTCAACTCGTTTACTTGTCAACTTGTCAACTCGTTTACTTGTCAACCTTTTATCTCTTCTATATATGGTTAACATGAGGAAGAAGAGCAGCAGATAGGCGACGGCCTCGTAGAGCTGTCCGGGGTGTCGCGGTTGCATATCGACCTGCTCGAAGATGAATGCCCAAGGCACATCGGTCGGTTTGCCGATGATTTCGGAGTTCATGAGGTTGCCCAGACGGATAAAACAGGCAGTGATGCCGGTAGCGATGGCAATGTCGTCGAGCACATGCCAGAGGTTCATCTTCGTCTTGCGGTAGTAGAGCCACAGGGCTATCATCAGCCCGAGCGTTCCGCCGTGCGAGGCCAGTCCGGCATAGCCGGTGAAGTGCCATCCGCCACCCGGCTCAATCTGTATGGGGATGAAGATTTCGAGCACGCGCTGCCACGAGCTGAGCCACACCTCGGGCTCGTAGAACAGACAGTGACCCAGCCTTGCACCGATGAGGATGCCGAGGAAGCAGTAGATGAACAGCGGGTCGAACAGCTCGTCTCTCACCTTCTGGTCGCGATAAAGCCATTTCACCGTAAAGTAACCCAGCACGATACCCACCAGCCAACACATGCCATACCACCGCACGGCTATCGGCCCCAGATGACAAATCACCTCAGAGGGATTCCAAACTATATATAATTCATAATTCATAATTCATTCAACTTTCTGAAGTTATAGAAGTTAAGTAGTTAAAGAAGTTAAGCCGATAGTTTTACCTGGCCTATGGCCTCCTATAGAGACACTAATGGCTTAACTACTGTCCGAAGGACGAGCGAAGCGATAACTTCTTAACTTCTTTAACTTCTTAACTTCCTTAACTTCTTTAAAATCAGACATTAAACCTAAAGTGCATGATGTCGCCGTCTTGCACAACATAGTCCTTTCCTTCAATGCCCATCTTTCCGGCCTCGCGCACGGCGGCCTCCGAGCCATAGCGGATGTAGTCGTCATACTTGATAACTTCGGCGCGTATAAAGCCTTTCTCGAAGTCGGTGTGGATGACGCCGGCACACTGCGGGGCTTTCCATCCGCGCTTGTAGGTCCAGGCTTTCACCTCCATCTCACCGGCCGTGATGAAGGTCTCAAGGTTCAACAGAGCGTAGGCTTTCTTGATGAGACGGTTCACGCCACTCTCCTCCAGTCCGAGTTCCTCTAAGAACAGTTGCTTGTCTTCATACGTCTCCAGCTCGGCAATATCCTCTTCTGTCTTGGCCGCGATGACCATCGCCTCGGCACCTTCCTCGGCAGCCATCGCCTCAATCTTCTTCGTGAAGGCGTTGCCGTCCTTAGCCTCGGCCTCACCCACATTGCACACATAGAGCACGGGCTTTGCCGTCAGCAGAAAGAGATTACGCGCGGCATCCTGCTCCTCCTTCGAGTCGAACTCCACCCGACGGGCGTTCCTTCCCTGTTCCAGCACCTCCTTGTAGGCTGCGAGCACACCGGCAAGCACTTTTGCGTCCTTATTGCCTGCGGCTGCGGTCTTCTGCACCTTTGCCATCTGGCTCTCTATGGTCTCCAAGTCTTTCAGTTGCAGCTCGGTATCGATAATCTCCTTGTCGCGAATGGGGTCGATGGTACCGTCAACGTGGGTGATGTTCTCATCCTCGAAACAACGCAACACGTGGATGATGGCATCGGTCTCGCGGATGTTACCGAGGAACTTGTTGCCCAGCCCCTCGCCCTTCGACGCACCTTTCACCAGTCCGGCAATATCCACAATCTCGCACGTCGCCGGCACAATGCGCCCCGGATGCACCAGCTCGGCCAACTTCGTCAGCCGCTCGTCGGGAACGGTTATCACACCCACATTGGGCTCAATCGTACAGAAGGGAAAGTTCGCCGCCTGCGCCTTCGCGCTCGACAGACAGTTAAACAGGGTTGACTTGCCCACATTAGGCAGACCCACGATACCGCATTTCAGTGCCATAACAACTACTTTAAAAACAGAGCAAGCCGAGCGCAGAGCCAAGCTCGCTTAGGCTATGCCGAGGCGCAGCCTGTTTTATCTAAATTTTCTGCAAAGTTACAAATTTTATCCTAAAACCACAATAACCATAAAATTATTTGTAACATTTTCACCCATATTTACGTTAATAAAGACAGAACCACTAAAAAAATGAAAATTCTTATGAAAAGACAGCTATTGTTATTTGCCCTGCTGCTCACGAGCATGGCGGGCATGGCACAGACGGCGGACGACCTGTTCCGCGAGTTTAAGGACAAGGACGGTGTGCAATTTGTTAACATCGGTAAGGAGATGATGGACTTCGCCACTGGCTTCGTCAAGGAGCAAGAAACAAAAGAAGTGCTGAAAAAAATGGACTTTGTGCGAGTGCTCAACATTGAGGGCAACAAAAAGACCGCGCAGGCCTTCGCGAAACAATCGGAAAAACTCAAGAAGGGCAAATACGAGCCGATGGTGACGACAAACGACGACGGGCGGACGCTCATTCTGACACGTTTTGAGGGTGAGGACATCTGCGAGTTGCTCATCCTGACCGTTGAGGATGATGAGTGCGCACTGGTGCAAATTGGCGGGAAAATCAGTCCCGACGACATTCAGAAACTGTCGGAAATGACGAAGAACAACTGACCTTTCCATGAAAAGAATCTGTTTCTCTCTCTTATTGATAGTCGCCAGCCTTTGCGCCAGTGCGCAGGTCGGCGACCTCTTTGCCGAGTTCCGTCACGCGCCAAACGCAGAATACCTCCATCTGCCCCGTGCACTCCTCTCTATGCTCAAACCCGTTGTCCGCCTTTCCGACAGCGACCAGGAAGCCCGCGCCGTGCTGAAGGCCATCCGCTCTGTGCGAGTGCTCGACCTTGAGGAGTGTTCTCCAAAGGTGAAAAACCGGTTCATGGAAGCAGTAGCCAACTTCAACCCCGGCGCATACACCGAGCTCATCCGCTCCAATCAAGACGATGAGCGCACGCTGATTCTCTACAAGATGAGGCGGCATGCCATTCGCGAGCTTCTCATCGTGGAAAGCAGCAAGGACGATGCGCAGATTGTACAAGTGAAAGGCCGTATCCGGCCAGAAAACATCAACGACATCATCGACACGACTAACAAGAAAAAGCGCAAGGAATAGCCCTATGGATGTCCGTCGTTTCAAAGCTGTCTTCCTGCCCTGTTCGCGTGCCATGTACTGGGCAGCCTTCCGCCTCACCGGCAATTCTGCCGAGGCCGAAGACCTGATGCAGGATGCCTTCTTGAAGCTATGGACAGGGCGCGACAAGCTGCCCGCGATGGAGTCGGCCGAGGGCTATGCCGTAAAAACCCTGCACCGCCTGTTTCTCGACCGCCAACGCACCCTGCACCCTGAAACCGACACCGCCATCGACAATCTTGTCAACCTGCCTGCCGACGATAACCTGCAACACGAGGTTGAACTGCGCGAGCAAAACGACTATGTGATAAAGTTAATCGAAAAACTGCCCGCACAACAACGCCAAATCATCACCCTGCGCGATATTGACGGCCTCAGCTACGACGAAATCTGCCGGAAAACCGGTCTCTCGCAAATCAACGTGCGTGTCATCCTCAGCCGCGCGAGAAAAGCTATCAGAAAAAAATTTGACCGTAACAAAACCACACGATGAACGAAAAAGAATTGCAGCAACTCCTCAGCCGATTTCTCGAAGCCGAAACCTCAGAACTGGAGGAGCAGCGGCTAAGCCAACTCTTCGACCGCCCCATGCTGTTGGAGCAACGGCTGGCACGCCAAATTGACCGCTGGAACCAAATAGAAAAGAAAACCGAGCGCCGTGCCCGTGCCGTCATGTTCCGCTGGATTGGCGGGGTGGCCGCCTCGCTGCTACTCCTCTTCGGAATCGTCTTCATGACCCGACAGCAGCAGGAGACACGCGCATGGGCCTACTACGAAGATACTTACGACAACCCCGAGGATGCCGCCGCAGAAACTGAGCGCGCACTCGTGAAATTCTCTACTGCCCTCAACAAGGGACTTGGTAACATCAACGAAACTGAAGAAGAAAACCCATCAGCGCAATGAAAAGAATACTCACCATCATCCTTCTCGGAGGCTTTTTCCTGACAACCTCGGCACAAGAGGCTATCTTCCGGAAATATGAGGACACCAAGGGTGTCACCACCATCTTCATCTCAAAAAACATGCTGCGCCTTATCCCAAACGTGAAGGCCGGCGACAAAGACCTCACAAGGCTCGCACCCAAGCTCGACCGTATAAACATCCTCACGTGCAGCCGACCCACGCTTGTGCCCGTCATCAGGAAAGAGGCCGTTGCCATCTATAAGCGCGAGAAATATGAAGAGGCCATGCGCGTCAACGACAGCGGCGACCACGTCGTCATCTACCTGCTCGAGCTGAAAGGCGGGAAAAACGAGTTTGCCCTGCTCAGCGAGGACAGCGACGGCGAACTCAGCATCATCAACATTGCCGGAACGATTACCCTGAAAGACATCCAGTCGATTACAAAGTAACCACTTCATCCCATTTGTCCTGCCATGGCTGACAAGGATGTTGCTGTCTGACGACCTTACAAAGAAAATTCCCTAGGGAATTTCTTCCAAAACACGGTCTTTCGCGGAAAATTCCCTAGGTAATTTTCCGCGAAAGAGGCACTATGGCGTGACTTCGACTGCCCAGCCCCCTCCCGTCCTCCCCCCAAAGGGGAGGGGTTTCCCCTCGAACTGCGATTTAAATAAACCAGGCTGCTTTTTGGCGGTTATGATTTTTTTTGTAATTTTGCAGAAAATTTAATTTAAAAACACTATTTGAGGAATGGATTACAATTTCAGAGAGATTGAAAAGAAATGGCAACAGCGGTGGGTTGAGCAAAAGACCTATCAGGTTGCTGAAGACGAAAACAAGCAGAAATTCTACGTGCTCAACATGTTCCCCTATCCCAGTGGGGCAGGCCTGCACGTGGGTCATCCTCTCGGATATATCGCCAGCGACATCTATGCGCGCTATAAGCGCCAAAGGGGTTTCAACGTGCTCAACCCCATGGGCTACGACGCCTACGGTCTGCCTGCCGAGCAGTATGCCATCCAGACGGGGCAGCATCCGGCAAAGACGACAGAGCGGAACATCAACCGCTACCGCGAGCAGTTAGACAAGATTGGTTTCTCGTTCGACTGGAGCCGCGAGGTGCGCACCTGCGAGCCGGGCTACTACCACTGGACACAATGGGCATTCCAACGCATGTTCGACTCGTTCTATTGCAACCATTGCCAAAGTGCCAAACCGATAGAGAAGCTCATCCGCCGTTTCTCGGAGCGCGGAACCGAAGGACTCGACGTTGCACAGAGTGAGGAACTATCGTTCACGGCCGACGAGTGGAACAGCTGGCCGGAGAAGAAACAGCAGGAGGTGCTGATGAACTATCGCATCGCCTATCTGGGCGAGACAATGGTCAACTGGTGTGCCGAACTGGGCACCGTATTGGCCAACGACGAGGTGGTTGACGGCGTATCGGTGCGCGGCGGTTATCCCGTCGTACAGAAGAAGATGCGCCAGTGGTGCCTCCGCGTGTCAGCCTATGCGCAGCGGTTGCTCGATGGTCTCGACACGGTGGAATGGACCGAGTCGCTCAAAGAGACCCAGCGCAACTGGATCGGGCGTTCCGAAGGAGCCGAGATGGAATTCTGTGTAGTTGACAAGTTGACAAGTGAACAAGTTGACAAGTTGGATGCTGAAACTAACAACTCGTCAACTCGTCAACTCGTCAACTCGTCAACTAAATTCACCATCTTCACCACCCGTGCCGACACCATCTTCGGTGTAACCTTCATGGTACTGGCTCCCGAGAGCGAACTTGTACAACAGCTCACCACACCCGAGCAGAAGGGCGAAGTGGAAGAATACCTTGCTTACGTGAAGAAGCGCACCGAGCGCGAACGCCAGATGGACCACCGCGTGACGGGTGTGTTCTCCGGCTCTTACGCCATCAATCCGCTTACAGGCGACAAGATTCCCATCTGGATTGCGGAATATGTTCTTGCCGGCTATGGCACCGGTGCCATCATGGCCGTGCCTGCCCACGACTCGCGCGACTATGCCTTCGCCAAGCACTTCGGCCTGCCCATCATCCCGCTCATCGAGGGTGCCGATGTCTCCGAGGAAAGCTTCGACGCCAAGGAAGGCATCGTGATGAACAGTCCGGCAAGCAATGGCTCTACCACCGGCCTCGTGCTCAACGGCCTCACCGTGAAAGAAGCCATCGAAAAGACCAAGCAATATGTGGCCGAGACTGGCATCGGACGTGTAAAAGTGAACTTCCGCCTGCGCGATGCCATCTTCTCGCGCCAGCGCTACTGGGGTGAGCCGTTCCCCGTCTATTACAAGGACGGCATGCCCTATATGATTCCCGAGACGTGTCTGCCGCTTCAGTTGCCCGAAATCGACAAATACGAGCCCACCGAGACCGGTGAGCCGCCACTCGGACGCGCAAAGCGATGGGCATGGAACACCGAGACCTGTTCCGCCTGCGATGTTGCCGACATCGACAACCAGACCGTCTTCCCTCTCGAGCTCTGCACCATGCCGGGCTTCGCAGGCTCTTCAGCCTACTACCTGCGCTACATGGACCCGCACAACACCGAGGCTCTGGTCTCGAAGGAAGCCGACGACTACTGGCAGAACGTTGACCTTTATGTAGGCGGCACCGAGCACGCCACAGGCCACCTCATCTATTCGCGCTTCTGGAACAAGTTCCTCTTCGACCTCGGCATCAGCTGCAAGGAAGAGCCGTTCCAGAAACTTGTCAACCAAGGCATGATACAAGGCCGCTCCAACTTTGTGTATCGCGACAACAAGAAGAGCGAGCAGGCAGGGCATCCTGTCTTCGTCAGCCTCAACCTTCAAAAAGGATGCGATGACATCACACCCATCCACGTCGATGTGAACATCGTGCAGAACGATATTCTCGACCTCGAAGCTTTCAAGGCATGGCGGCCCGAATATGAGAACGCCGAGTTCATACTCGAAGACGGCAAGTACGTCTGCGGCTGGGCGATAGAAAAGATGTCGAAGTCGATGTTCAATGTCGTCAATCCCGACATGATCGTCGAGCGCTACGGTGCCGACACCCTGCGCCTCTATGAGATGTTCCTCGGCCCTGTCGAGCAGTCGAAGCCCTGGGACACCAACGGCATCGACGGCTGCCACCGCTTCCTCAAGAAGTTCTGGAACCTCTGTACAGTTGACAAGTTGACAAGTGAACAAGTTGACAAGCAGGAAGATTCTGACAACTCGTCAACTCGTCAACTCGTCAACTCGTCAACTCCAACCCCCGAGATGCTGAAGTCGCTCCACAAACTCATCAAGAAAGTGTCGGGCGACATCGAAGCCTTCTCCTACAACACCGCCATCTCGGCCTTCATGATCTGTGTGAACGAGCTCTCGCAGCTGAAATGCCGCAACGCCGAAGTCATGCGCACCCTTGTCCGCCTCATCGCGCCCTTCGCCCCCCACATCGCCGAAGAGCTTTGGATGCAGCTGGGCGGTACGGGCAGCGTCTGCGACAGCCCATGGCCCACGTGGAACGAGGAGTATCTCGTCGAAAACACCGTCAAGCTCGGCATCGCCTTTAACGGCAAGACCCGCTTCGAGATGGAGTTCCCAGCCGATGCCGCTGGCCAGACCATTCAAGACAACGTCCTTGCCGACGAGCGCGCACAGAAATACACCGACGGCAAACAAATCGTAAAGGTTATCATCGTCCCTAAACGTATGGTGAACATTGTATGTAAATAGCGAATGACATCCAGACATCGACAGATTTGGAACGAGGTCAAGGACTACATCTTCATCACCTTCGGCCTCGTCCTCTACGCATTCGGCTTTACCTTCTTCCTCATGCCCTACGAGATTGTGACGGGCGGAGTGACGGGTATCGCCGCCATCGTGGAGTATGCGACGAGCTTCCAGAACCAATACACCTACTTCCTCGTCAACGCCGCCCTGCTCGTCATGGCCTTGAAGATACTCGGCACGAGGTTTCTCATGAAGACCATCTACGCCATCCTCATGCTCACCCTGCTCCTCGGGCTGATGAAAGAGCTGGTGCCCCGCGACGATGCCGGACAGATGGTGAAGATACTCGGCGAGGGGCAAGACTTCATGTCGCTCGTCATCGGCTGTACGCTGACCGGTTCAGCCCTCGGCATCGTGTTCGTCAACAACGGCTCCACCGGTGGCAGCGACATCATCGCCGCCACCGTCAACAAGTTCTACAACATGTCGCTCGGCACCGTGCTCATCTTCGTCGATTTCGTCATCATCAGCACCTGTCTCTTCATCCCCACCTTCGGTACCATCCTCCAGCGCACCACGATGGTCGTGTTCGGACTCTGCACCATGGTCATCGAAAACTTCATGCTCGACTTCATCTACAACCGCCAGCGCTCCTCCGTGCAGTTCCTCATCTTCTCGAAAAAGTATGAAGAGATAGCCCACGCCATCGGCACCCAGCTCGACCACGGCGTCACCATCCTCGACGGGCACGGCTGGTACACCGGTCAGGAAATGAAAGTGCTGTGCATCCTTGCCCGTAAGAACGAAAGCCTCACCATCTTCCGCCTCATCAAAATGATTGACCCCAACGCCTTCGTCTCGCAAAGCTCCGTCATCGGCGTCTATGGAGAAGGCTTCGACCCCATCAAAGTCAAAGTCAAGAAGAAAGAGCTGCAAAAATAACCCAAAGAAGAAACATCCAACATTTCATAAAACGAAATGCACTGATTTTAAGAGTATGAAGATTATTTATCAAATTAGTAATACCTCAGTGCTGAATTAAGAATAATTATGAGCCGTTATTTTTACAAATCATCCATTGCTGATTTTATTATTGACGATAAAGATACCATTTTTGGTAAAATATCAAAAAATGATGAAGGTGATAGCGTAAGAGAGCAAAAAGACGCATGGTCTGAAGAGATTGAGATTATGCGAAATATAGTATTGCCATGGAAGAATGAAAACGGTGAAATCATTTTTGAATATTCCATACCTCGACTTGGAAAGCGTATTGATGTTGTGCTCTTATTAAGAGGACTTATATTTGTTATTGAATTTAAGGTTGGACAACAGACATTTTTGCAAGCTGATATGGAGCAGGTGATGGATTATGCTCTTGATTTGAAAAACTTTCATTTAGATAGTCATCATAGAACGATAATACCAATACTTGTTGCAACAGAAGCCAAAGAAAGTAGTCAGAAATTATTGTTCTCTGTATATGATGACAAAATTTACAATCCCCTCTTGACAAATGCTTATAATCTACAAGGGATTATAAATGCTGTTTTGGATAAAGAAAAGGCACAACCTTCTAAATACGATGATTTTTCTACGTGGGCGATTAGTAGATATTCTCCTACCCCCACTATCATAGAAGCTGCAAGTGCTTTATATCAAACCCATACTGTAGAAAATATTACACGACATGAGGCAGCAGGTGCCGCATTAGAAGAAACAACACAGTTTGTATTAGATATTATTCAACGTAGTAAAAAGCAGGGAGAAAAAAGTATTTGCTTTGTAACGGGTGTTCCTGGTGCAGGAAAAACACTTGTTGGATTAAATGTAGCAATACAACAGTCCATGAAAGCAGAAGAAAATCCATGTGATGAAAGAAATTTGGCGGTATATCTTTCGGGAAATGGTCCCCTCGTGACAGTATTAACTGCTGCGTTGGCAAAAGATAAACAAAAGCGAGAACGTAAAAAGGGTAATAAGTGCAATATTACAGATGCAAAACGTGAAGTTTCTCAATTCATTCAAATTATCCATCGCTATCGTAGTAATATGTTGGCAAAGATTAAATTGCCAATTGAAAATGGACAACTTGAAATTGATGAAACAAAATCTGTAGCTCATCATACAGCTGGACATGGCGAAGTTGAACATGTTGCTATCTTTGACGAAGCACAGCGTTCATGGGATCTGGAACATTTAGCTGGTTGGTTGGCAAGAGGAGGAAGTCGAGGAGGAATGAAGAAAGTACCCAACTTTCCTATGTCAGAAGCTGAATTTTTAATTTGGTCACTTGATTTAAGAAAAGATTGGGCTGTAATAGTATGTCTTGTTGGTGGCGGTCAGGAAATCAATACAGGTGAGGCCGGTATTGCAGAATGGATACGAGCAGTCAATAAAACTTTCCCAAATTGGAAAGTTTATGTTTCGAAGCATTTAACCGATAAAGAATATGCTGAAGGAAATGTTGCGCAATTATTAAGTTGTAATCCAAATGCAAAACAAGTTGAACAGTTGCATTTGGCAGTTTCTATGCGCTCTTTCCGGGCAGAAAAAATATCAAACTTTGTTCATTGTGTCTTAGAACGAGATGTAGAGAATGCACGCAAACTTTATGAAGACTTTAAACTAAAATATCCTCTTATCCTGACAAGAAATATAGAGAAAGCGAAGATGTGGTTGGAGGAAAAAGCACGTGGTTCTGAAAGATATGGCATTGTTGTTTCCTCGCAAGCGTATAGATTGAAACCTCTTGCTATAGATGTACGATTACAACCTAATATAGAATATTGGTTTTTGGCTGATAAAACTGATGTCCGCTCTTCATTGTTTTTAGAAGATGCAGCAACAGAATTTGATATTCAGGGATTAGAACTTGATTGGACTTGTCTTGTTTGGGATGGTGATTTTCGGTATACTCCTGATGGCTGGGATTATAATTCTTTTAGGGGAAGTAAATGGCAGAAGATTAGACAGTTATCTGCACAATCCTATCAGTTGAATGCTTATCGAGTATTGATGACTCGTGCTCGACAAGGAATGATTATTTGTGTACCTGAAGGAAATAAAGATGATCATACACGCCAGCCTGAATTCTATGATGGAACTTATAACTATTTAAAATCTATCGGTATTGAAGAAATATAATTAGTTCTCTTCCTGGTGAATAAAATAGTTTCCTATTGTTTTTTTGTCTGCGAGGATTGAAATATAAAAATTGGATTCGTTTTGGTTTTGCGAGTGCCTTTCAGGGTGCAAAAGGCCATGTTTTGCGGGGAGAGAGGATAGGTTTTGCAGGGGTAAAGGGTGCTTTTGGCGGTTTTTGGCAGCAGGCAAAAGACCTTTCGCTTAGAGGCAAAAGACTATGCGGCTTTAAGCAAAATGGTTTTCGCTTTCAAGCAAATCCCAGACTCTAAACACTAAACTCTAAACACTAAACACTAAACGCTAAACGCTAAACGCTAAAACACAAGACATCAGCCGAGGTCGGTGTGGTGGACGTTGACGGTCTCGTGGAGGAAGATTTGTGCGCACTCCTTGAATTTCTCCTCGCTCTCGGTGGTGAGATACTGGCATGTGCCGCCCTGTGTGATGGTCTGCTCTATCTGCGGATGCCGGGCGAGATAGTCGCTCAGGCTGTTGGCCACGTACTCGCCCTGCGGCACGATGCGCACGCCCGAGGGGACATGCTTGACGATGCTGCTCATGAGCAGTGGATAGTGGGTGCAGCCGAGGATGATGGCATCGATTTGCGGATCGAGGCGCATGAGCTGGTCGATGCGTTTCTTCACGAAGTAGTCGGCTCCGGGTGAGTCGGCCTCGCCCGCCTCGACGATGGCGGCCCACAGCGGGCAGGCTACGCCGGAGACGTGGATGTCGGGATAGAGCTTGCGGATCTCAAGGTCGTAGCTCTGGCTTTTCACTGTTCCCTCGGTGGCGAGCAGGCCGACGTGTCGGGTCTGCGTGACACTGCCGATGGCCTCCACCGTAGGGCGGATGATGCCGAGCACACGGCGCGAGGGGTCTATGCGCGGCACGTCGCGCTGCTGAATGGTGCGCAAGGCCTTGGCCGAGGCGGTGTTGCAACCGAGGATGACCAGCTGGCAGCCCATGGAGAAGAGCTTGAGCACGGCCTGACGGGTGAACTGATAGACGACCTCGAACGAGCGCGACCCGTATGGCGCACGGGCATTGTCGCCCAGATACATATAGTCGTACTGGGGCAGCACCTGGCGGATGCCATGCAGGATGGTCAGTCCGCCATAGCCGGAATCAAATATGCCTATGGGTGAGGGTGTCATCGGTGGTTACACCTGTAGTACAACTCGCCGTTGATGTAAAGCGCATCAAGGTCGGCGATATAGGCAATGGAAATATATTCCGCTATATCCGCTACCGCCCACTGGTCTGTGAGCAGCTTGCCGTCGGCGCTGTAGGCCGACAGGCTTGCATCCCAGCCTTCGCTGTTGTTCCAGCTCTCCTCTATGATGCCTATTTTCCCTTTGCGATAGCGGCAGTTCTCGGGGTCTTCTACTCCCTCGGCAAAGCGGTTGTCGTAGTACAGGGTAATGCTTCCCTGCTCCTCTTCCAGTTGCTCTTCAAAGAGGTATTTGTCGCCATCCCAGCGGTTGATGATTTCGGCACTCAGCACAAAGCTCTCCTGGAAGCGGTCGGTAGCACTGATGTCTTGTTCCGTGCCATCCCAATTATAGTATCGGTGGCCGTTACTGACCGCCCGGAAGATGCGGGCCTTGCAGCCGTTCTTTGCATGGAAAACGGCATTCTTTCCTACGTCGCCGGCAGTGAGAAGGTTCATGGTGTAAGTCTTCTTTTTCACCTTCGATTTTGGCAGAAGCCATGAATAATACGCACCGGTGTCATCGCCTTCGTACATGTAGTTGCCGGCATCTTTTTCCACAATTCTGTTGAGAGGGTCGTTGGAGTCGCAAATCAGTTGTCCTTTCTTGTACTCTGTTTCTCCAGCATGGAAATCAGCCGTTGCGTAATAGGCTGTCAGCGTCCCTACGACAGGAGCGGCCTTTTGCTGGCCGCAAGTGCCAAGCATCGTCACCAGGGTTATTGCCTTCAGGGGCAAGAAACGTCTTCTATTCATAATTATTAATTCTCAATTATTAATCATTTCCTTTACAACCTGGGTGATGTCCTCGCCCTGTTCAGGACTGACGAAAGGCAGGGCATCGCCGGCAGTGTTGAGGATAAAGGCATAGCCGCGCTCCTGTCCGATGCGTGCGAGGATGCCTTTCAGCTTGTCTTTGAGAGGCTGTCGGGCATCCTGCTCGGCCTGTCGGAGCAGTCGGCGGGCCTCGTTCTTGAAGGCGATGTTCTTGTCCATCATGTCGGTGAGTTCAGCCTGCCGCTTCTGATAGATGGAAGGGGCGAAGTCGTGCTGTCCTTCGAGAAACTCCTCGTATTTCTTGTTGAACTCCTCCTCGGCACGCTTCATCTCAGCATCGTACTTGCCGCGCAGCTGCGACATGTCGGTCTCTACCTGGGCATATTCGGGCATCACGCGGATGACCTCGTCGAAGTTCAGATAGCCGAACTTCAGCTCCTGGGCTGAAGATGTGACGAGTGATAAGTGATAAGTGATAAGTATCGCTACCACTCTCCATATTGTTCTCATTGGTTTATTCATTGTTGTCATGAAATTATGATGTTATTACTTTTCACTTGTCACTTTTATTACTTTATTCAAGTTTCGCTTGTGCTCTGGGCTTCTTTGTAGTTAAGGAGTTATCGCTTCGCTCGTCCTTCGGACAGTAGTTAAGCCATTAGTGTCTCTATAGGAGGCCATAGGCCAGGTAAAACTATCGGCTTAACTTCTTTAACTACTTAACTTCTATGACTTCAGAAAGTTGAATTACTTCAGTTTGGCCTTCACGTCGTCGGTAACGTCCTTCGAGCCTGAGCCGGTATAGATGGGTACGGTGTTCTCGAAGATATAGGTGTAGCCGCCCTCCTTGCCTACGGTCTCGATGGCTCGGCGCACCTTTTCGATGACGGGCTGCATCTTCTCCTGTTGCAACTTCTGGAGTTCCTGCTGGTTGGCCTGATAGGTCTCGGTGATTTTCTGATAGAGTGTCTGCAGCTCGGCCTCGGCTTCCTGAATCTTTGTGGCGTTCATGGTCGAGCGCTTGCCGTCGAGGTCCTGGCTCTTACGCTGAAGTTCCTTCTGCATGTCCTGCAGTTCGTTTTCATACTGCTTTGCCTTGGCTTCGAGCTCACCGTTGATGGTGCTGATTTCGGGCAGCGACTGCATAATGGCCTGAGTGTCAACATGTCCGAACTTCTGTGCGAACATGGCGGTTGGTGCGAAGAGCATCAACATCAAAACTAATTTTTTCATTTCTTCTTACGGTATTAATTTTAAATTTTAAATTATTTAAGTTTCGTTTGTGCTCTGGGCTTCTCTGTAGTTAAGAAGTTAAGAAGTTATCGCTTCGCTCGTCCTTCGGACAGTAGTTAAGCCGTTAGTGTCTCTATAAGAGACCATAGCCCAGGTAAAACTATCGGCTTAACTTCTTTAACTACTTAACTTCTATAACT
>JAFRZC010000119.1 GCA_017442765.1 Prevotella sp. | reverse complement strand
CCGTACTGCCGGTTGAGGAACTCGCAGTACTTCAGTCCGCTGATCTTGGCCAGCGCGTAGGCCTCATTCGTTTTTTCCAACTCGCCCGTAAGCAGACAGGATTCCGGCATTGGCTGTGGAGCCATCCTCGGATAAATGCACGAACTCCCCAAGAACTCAAGCTTCTTGCAGCCGTTCTTCCAGGCAGCATGGATGACGTTCATCTCCAGAATCATGTTGTCGTACATGAAGTCGGCCAACGCGCTCTGGTTGGCCACAATGCCGCCCACTTTCGCTGCCGCGAGAAAGACGTACTCGGGCTTCTCATCAGCAAAGAAGCCGTTCACTGCCTGCTGGTTGCATAAGTCCAAATCTTTATGCGTCCGCGTTATGATATTGTCATATCCTTGGCGCCAGAGCTCCCGCACGATGGCGCTTCCCACCATCCCGCGGTGCCCCGCCACATATATCTTACTGTCTTTTTCCATAATACCGTTGTCGATAACAAAAGCCAAGGCACCCTCAGTCACACATCCGGATGGCGGGGCCGCAACCCTCACCACAGATGCCGCCAGAGGCTTCCGCTTTTTCGGGGTGCAAAAGTACGACTTTTTTCCAAAACGACAAAAAATGTTTTGACTATGTTTCCCGACAATGCATAAGGATGTCTTCTATCTTGTTGAGGACTAAAATATTGCCGTTGGAAATTATTTTCGATAAATCGTCCATGCACAAAGACAGAACCACGCAATACACCTTTTGTGGCGGTTCTTCTTTTTTGTTTTTGGGAGTCTCTTTCAGCGACTGGGCGAGGAGGTCGACACCTTTCTGCAGGGTGCGGTCCATCATGTGGGCGTATATCTGTGTGGTTTTCACGGATGAATGTCCGCAGAGCTTGCTGACGGTGTAGATGTCCACTCCGGCGGCGATGGCCTGGGTGGCGAAAGTGTGGCGTGAGACGTGGAAGGTGAGGTGCTTGCCGATGGCTGCGGATTCCGCCCAGAGTTTCAGGTCGTTGGCAATCACCGAACGGGACTTCATAGGGAACACATTGCCCTCTTTCTGACGTTCGCCCAGCAGTCTGATGGCCTCGCTGTTGAGCGGCACCTCGACGGGGTTGCCGGTCTTTACCTGTATTTTGATTATTTTCAGCTTATTGCCGTCGCAGTGGATGTCGCTCCACAGCAGGGTCTCGATGTCCGACAGGCGTAGCCCTGTCTGGCAAGCGAAGAGGAATGCAAGCTTTGTCGAGTCGTGAGGGCAGTCGGCGTTGGAGAGTGCCATGAGTTCCTCGCGTGAGAGGTGCCTCCTCGGGGTAGGCTTGACGCTATTTATCAGCGACTTGACGGACGGCATAGGGTTCTGTTTGATCAGTTTGAGCCTTTTCGCGTGATCGAGGATGGCGTGCAGCTTGTTGAGGTAGGTGGTCGCGCTGCCGTGCGAGAGCCTGGAGGTGAGGTGCTTGGCGAACTTTGAGCAGAACGACTCCGTGATGTCGGAGACGTCCTGTGCTTTCGGGTTGAAGGCTTGGATTTGAGCCAGGAGGGCACGGTTCACGCCCTTGGTGCTTTTGCGGTGAGCCGACTCGTGGATTTTGACGATTCTGGCGAGCTGGGTTTTTGT
>JAFRZC010000118.1 GCA_017442765.1 Prevotella sp. | reverse complement strand
TTCCGCGTGACGTGGACCGACAACAAGGGCAATGTGCAGACCAACATGGGCTACCGCATCCAGCACAACAATGCCATCGGCCCGTACAAGGGCGGACTGCGCTACCACAAGTCGGTGAACCTGGGTATTCTGAAGTTCCTCGCCTTCGAGCAGACGTTCAAGAACTCGCTCACCACGCTGCCGATGGGCGGTGCCAAGGGCGGCTCCGACTTCTCGCCGCGCGGCAAGAGCGAAGCCGAGGTGATGCGCTTCTGCCAGGCTTTCATGAACGAGCTCTATCGCCACATCGGTCCCGACGAGGACGTGCCGGCAGGCGACATCGGTGTGGGCGGCCGCGAGGTAGGCTATCTCTTCGGACAGTACAAGAAGCTCACCCACCAGTTCCAGGGCGTGCTCACCGGTAAGGGCATCCCCTTCGGCGGCTCGCTCATCCGTCCCGAGGCTACGGGCTACGGCACCGTCTATTTCCTCACCTCGATGCTCGCCACGCGCGGCATCTCGCTCGAGGGCAAGCGCGTGCTCATCTCGGGAGCCGGAAACGTGGCGCAGTATGCTGCGGAGAAGTGCATCCAGCTGGGTGCGAAGGTGCTCACCCTCTCCGACAGCGACGGCTACATCTACGACCCCGACGGCATCGACCGCGAGAAGCTCGACTACGTGATGGAGCTGAAGAACATAGAGCGCGGACGTATCAAGGAGTATGCCGAGGAATATCCCAACGCCGTCTATCACGAGGGTCAGCGTCCCTGGCACGAGGTTGCCGACATCGCCCTGCCCTGTGCCACGCAGAACGAGATCAACGGCGAGGAGGCTCAGGCTCTGGTCAACAACGGTGTGATTGCCGTAGCCGAGGGTGCCAACATGCCTTCGCTGCCCGAGGCCATCAAAATCTTCCAGGACAACAAGCTGCTCTATGCGCCGGGCAAGGCATCGAATGCCGGAGGCGTGTCGGTGAGCGGCCTGGAGATGAGCCAGAACTCAGAACGCCTCAGCTGGACGGCCAAAGAGGTTGACGACTACCTGAAGCGCATCATGAACGATATTCACGAGAACTGCATCAAGTACGGCACCGAGGCCGACGGCTACATCAACTACGTGAAAGGTGCCAACGTGGCCGGATTCATGAAGGTGGCCAAGGCCATGATGGCCCAGGGCATCGTGTAAGACTCCAACACAAAGACCGATTATATAAGCAGCAGGGGCTCGGCGCATGTGCCGCGTCCCTGTTTTTCACTCCGTCTCACGCAAGTTGAAAGTTGAAAAAAACACTAAACACTAAACGTTAAGATATGTTATAAAGCGGTCAGGCGGATTAAACAACATACGGGGCTTCTGCGTCAAAATGAGGTAAAAGACAATATACAGGAACTGATTAGAGCAATTCATGAACAGACTCATCAAGACAGGACTGCTGCTGGCAGCCATGAGCATGGCAGTACCGTCGAACGGCAGGCAATGGACACTTCGCGAGTGCATCGACTATGCCTTGCAGAACAACATCACGCTACAGAAATCGCGCCTGACGCAGCTCAGCGCACAGGAAGACATCCTGCAGAGCCAGTCGGCACTGCTCCCCTCGCTCAGCGCCTCGACAGGGCAGAACGTGTCGTTCCAGCCCTGGCCCGAGTCGGGACGCGCCACCGTGCAAAACGGCTATGTGGAGCAAAACGTCGATAAGGTCTATTACAACGGCTCCTACGGCATCAGCTCGAACTGGACCGTGTGGAACGCTGGCCGCAACCGCAACACGGTCAGACTGAACGAGATGACGGCCAAGCAGGCCGAGATCGACGCGGAGACCACTGCCGCCAACATTCAGGAGCAGATTGCCCAGCTCTATGTCCAAATCCTCTACTCGTCCGAAGCCGTCAACGTGAACAGGCAGAGCCTCGAGACAAGCCTTAAGAACGAACAGCGCGGGCAGGCCTTCGTGGAAGTGGGTAAGATGAGTCGTGCCGACCTCGCACAGCTTACCGCACAGCGGTCGCAAGACGAATACAGCATCGTCGAGGCCGAGAGCAACCTGCGCAACTATAAGCGACAGCTGAAACAACTGCTGCAGATCACCGACGAGGAGGAATTCGACATCGTCGTGCCCGAGACCACCGACGAGATGGCACTGCAGCTCGTTCCCGTCCTGCACGATGTCTATGCCTCGGCCATAGAGCAGCGACCCGAAATCAGAAACGCAAAGCTCGGCATCGCGACGAGCGAGTTGAACATCAAAATCGCAAAGGCACAGAAGCTGCCGACCGTCGGTGTCACCGCCAGTGCCGTGACCAACACGTCGTCGATGAGCAGCAACGCATGGGGACGGCAACTGAAAAACAACTTCAACCTGGGCGGCGGAGTCAACGTGAGCATCCCCATACTCGACAACCGCTCGGCCAAGACCGCCGTCAACAAGGCGAAGCTGCAACGCGAGAACTACGAGCTCGACCTGAGAGACAAGCAGACCACCCTCTACTCAGCCATCGAGAACTACTGGCTGCAAGCCGTCACCAACCAAGAGAAGTTCAAGGCCGCGAAAGTCGCCACGCAAAGCGCACAGACCAGCTACGAGATGCTCAGCGGAAAGTTTGAGCAGCAGCTCATCAACATCGTCGAGCTCATGCAGGGACGCGACGCACTCCTGCTGGCGCAGCAGAACGAGCTGCAAAGCAAGTATCTGACCATACTCAACATCGACATGCTGAACTTCTACGCAACAGGTGAACTGAAATAACAAAAAAATTCAATGATAAAATGAAGAAGATACAGAAGAAGCATTGGATACCCGCAATTGCCGTCGTGGCAATAGCCGCTGTGGTGTGGCTGCTATCGGGCAAAAAGCAGAAACAGGAGACGACGTTCGAGACCGAGAAAGTCGTTCTCACCGACATTCAGAATTCCATCACGGCAACGGGAACCATCGAGCCCGTCACCTCGGTGACGGTAGGTACACAGGTCAGCGGCATCGTGTCGAAACTCTATGTCGATTACAACAGCGAGGTGCGGAAGGGTCAGGTCATCGCCGAACTCGACAAGACCAACCTCACAAGCGAGCTGAACACCGCCAAGGCCAACCTGAACAGTATGCAGAGCTCGCTGAACTATCAGCAGGCAAACTTCAGCCGCTACAAGACGCTCTATGACCGCGGGCTCGTCAGTGCCGACGACTACGAGACGGCACGTCTCAGCTATCAGCAGGCCGCACAGCAGGTGGCACAGGCCCGCGAAACCGTGAAACGCGCGCAGACAAACCTCGGCTACGCCACCATCACCTCGCCCATCGACGGCATCGTGCTCTCGAAGTCGGTGGAGGAAGGACAGACCGTAGCGGCATCGTTCTCTACGCCTGAGCTGTTTACCATCGCACAAGACCTGACCAATATGCAGGTCATCGCCGACATCGATGAGGCCGACATCGGCGGTGTGCAGGCCGGACAGCGCGTCAGCTTCACCGTTGACGCCTTCCCCGACGACACCTTCACGGGAACCGTAAGGCAAGTGCGTCAGCAGGCTACGACGGAAAGCAATGTCGTCACCTATGAGGTAGTCATCACCGCACCCAACAACGACCTGAAGCTGAAACCCGGACTGACGGCCAACGTCACCATCTTCACGCTGGAGAAGCACAACGTCCTCGCCGTATCGTCGAAAGCCCTGCGCTTCACGCCAAACGAGGCCATACTCGCCGAGGGGCAGACCATAGAGGACTGCCAAGGCAACCACAAAGTATGGACAAGGGAAGGCAACGTCTTCAAAGCCCACAAGGTGGAGACCGGAACCACTAACGGGGTACTCACCGAGATTCTCGGCGGCATCCGTCAAGGCACAGAGGTCCTCACCGACTTCAAAATTGCCGGAGGCAATGAAGAACAGCCCGACCAGCAAGCAGGAAATCCGTTCATGCCCAAACCCGGAGGCAATAAAAACAACAAGAGCCAGAACAACAATAGCAAGAAATAACATGGCAGAGGAGAACCGGAAAGTTGTCATCGAGCTGCAGAACGTGAAACGCTATTTCCAGGTGGGCAGCGAAACCGTAAAGGCACTACGCGGTGTGTCGTTCAAGATCTATGAGGGCGAGTTCGTCACCATCCAGGGCACCAGCGGCTCAGGCAAATCGACCCTGCTCAACCAGTTAGGCTGCCTCGACACGCCCACCAGCGGCGAATACTTCCTCGACGGCATCTCGGTACGTACCATGACGAAGACGCAACGTGCTCATCTGCGCAACAGGAAAATCGGATTCGTCTTCCAGAACTACAACCTGCTGGCCAAGACCACAGCCATTGAGAATGTGGAGCTGCCGCTGATGTACAACTCCGGGATTTCGGCAAAAGAGCGGCGCGAGCGAGCCATCAACGCATTAAAAGCCGTAGGACTGGGCGACCGTCTGGAGCACAAGTCGAACCAGATGTCGGGTGGACAGATGCAGCGCGTGGCCATCGCCCGTGCGTTGGTGAACGACCCCGCCGTGCTGCTGGCCGACGAAGCCACGGGTAATCTTGACACCCGCACCTCGTTCGAGATGCTCGTTCTCTTCCAGCAGCTCTACCAACAGGGACATACCATCATCTTCGTGACCCACAACCCTGAGATTGCCGAGTACTCCAGCCGCAACATCAACCTGCGCGACGGGAAGATCCGCGAAGACACCGTCAACAACAACATCAAGTCGGCAGCCGAGGCACTTGCCCAACTGCCCATGCCACAAGACGACTGACAACAATGAACATCTTAAACCTTTTCAAAGTAAGCCTAAAGGCCGTAGCCAACAACAAGATGCGGTCGTTCCTGTCGATGCTCGGCATCATCATCGGTGTGGCTGCCGTCATCATCATGATGGCCATCGGCCAAGGTTCGAAAGAGAGCATCCGCGCCGAGCTATCGACAATGGGCACCAATCTCCTGACCATTCGCCCGGGAGCCGACATGCGCGGCGGCGTGCGGCAGGATCCGTCAAGCATGCAAACCCTGAAGATGGCCGACTACGAGCGAATCCTGTCAGAACGGAAATTCGTCACCAAGGTTTCCCCTGAAGTCACTGCCAGCGGACAGGTCATCTACGGCAACAACAATACCAACACCACCGTTTACGGCGAGTCGCCCGACTACCTTGACATCAAGCAGTGGACAGTAGAAGACGGCGAATGCTTCACCGAGGAAGATATCAGGAAGTCGGCCAAGGTGGCCGTTGTCGGGAAAACAATTGTCGATGAGCTGTTCGGCGAGAATGCCGACCCCATCGGCAAGACCATCCGCTTCAAAAGCATTCCCATGCGCATCATCGGCGTGCTGAAATCGAAAGGCTACAACTCGTGGGGAATGGACCAGGACAATGTCATCATTGCGCCCTATACCACAGTGATGAAGCGCATCGCCGCACAGACCTACTTCTCAAGCATCGTCTGCTCCGCCGTCACCGAGGAGCTCTCCGATGCCGCCATTGAGGAGCTGACGCAAATCCTGCGCGACAACCACAAGCTGAAAGACGATACCGAGGACGACTTCACCATCCGCTCACAGGCCGAGATGATGGAAACCATGTCGTCAACAATGGATACCGTCACCATCATCCTCGTTGTCGCGGCAGCCTTCTCGCTGCTCGTGGCCGGCATCGGCATCATGAACATCATGCTTGTCTCCGTCACCGAGCGCACCAAGGAGATTGGCCTGCGCATGGCCGTAGGAGCAACGGGAGCCGTCATCTCGCTGCAGTTTCTCATCGAGTCGGTCCTCATATCCGTCACCGGGGGATTGCTGGGCATACTTGTGGGATTTGCCGTCAGCGAATTTGTGGTACCCATGATGGGTATGCCGTCGAGTGTTCCGGCATGGTCGGTCAACGTCTCGTTCCTTGTCTGCGTGGCTATCGGTGTGCTCTTCGGCTACATTCCTGCGCAGAAAGCCGCCAACATGGATCCCATCGAAGCCATCCGACACGAGTAAAAACATGGAGCTCGGGCGTCCCCGCCCGCTTCACTTCATCACGATTTTACGGCCTTTCTCTATCACGATGCCCTTGTAGCCATCGGCCACACGCTGTCCGGCAAGGTTGTAGACGGGCGACCGAGAGGACGTGCGGTCTGATAACATATCGGTAATTGCGGTCACTTCGCTGGAGAACTGCACGTCGGTAATCCACAGCTTAGAACCCGGTGCTGACGCGCCAGGACCATTGGTGCTGGAGCTCATGCGGCTGGCACTCGAAGTGATGTCGATAGAGCAGGCGTTGATGCCCCAGTCAAGATTGTAAGAGCTTCTGCCCTTTTCATCAACAGACAGATCGATGTAGCCGAAGGTCCAGTCAGCTGCGGGCTCGGTAATCTGCTTGCGGAACTTAATGCTTTGGGTCACTTTCGGCTTAACCACCAGGTCTTCGTTGAACTGGATGAACACTTGTGCCACATCATCGCCCACGGGTTGGTATTTATACCAGAAGGTAAGATAACGGGCAGGAATGCTGGCCACGGGAAATCCTTCTTCGGAATCCTCGCCACTCATCTTTGCCAAGTAGCTGACAGTAGATAGAATAGATGTAGTTACCACCTCGCCTGGCATACCTGCCGCCGACATATCGACGGTCTTCGACTCGAGCAGGGCAGCCGTGGAGCCGGCAGTGCGACCCTCAGTCTTCGTCACGCAACCAGGGGCCAGAATGTTGAATGTGTCCCAGTAGCCCGATGGCGACGTGTAGCTTCCGCCGCCCAACTCTGCGGGAAGATCGCGGTCTTCCCAGTCGGCAAAGTTGCCGTTAGGCACCTGCGACAGGGGTTCGGGTATCGATGTGCTGACGGCATCCACAGTGCAGATTCCGCTCTCTAAATTAAAAACGAAAGTCACATTGTAGTTGCCGCTTGTCGGCACGGTGAAGGTGAAGTTTTTGCCGTCCTGTCCGCCAACACCCCAGTTCACATTCCAGTTATGGTTCTGCACCACCTTGTATTCATAAGTCGTGCCTGCGTCTAAGGTCACGTTGCTCTTCACAAGTTTGTAGTTGTTCTCACCAATGGCGGTCATGTCATTGCTTGTATCTGCGGGATCCCATCCCCATCCTTCCGGACCGGGACCGAATATTGCCGAAGAGCCACAGACGGTATATACATTTTCTACCGACCCGTTGTAAACAACCGAAAAGTTTGCCCCGGTGCTCTGCTTGTATTCGTTCCA
Organism: Prevotella sp.; assembly: GCA_017442765.1. Next base: position 7,765 of record JAFRZC010000118.1, on the reverse strand, counting down.
GACCTGGGCACTCTGCTGCGTATAGACCTCCACCACATAAGCAGACGTTGTGTTGACAATTCCCTGACCCAGCGCGAGCGTGCCTGCCACGTTGCAGTCAAACTCATCCAGTTTCCGGCATCCGCTGAAGCAGCCGTCGGGAATCGAGTAGTCCCCAGCCGCCTCAACTCTGATGACGTGGAACTCCTCATAGCCGGCGAACTGGTTGGGCAGCAGAGCCACATTCTTCACATAGAGTCGTTTCACATTGTCCTGTGCCTCCATTTCCTCGCCTGCCATCTGCCGGGTGTACATGCGGAACATCGGCTCCCAGTAGTTCTCGTCGCTGAGGTCGGAGGTGGTGAACTGCGCTGCCTTCGAAGCGTCAATCGGCTCTACAGTCAGCTGGAACTGCGGACCGCGGTCTGCCCACTCGTAGGCGTCGAGCGTAAAGCGGTAGTTGTTGGCCCGATTCTCGCCTTCGAACTTCATGTACGAGTCCGTGACGACGGGGTCTTGCAGCGTGATTTGGGCCTGTGCGCCCAATGCGATTGCCACGAGCGCAAATAACAGGGTAAAAATTCTTGTCGTCATTTTTTTCTGGTGCCATTAAGTTAAACCATTATCACATATCGTTTTAAAAGATGCTGCAAAGATATAACTTTCTTCTGAAAATCAATCATTTTACACCGGAAAAAATGAGAAAAGGCATGAAAATGTTAAAAATCTTGTTTTTCCGGCAAAAATTTTAACGCTGTAGGAGCGCGGAAAAACCGGCCGGCGGAACAACTGTCCACCCGCGTCAAAACAGACGATTCTGGCGAACACCTTGCAAGTCTCTGTTTTTCATATGGTTGACGGTTCAACTTTTCAGCATTTCAACCTTTCAACTTCCGAAACATATATCTCTCGCACGCGAAACATATATGTTTCGGGTTGCGAAAGACCGTCTTTCAGGTTGCGAAAGACCATCGTTTGGGAGGTGAAACATATATGTTTCGCAGAAAAAGGGGAGCGAAAGGGAAGTAAAAAGGGAGTTAAGGGGGAGTGAAAGAGACAATAGGCGGGGTTTTTGAAATGTTAAATCGGAAATCTGGTTTTAACATTTCCGCCAGTGAAAGATATATGTCTCACCCCAGTCGTAAACATTTCTTAACACTAAGGATTTTCGCCTTGGAGCCAAATGGAGGCTCGGCGGATTATGACCGTGCACAAAGAAAGAGTGCCATACTTGACAAAGTACGGCACTCCCGAAGCAAGCTATCAGGCTTCAGCGGTGCGTACGGGACTCGAACCCGTGACCTCCTGCGTGACAGGCAGGCATTCTAACCAGGCTGAACTAACGCACCTTTTTCTGATTAGCGCGTGCAAAGGTAATCAGAATATTTGAATGTTCCAAATTTTTTGTTACTTTTTTTATAAAATTATTTGCAGCAGCCGGGCATTCCTATAGGTCCGACCGTCGTAGAGCCATTGTTTTAATGTGGTCTCGCACTTAAACCCTGCTTTCTCGAATAATTGCCGTGCGGCATTGTTCTCCTCTTCGACAACGGCATAGAGCTGATGAAGGTGGAGCGTTCGCCGGGCGTATGAGGCCAGCTCTTGGATAGCCTGAAGCGCATATCCGCGCCGCCGCCAGGCTTTCTGCACCACAATACCCACTTCGGCACGATTGTGCCGGGGACTAAAGTTCTGCAGGTCGATAATGCCTACGGTCTTTCCCTCTGCTTCTATGATGAGTCGCACCTGCCGGTCGGTGTAGATGTCGCCGGAAGACTGCGCGATGTAGTCGTGAAGCACATACCGCGAGTAGGGAACATTGGTGGCGCCGATGTTCCAGAGTTCCCGGTTGTTCTCTATCGTGTAGAGCAGGTCGAGGTCTTCGGGTTCTATGGCTCGGAGTTGTATCATTTGAGTATTTCCTCGGCTGTGATGACAGTGCGCGTCTTGCAGTTGTAGGTTCCGATGCGCACGTTTGGCTTGGGCTCCCTGCCGAAGATTTCAAAGATGCGGTCGAAACTGTAGGCATTGACATCATAGACCACGTAGATGGTATCGGTCTCGGGCAATTCGATGCTATGGTGTCCGTCGGGCAGATGGCGCTGGTCGCCTTCGACAAATCGCGCTTCCAGACCTTTCTTTCTGGCTATCTGGCGACACTGGTCTGTGGCCTTGGTCGTGCCTATAAAGATGTAGAGCGGCTCTTTCTTGCGGTGCTTGCTAAAGAATCCGAGACTCTTTCTCATCTTCTTAACCTGCATCTGTATGAGTGCGACCGAGGCTTTCAGGTAGATGGCGGTCTTGATGGGCAGGGTGAGCAGCAGGCTCATGTGGCTGAAGTGCTTGCGGAAGAAGATGAGCATGGCCTCGTAGAAGACGTGCACATAACGGAACGACGATTTCTGCGTGCTCTCGCCCTTGTAGTGCAGTATGCGAAGGGGCAGATACCAATTCTCGTATCCGCCCTTGAGCAGCCGGTAGGAGAGGTCGATGTCCTCGCCGTACATAAAATAGTCCTCGTCGAGCAATCCGATGTCATTGAGGGCCTCGCGCCGGAGCATACAGTAGGCTCCGCTGACAACATCTATTTTCGCGGCCTCGTCCCATGAGAGGTAACTCATGTAATAGCGGCCATACCGGCTGCTTTGCGGGAAGCGATGGCAGAGCCCGCTCATCTTGTAGAACGAGGTCATGGGCGTGGGCAGCCCGCGCCGCGACTCCATGGCATCCTCGCCGTCCGACTTCAGCATCCGCACGCCTGCCGCGCCCGCTTTCGGATGAGCCTCCATGAAGGCCAGGGTCTCTCTGACAACTTGCTCGCCCACGATGGTGTCGGGGTTGAGCAGCAATACATATTCGCCCTCGCTCTGGCGGATGGCGATGTTGTTGGCTCGTGCGAAGCCGAGGTTATGGCTACAGCTGACGATATTGACTTTGGGGAACCGCTTGGTGAGGAAATCGACAGACCCGTCGCGCGAGTGGTTATCTACCACATAGACATCGGCATCGATGCCTTCGATGGCGCGTTGCAGGGCCACGAGGCATTGCTCTACATAGAACTTGACATTATAGTTTACTATGATAACCGACAGTTTCATTCTTTCGTCCTCATTTTTTGTTCTCTTCCGGGGCAGAGGCTCTCAGCTCGTTGCTGCACCGGCTCATGGTCGGCACGATGAAGAACATGCAGAGGAAGAGGATGATGCCCATATAGCCGAAGGCCGGGTTCATGAACAGATAGTAGAGCAGTATGTTGACCAGTATCAGGTCGCCTATCATCATAAGGCGGACCATTGCCCACCGTCGCAGCCCCTGCGGTGTGATGAGCTCGCGCTTCACCCTCTGGAACTTAAACAGGCGCAGTGCCAGGGGGATAAGGCAGATGGTGAGCAGCTCCATGATGCTCAGCACCACGAACTCGGTCTGTTTCTCCTCAGCCAGCTCGCCATTGGGCAGCAGGCCTGTCTCGCCTACTATTACTAAGACGATTGCCACAGCCACGATGGCTATGAACACGGACATCAATTTCTTCTGTGTCTCTTTCATATTTTCTTTCATTTCTCACCTCCCACTTCTCACCTCGGAATATTTACCCTTTCTCCATTTCCGTCCGGTTGAGGATGGCGCGCCCGAGTGTCACCTCGTCGGTGTATTCCAGCTCGTCGCCTACGGATATTCCACGTGCGATGACACTCAGCCGCACATTGTAGGGCGACAGCCGCCGCGAGATGTAGAAGTTGGTGGTGTCGCCCTCCATTGTCGAGCTGAGTGCCATGATGACCTCGTCCACCCCACCCTGCGCCACGCGGCTGACGAGCGAGTCAATCTCGATGTCGCCCGGGCCGATGCCGTCCATGGGCGAAATGATGCCGCCCAGCACATGGTATAGCCCATGATACTGCTGCGTGTTCTCCACGGCCAGCACGTCTTGAATGTTCTCCACCACGCAGATGGTCGAAGTGTCGCGCCGCTGGTCGGCACAGATGGGACAGAGCTCGGTGTCGCTGATGTTGTGGCAGACGCGACAGTGCTTTACCTCGTGGCGCATCCGCACGACGGCCGAGGCGAAGGCATCCACCTCATCATCCGTGCGACGCAGCAGATGGAGCACCAGGCGCAAGGCTGTCTTGCGCCCTATGCCCGGCAGTTTGGAGAACTCCTGCACGGCTTTCTCCAAAAGCTCCGACGGATAGGCCGAATCCATCTGACTACGTCGATGAGATTTGTCTAATCCTTGAACAGATACACGCCGATGCCCACCTTCAGTCCGGCCGACGAGTATTTGCTGTGCGACTTGAACGACTGCTCGTAATAGACGGCAGGCTCGATGGTCACGGTGCGGCTCACGAAGAAGGCATAGCCCACCTCGGCACTTGGGCGGACATCGTTCACGCTGTGCTCCTGATGCACCAGATTGCAGTTGGCACCCAGGTAGAGGCCGTTCTGGATGATGTAGTAGCGACCGCCCACGCCCACCTTGAACTCGTCGGCCACGGCATCGCTGCCACTGTGCTGGAAGTTGACCTGCCCGAGCAGCATCAGGTTGTCGGCCACGGTGTAGCCGGCCTGCGCACCTATGCCCAGGTTAAGGTGGTTCTGGCCGTTGTAGCTCAGGTTGAGACCTGTCAGCGAGGCACCTACATAAATCTTTCCCTGGTCAAACGGACCGATGTCCGAATGCTGTGCGCTTGCTGCAACCGCCATTGTCAGTGCGGCCAGCACTACCATAATTTTTCTTTTCATAATAATCATTATTTTACTGTGTTATTTTGTTTCCGATACCATGCGAGGAACCACACCAGTGCGGCCACGAGCACGACAACGCTGCCCGTGTAGGCTATGGTCGGCCTGAGCTCGAAGGCCTGGCGTGAGATGAGCAGGAAGGTGGCGCACACCACCGTCATGAACAGTGCCGGCACGAGCGTGACCACAAAAGGCTTCCTCCGCTGCACGAGATAGACCGTCACCGTCCACAGCGTGAACACGGCCATCGTCTGGTTCGACCAGCCGAAGTACTGCCAGATCACGTTGAAGCCGTTGGGATTCTCCATCTGCCAGGCGAGCAGGCCGATGGCAGCCACGAACATGGGGATGCAGATATAGAACCGCTTGCGGATGCTGCGCTGCTCCAGTCCCAGTGCCTCGGCCACGATCAAGCGGGCCGAGCGGAAAGCCGTGTCGCCGCTCGTGATAGGCGCGGCCACCACGCCGAGCATGGCCAGTATGCCGCCGAAGATGCCAAGCCAGCCCGTGCAGAGCTCTTTCACCACCGTCGGCGCGTCGAAGTACTGCACCAGCGTCTTGCCGCCCTCGACCTGCGCCGTGAACGCCGCGACCGTCTCAGGCGAAACCACCTCGCGCCAGCCGCCGTAGTAGAAGAAATACATCGAGGCCGTAGCCCAGATGAGCGCCACCATGCCCTCGGTAATCATTGCGCCGTAGAAGATAGGGCGGCCCTGTCGCTCGCTCTTCATGCACCGCGCCATGAGTGGGCTCTGCGTGGCATGGAAGCCGCTGATGGCTCCGCAGGCTATGGTGATGAACAGACAGGGGAAGACAGGATTCTTCGCGATGAAGCTGTCGGCACCCAGCCACTCCGACGGGTGGACGGCCGTGTAGCTGTCCATGTCGGTCCACAGCTCGGGCAGCGCGGGCATCTTCACCACCAGCCCCACCAGCAGGGCGGCGGCCATGAACAGCAGCGAGAAGGCAAAAAGCGGATAAATCTTGCCGATAATCTTGTCGATGGGCAGCATCGTGGCAATGATGTAATAGACGAAGATACCGATGATCCACGCCAGCCGCGAGCCCCAGATGTTCTCCATGATGATGGCGGGGCTATAGACAAACACTACGCCGACCATCATCAGCAACAAGACAGAGAAGACGAGCATCACGCGCCGCGTCGTGCGGCCGAGATAGCGGCCCACAAGCTCGGGAAGCCCCGCTCCGCCATGACGCACTGAGAGCATTCCGCTCAGATAGTCATGCACGGCACCGGCAAAGATGCAGCCCAGCACAATCCACAGGTAGGCCACCGGCCCGAACCACGCGCCCATGATGGCACCGAAGATGGGACCCGTGCCCGCGATGTTCAGGAACTGGATCATAAAAATCTTCCAGCCCGGCAACACGATATAGTCAACCCCGTCGGCTTTCGACACCGCCGGAGTGGGACGGTCGTCGGGGGCGAACACCCGCTCCACGAAACGGCCATACACAAAATAGCCCGCAAGCAGAGCCAGCAGGCTCAACGCAAATGAAATCATCGCTCTTTGGTTTTCGTGCGGCAAAGTTACAAAGTTTTTCCCACTCGGCAAAGCATTAGCCCGAAATTCTGCACCGACAAGCGCAAAAGCATCTATTCCGGGCGGTCGTACTCCGGCAGCCACTCCAGCTTCACTCCGGCGCAGAGGTCGCGCGTGATGGTGTGGTCCTGGTTGCGGCGGCCCGACGGCACAAACCGGCACAGCACCCGCCGGATGTTGCGCGCGATGGAAAAGTCCTGCGGACGGTCCACCACGTCGCTCTCAACCGTCAGGTGGAAAAAGCCGAAGCCGTCGAGATACACCGTCTTGCCCGCCTGCAGCTCCTCCTTCATCGTCGGCACCAGCTCCGTCAGCACCGCATAGATGTCGCTCACCTTCAGCGTGCAGTTCTCCTGCATACGCTCCGCCAACTCGCGAAGATGCACCTCCTCGCCCTTCTGCACCCGCGCACGCCACTTGCCGTGCTGCGCCGCACTCTTCGGATTCTTCATCCGCTCCAATTTCAGTTTCAATGCCATGTGTTTTTCCTTTCTTTTAAATTATTAATGTTATCTGAAACGTCATCCTTCAGCTTGCTATATGGGCCGTATAACTGAGTTATATGGGCCATATAAGTCGGCTATACGGGCCATATAACTTTGCTATATGCCCCATATTGCATTGCAAAGATACAACATTTGACAGCGGAATGCAAATATTCCGCCCTAAAAAATGCAAAAAAAGAAATCTTAGGAAAATTGCGTCACATCGAAGTCCCTATTTCATACAGATACTCGGGAGCGAAGTCGGCACCGTTATTCCACTCAATCGTATTGAACTTGATGGAGAAGTTCCTGAAAAAGTCCTTATCCTTCAAGGGGGCAAAAACCGGACCGTTCAGCGACCGGCTTAAATCAGCAATCTTCGTCTCGCCGTCACTGAACAGCAACTTTACCCTGTAGCCGTCCAAATACTCCGCTTTAACAATTTCAAGAAATAACATATCAAAAACTATTTTAGAGGTTCTATCTTCTCAAGTGGCTCGCCCTTCTGAGCCTTCTCCCAGTTAGCCATCAACTCTTGGCGATGCTCCTCAAGCCATTCGAGAATCATCCGTAAAGCACGTCCAGGCATCTCTCCCTTGACAATGCCATCCTTAATGTTAACAATCACCTTGTAGTCCCCATACCATGCATGGAAATGGGGCGGATGATGATCGGAAAAATTCATCCAAATATAGATTCCGTAAAAGAAACTAATCTGCGGCATGTTTGACAAACTTTTATATTCTTCTCTGCAAAGATAAAACTTATTTCTCTTTCCACAAAGTTTTTTCAGCAGAAGTTACGAAAAAAAAGCAAAATGTGGATGTGTTCATTTCGACACATCCACATTTCTGATACTTTCGGGCAAACGCTTACAGCTTGCACGGCTCCGTCTTACTTCACGAGCACCTTCCTACCGCTCTGGATATAAATACCCTTTGTCGTCGGCTCACCCTGCAACCGCTGACCACCCAGCGTGTACCAGGCATCATC
>JAFRZC010000117.1 GCA_017442765.1 Prevotella sp. | reverse complement strand
GGAACGGTACTGGCAAGCGTATCTCCATCAAGGACACTCGCGGCATCATCGATGCCATTCTGGGCGGTGCCATCCTGAAGGCACCCACGAAGAAGATTCCTTACTTCGACTTCGAGGTTCCCACAGAGCTTGAGGGTGTTGACACCGGCATCCTCGACCCGCGCGACACCTATGCCGACGCTGCTGAGTGGAACAAGAAAGCCGAGGATCTGGCCGCACGCTTCATCAAGAACTTCAAGAAGTATGAGGGCAACGAGGCAGGCAAGGCACTCGTCGCCGCCGGTCCGAAACTCTAAAAGAGTCTAATCCCTCTCCAAGGAGAGGCCACAAAAGAGTTTTCTCATAATGTCACCACCTGCCCGCCATGGCGAGCAGGTGGTTCTTTGTTCGGAACCTTCCACCGTTTCGCTCGTTAGAATCGCTGTTAAGTATTGCAATCGGAAAGAAATCATCATGGGTTTTTGCACGAAAGATAGCCTTTAAGACCGCAAAAACCGTAAATAAACATTAAAAAAGCGGGCTAAAATCATTATTTAACCTAATTCTACTTAGAAAAAGTGAGTTTTTCGGGGAAAATGAATTAAATTTGCGGGTTGAAAGTATAAGGCATGTGAGAAATGTGCCACGATGTTTAGTGTTTTAAGATTTTATGAGAAAGATTTTTTCTACCATAATGGTGCTTGCCGCGACGTTGGCATTGATGCCGTCGTGTCTGTCAAACGATGACGATGACCAGTGGGCATCCTACAAGGACGCGGCCATCACGTCGTTCACGCTGGGCAAGCTCAACCAGTATCTGCACACCACCTCGTCGCAGGGCACCGACAGTGTCTATAAGAAAACCTACGAGGGCAGTGCCTATAAGTTCTATATCGACCAGCTGAACGGCACCATCTACAACCCCGAGCCGCTGCCCTACGGCACCGACGCGGCTCATGTGCTGGCTACGGTTGTGGCAAAAAACGGTGGCATTGTGGCCATGAAGAGTCTCACCAGCGACTCGCTGCGCTACTTCTCCTCAAGCGACTCGCTCGACTTCCGCCAGGTGCGTCAGCTCTATGTCTATAGCAACGACCGCACGAACTACAGGAAATACGACGTTCACGTGAACGTGAAGGCGACCGAGGGCGACGGACTGTCGTGGACGGAGCAGCCACAACCGCTCACAGAAACCATTGAGGGCGACGCAATGCGCGCCGTGGTTGTAGGCGGAAACATCGTTGCAAAGGGCACGACCGACCTCGTGAGCAATGGCCTAACGGCATGGATGCTTGAGGGCGGCAACTTGCTCAGCTCTGCCGACGGCACGACGTGGAACACGGTGGGCTCGGCGGCTATTAACAGCCTTATTGGTGCCACCACGACAAAACTCTATGCCCTCAACACCGACGGCACGCTCGTAGCCTCCACCGACAACGGGGCAACATGGACGGAGGAGTTGCTCGACAGCGATGCCGCATTCCTGCCCACGCTGAGCACCTCGTTCGTGAGCATCCCCTCGCGGACAAACGCCCAGACCGCCCAACTCGTGCTCGTCGGACTGCGCGACGTGAGCCTCTTCCCCGACGACCCGACCGCCTGCGTATGGGCAAAGGTGGATGAGCAGACCGAGGCATCGGAGAATCAGCCGTGGTTCTTCTATGGCACGAAAACCGAGAAGCAGTACGGGCTGCCCCGCATGAGCCAGCTGCAAGCCGTGGCGGCGAATGGCATCATCCTCGCCATAGGCCGCACCACAGGCGGTAAAATTCTGTCATACATCAGCAAAGACAGCGGACTGACATGGCAAGCCGACAGCGACTATGCCCTGCCCGACGGCTTCGCACCCGCAGGAGCCTTCGCACTGACCGCCGACACCGACGGCAACATCTACCTCATCGACGGCAAGACAGGGAGAGTGTGGCAGGGCGAGGCTCTAACGAACAAAGAATGATGAACAGTGTGAAAAACTATATGATAAAAGTGGCGGCGATACTTGTCGCATATCACTTCTCGCTTCTCACCGCCTCGGCACAAGGCGATGTGGAGTATCGCGCCGAGATAGGCGCGGGCGCAGGCATGGTGAACTACCTGGGCGACTTCAACGGCAGCCTGGCCGGAGAGATGCAACCCATGGGAAGCGCGGTGGCACGATACCTTTTCAATCCCTATATGGGTACACGTGTCAACCTCGCCTACGGCAAGCTGAAAGGCTCGTCGGAAGGCATGGAGACCTATTATCCCGACTATGCAACCGCCGAGACTCCCTATACGTTCAACCACTCGCTCGTGGACCTGAGCATGTTGTTCGAATACAATTTCTGGCCATACGGCACCGGACGCGAATACCGCGGTGCCAAGCGGCTCACACCCTTCATTTTCGGCGGACTCGGGGCCACCTACGTCTCGGGAGGAGAGAAAAACATCTTCTCCGCCAATCTGCCCATAGGACTGGGCGTGAAATATAAACTTGCCGACCGACTTAACCTCGGCGTGGAATGGGCCGTGCACTTCACACTCAGCGACGAACTCGACGGTGTGAAAGACCCCTACTATGTGAAGAGCACAGGACTCTTCAAGAACACCGACTGCTACTCCGCACTACAGGTAACACTCACCTACTCGTTCATGGCCAAGTGCCGCACCTGCCACAGTGACAAAGAGTAAAGACCCCCTCTTATCCCCCCGAGGGGGCAAAGGATACTAAAGAATTAAGAATTTATGAACGTAGAACTCGATATGACCCGCATACCCCGGCACGTTGCCATCATCATGGATGGCAACGGGCGATGGGCCGCCGAACAGGGGAAACCTCGCAGTTTCGGCCATCAGGCCGGTGTGGACACCGTGCGACGCATTACCTCAGAATGTGTGCATCTTGGTGTGAAATATCTTACGCTCTACACCTTCTCCACAGAGAACTGGAACCGGCCTGCCGACGAGATCTCCGCGCTCATGGGGCTGGTGCTCACATCGCTCGAAGACGAGATCTTCATGAAACACAATGTGCGCTTCCGCGTCATCGGCGACATGGCTCGTCTGCCCGAGGACGTGCGCCGGAAACTGCGCGAGACCGAGGAGCACACGGCCAATAACGACAAGATGACGATGGTGGTGGCACTGAGCTACAGCAGCCGGTGGGAAATCACGCAGGCCGTGCGCGACATCATCGCCGCGGGGGAGCCCGACATCACCGAAGACGTGCTCGGCCGCTACATGCAGACCCGCTTCATGCCCGACCCCGACCTGCTCATCCGCACAGGCGGCGAAGTGCGAGTCTCCAACTATCTGCTCTGGCAGATTGCCTACAGCGAGTTCTACTTCTGCGACACCTACTGGCCCGACTTCAGCGAGGCCGACCTGCACAAGGCCATTAAAAGCTATCAGAGCCGGCAACGACGGTTCGGGAAAACGGAGGAACAGGCTGAGACCGAACAAATGAACAAGCAAGTAAATATATTTCCTATATAATGTACAAAGCATATAAAGTGTTGATGGCCGCAGCGTTCATACTCACAGGCATGAACGTATCGGCACAGGACAAAATAGACTATCCCGAGATTACATACGCGGGAAATCCCTCGGTTTATACCATCGGAGGTATCAACGTCACTCCCATGGAAGGCTATGAGGACTTCGTTCTCGCCTCCATATCGGGTCTGAGCGTGGGGCAGCGGATAGAAATTCCCGGCTCCGACATCACCGAGGCTGTGAAGAAATACTGGAAGTATCAGCTCTTCTC
>JAFRZC010000116.1 GCA_017442765.1 Prevotella sp. | reverse complement strand
GCAATGCCGACGGAGTGATGTCAGGATGCCCAAGAGCATATATTGACGGAGAGCGCGAAGGGCAACGTAAATGCGAAGACTTCGGCAAGTTGGGATGCGTGACAACAATTACATATACACTGCCCGACGGACAATACGAATGGGGTGTGCAGGCTGTAGACGGAAGACGCGTAGGCTCGAAATTCACAAAAGGAACATTCACTGTCGGCCAATCGAACGGCATTGAAGAGATAAAAACCACTACCGAAGAAAAGATGTACGATCTGCTCGGACGCCCTGTCGCATCGCAGAGAGGGAAGAGGCAAAGTCCGGCAGTCTACATAGTAAAAGGAAGGAAAGTCGTAGTACGATAAAAACGGACAAATCTTAATTCTTTTAATATGAGAAAATTTTTATTTACCACTATCATTATGTGTCTTGCGCAGCCGGCATGCCTGTTTGCGCAGAAGGACAAGAGTCTGATTGCCATCAGCGAAAACTACAACTGGACCAGCTGGGGCAACAACCGCCTGCCGAAGGAGTGCCGCCTCCCACTGTCGAAGACCTTTGGCGGCATATCGTTCACGGGACGCTATGCGTCGTACACAAAAGCCGATACATGGTATCTCGTCAGCGCGTCGGACGGTACGATGTATAGCTGCTATACCGACGGATCGGTGAATGGCGAGGGCGCCTTCTCACCACGTCCCCGAAGCGGAAAGGTAGTGGGAACCGACCCACTCCGTCTGCAGGTGAGTGCCATAGGAAAGCTGATAGACCACAACGGCAACGACAAGATTGCGGGTAAATACGGCCGCTATCCCTGCGCACAGCTGATGTATAACGACATCTGGTACTACGGCACCTATCTGCTCGAGCAGGACGACCGCACGATGTACGTGCCCAATTTCGACTGGGCGATACTGCAGCCCTTCGTGGGGTTCCGTGTGTCGGGCGACTTCGGCGAGACATGGTGCGACAAGACCACTCCCGAGGACCCGCTGCTGGAGAACTGTCACGACAAATGGGTTCGCGCTCATGGCGTGGACTTCAATCCCTATGAGGTGATGATCGGTGCCCCACATTTCGTCGACTTCGGCGAGAACCTGAAATATGCACCCGTGGATGAGGCGACAGGACGCAAATGGGCATACATGGTAGCGCATGGTGCCGACGCACGATGCAAGCTGGCACACAACAGCTGGGTGTCGGGCGACAACATCTACCTGCTCCGCATCCTCATGCCCGAGGGACGGGATGTGGAGGAGAACTTCAGATACATGAACAATCCCTCGAACTGGCAGTACTTCTCGCGCGACGGCTCGTACCGCACATGGAACCGTGACAATCTCGAAGAGGTGTATGCGAATATCCGCCCGATAGTCGACGCAACGGGCTTCATGGGCAATGTCGGACTGACCTACAATGCCCCGCTCCGCCGCTTCATAATGGCACTGAGCCGAGTGGCCGACGGCGATCGCAACAACTTCAACACGATGATTCTCGAGTCGGACGCCATAGACGGGAAGTATAGCGTTGTGCAATATATGAAAGGATTTGCCTCGCAGTCGTATTTCATGAACATCCCCTCGCCATTCATCTCTGCCGACGGCCGGCGGATGTGGCTGTGCTACTCGTCGAACTATGGCTACAAGAGCAGTCCTACGCCCACCATCGGCGGTTCATGCTATGCACTGTGCCTCAGTGAGATTACGCTCGATGGGAGAACAGAAGCCCGTGGCCGCAAGTATGAGGCGGAGAGCATGCAGCGGCTGGGACATGCCGGACTGAGAGTGGACTCCGTTCTCTCCAATGGCGCCGGTGTGGCAGAGGTGACGATGCTGGGCGACGGGGTGGAGTTCTACTCAAAGAACAGCGGCAATGCCATCACCGTCAGCGCATATAACAAAGTGCAGGGACAGAAGAAGATATCGGTGTACGTCAACGACCGATATGTCGCCAAGTTGCTCCTCAGCTATACAGCAGAAGAAGGAACGACCGCTATCCAGCAAACCAAGGTGAAGATAAAGCGTGGCGACAAAATAGCGCTTCGTGTCGATGCCGACGATATCGATTTCAACCGCCGGGCCCCCGAGCAGCCAGGCGGAGCACAGCACTTCGTAGGAGTAATAGACTACGTCACCGTTGACTGAACGGAGTTTTTTCGAAGACAAAAGCGACAAAAAAAGGGAGTTTTATTTTGTCATACACTTAGCTTTTATTACTTTTGCCAATCGAAAATAAACCTGATTTAGAAGAGGTAAGGAAATACTACTTTAAACAACATAATATGAAGAACATACTCGTGATTGGCTCTACCGGCCAGATTGGCAGTGAGCTTACGATGGAACTGCGTAAACGTTATGGTGTCGACCACGTCGTGGCCGGATATATCAAGGGAGCAGAGCCCAAGGGCGAACTGCTGGAGTCGGGACCATCGGCAATGGCTGATGTGACCGATGGTGAGATGATTGCAGAAGTGGTGAAGAAATACGACATCGATGCAATCTACAACCTCGCCGCACTGCTCTCGGTGGTGGCTGAGCATAAGCCGCTGCTGGCGTGGAAGATTGGCATCGACGGACTGCTCAACATCCTTGAGGTGGCACGCGAACATCG
>JAFRZC010000011.1 GCA_017442765.1 Prevotella sp. | reverse complement strand
TCCACGTAGCCCAGCACGAAGATGAAATCCTTTTGCTCGCCGGGCTGCAGCTCCACCTCGATGTAGTGGGAGGCGATGGGGCTCCATCCGTGGGCCACGGAGTTGCGGGGCTTGCCTTCCATCACGGCATCGGGGTTGGCAAACTCGTTGTAGAGTCCGATGAACGACTCGCGGTCGGTGTCGAAGCCCTGTATGGGGGTGTTGACGCTGTAGTAGGCATAATGGTTGCGGCGCTCCTTGTACTCGGTCTTGTGGTAGATGACGGAGCCGTCGATTTCGACTTCGCCGGTGGAGAAGTTGCGCTGGAAGTTCTCCATGTCGGTGGCAGCGTTCCACAGGCACCATTCAGCGAAGGAGAAGAGTTTGAGGCTCTTGGTCTCGCCGGAGAGGTTCTTGAGGGTGACTTTCTGCACCTCGCACCATTGCTTCAGTGGGACGAAGAAGAGGACGCTGGCCTCTACGCCGTTCTTCTGGCCGGTGATGCGGGTGTAGCTCATGCCGTGGCGGCACTCGTAGCTGTCGAGTGGAGTTTTGCAAGGTTTCCATCCGGGGTTCCAGACGATGCCTCCGTCGTTGATATAGAAATATCGCCCGCCGTTGTCCATGGGCACGCCGTTGTAGCGGTAGCGTGTAATGCGGCGGAACTTGGCGTCCTTGAAAAAGGAGTAGCCGCCGGCGGTGTTGGAAATCAGCGAGAAGAAGTCTTCGTTGCCGAGGTAGTTAATCCAGGGCCACGGTGTCTGGGGGTCGGTGATGACGTACTCGCGGTGAGCATCGTCGAAATGTCCGTAAGTTTTGTTGTTCATTTGCGGAATAGGTATTGTGTTTAATGATTTACTTTTTTCAGTTTGCAAAGTTAATAAAAATCTGTTCAATAACGTGATACTTTTATGCTTTTTAATGGTATTTTCTTTGCGGTGGCATTTTTTTCTCTTTCTTTGTTTTTTTTGAAGTAATAAGTATTGGTTAGACTATTTAACTAGTTTTTGTTTGTAGAAATGGGAAAAAAGCCCTATCTTTGCATATTATTATAAATGGTGAATCGTATGAGAAACAGATTTATATCTACAGTATTTTTACTTGTAATGCCGTTTACTATGCTTTTTGGTCAGAATTACAACAAATTATGGGAGGCCGTGAGAGAGGCCGAAGCCAAAGACCTGCCGAAGACGCAGATGGAGGCCCTGCAGAAAATTGTGGACAAGGCCACCCGCGACGACGACTACGGGCAGCTGCTGAAGGCCGAGCTGCAGCAAGCCAAGGTGCAGCTGAACATCTCGCCCGACTCGCTCGACCGTATCATTAGCGACCTGGAGCGCCAGGCACTGGCCTACGAGCACACGCAGCCCGTGATGGCCGCCGTGCTGAATGCCGTGCTGGGACAGGTGTACTGCTCAGATAGCAGATATGGCGACGAGCAGCATTCGAAGGGAATGGCGTGCTTCGAGAAGTCGCTGAGCAAGCCCCTGATGCTGGCCGCGACGAAGACCAAAGAGTATGAACCGTTTGTGGAAAAGGGCATCGACAGCCGGATGTTCAACCACGACCTGCTATCGGTGATTGGCTATCATGCCGCCGAGAACGGCTACAGCGAGGCCTACCGCATCATGCATAAATTCTACAAAGAGCAGGGCAACCGGCTAGCAACGATGCTGACAGCCTACCATGTGGAGCACGACATCGACTCGCTCATACGTACCTATCAGGACCTGCCCGAATGCGGATGGCTGGCCGAGAAGAAACTCGGCAGAATGCGCTATGGCTCGGCCGAGGAGCAGATGGAGTATGCCGACTATGCGCTGGCTACATGGCCCACCTATGCCAATGCCAACTACTTCAGGAAGGTGCAGCAGGAACTCACCTGTCCGAAGTATTTGGTAAATGTGGAGCGCTCGCTCAGTACGCTGGCCGACAGTTGTGAGGTGGAGGTGCGCAATATCCGCAACATCGGCTTCCTGACAATGCGCATCTTTGATGCCAAGACCAAGCAGACCGTGAAGACCGTGACGCGCCACTACGACCACATGAAGCCCTACGACATAGGCAAGGATACGCTGATGATTCCGCAGTTGCCGCTGGGACATTACAAGGTGGAGTTCACCACCGGCAAGGAAACCATCAAGCCCGACACGCTCGACTACAGGGTGAGCAACCTGAAGGTGATTTCGGAAAACCTGCCCGACGACAGGACGCGCTACATCGTGGTGGATGCCCTGACGGGCAAACCCGTCGGCGGTGCCAACATGGAATTTGAGCGGCGCCATGCGAAGAAGAACGACCCCACGGTGAAGAAGAAGGCTGATGCCAACGGCGTGGTGGAATGTAGCGAAGAGCAAGGCCTCGCATCGTACAGGGCTTATACCGATGCCGACAAGGCCATGCCAATGGTCAGCGAAGGATGGGGCTCGTACGATTATCGTGAGCCGTCGTCGGAAAACTGGATTGTGAACATCTATACCACCGCAAGATA
>JAFRZC010000115.1 GCA_017442765.1 Prevotella sp. | reverse complement strand
TGCCAGCAGCCGCTCGCTATTCTTAATACGTGACATTCAGTTGGTTTTCGGACTGCAAAGTTACGGTTAAATGAGCAGAATGCAAAAGAAAAAACGTTTTTTCTTTTGCATTCTCGAATGAAAGTAACTTGTTTTCATTTTCAGCTTACTTTCCGTTTTCGGCGATAGCTTCTCCAAATCAGCCAACGGCAACGTAAAGCTGCCCCCACACCGCGTGACCTTCCACAACGCAAATCTAAGCAGCGCAAAAACTCTTGAGATTATGACCATTGGCAACGACGAAATCGTCAACGCCATCGAACAGGCCGAGGTAGAAAAGAGCATCCGTGAGGCTGAGTCTGTCTATGATACGCAAGGCCGCATGCTTGCCTCTCCACAGAAAGGTATCAACATCATCTGCATGACAGACGGAACGGTTAAAAAGGTAATTATTAAATAAAAAGAATTGAAAAATGGAAAAGAAAATATATCAAGCTCCCAACACTGAACTGATACATATGAACATCATGACCCATTTGCTCGACTGGTCGGCATGGGGAGACATCGGCGAGGATGGCGAGGAGGCAGAGGCCAGAAGAAACTCCTTTGACGAAGGCCTCGACTTCTTTGATGACGATGAAATAGAACCCGTCTGGTCGTTCAACGTGTGGGAGTAGTGATTAGAAGGGAGTATAAATAAGTGAAATCTCTGCGTAAGCTCTATGACTCTGCGCGAGATAAGAAAAAAGTCATTATATCGGAAAGCAACAGATTGTAATATTTTTTATACTTTGAGTTTTTTTGTGTGGGCTGCTGCTGTTGTGAAGACAGCGGCAGTTTGTTCATCAGTTTTCTTTCCAGAAGGCGGGGGTGAAGATGACGATGACACTGAAGATTTCGAGACGGCCTACGAGCATGAGCATCGCACAAAACCATTTCACATGCACAGGCAGGCCTGCCCACGACAGGCTCTGCCCGATGCCGGTCTCAAGCTCGGGGCCGACGTTGCTGATGCAGCTGAGCGTTATCTTCACCGCGTTGGGCGCATCGACCCCGCTCATGAGCAGGCTGGCGGCCGCGACAAGGCTGATGGCGAAGAAGAAGGCGAAAAAGGCAAACAGGGTGACGCGCTTCTGCATGGGTATGTTCTGCCCGCCGGCACGCAGGGGCAGCACGGCGTTGGGGTGGAGTATCTGTCGCAGCTCGTTGCGCATGACCTTGAACAGCATGACCACGCGGATACCCTTCAGACCGCTGCTGGTGGAGCCGCTGCTGGCTCCGATGACCATGCAGAGGAGCAGGATGAGGATGGCAAGCATGGGCCAGCCGCTCACGTCTTCGTTGAACAGGCCTGTGGAGGTGATGAACGTGACAACCTGAAAGAGCGCGCTGCGGAAAGCGTGCTCCGCGTTGTAGCCGCTCTGCACGATGAGGGCGAGCATGACGACGATGGTGAACGCCGTCGCCGACCAGAAGTAGAACTTGAACTCGGTGTTCTTGAACAGGCTGCGCAGGCGCAATTTGGACAGCGAGAAGTAGAGCAGCGTGAAGTTGATGCCGGAGAGAAAGCAGAACAGCGAGCAGCTGTACTCAATGGGGGCTGAGGAGAAATGCTGCAAGCCGTTGTCGTGGATGGCAAAGCCGCCGGTGGCGGTGGTGGTCATGGCGTAGTTGACACTCTCGAACAGGCTCATCCCGCAAAGGGCGTACGCACCGGCACAGCACAGCGTGAGCACCACATAGACCACCCATAGCCACTTGGCCGTGGTCGATAACTTCGGATGGAGCTTCGTGCGGATGGGGCCGGTGGCCTCGGCGGCAAACACCTTGACCGTGCCGCCGACCATGGAGGGCAGCAGGGCGATGGTGAAGAAGACTATTCCGAGCCCGCCTATCCACTGGGTGAGCGACCGCCAGAACAGCAGGCCATGGGGCAGCTGCTCTACGTGGCTGACAATGGTGGCTCCGGTGGTAGTGAAGCCGGAAATAGACTCAAAGTAGGCATCGGTGAAATTGGTGATGTAGCCGCCGATCATGAAAGGCAGCGTACCGCAAAGGCTGAAGAGCATCCACGAGAGTGTCACGAGCAGATAGGCATCGCGACGGCTGAGGCTGTCGTTGCTCTCACGTCCCAGATATTTCAGGATGAAGCCAAGACTGACGGTCAGCAATATCGAGGTGAGGAAGGTGAACGTGTCGTCCTCATGGTAACAGATCGTGACGGCCAGACAGCTCAGCATGAGCACGGCCTCGATGAAAAGCAGCGTGCCCAGCACCTTATAGACTGACTTCAGGTTAATCATATATCTCTCCTCTCTCCCCTCTTACTAAATTCATAGGAACAGCTTTTCTATTTTCTTCATGTTCTGGTTGTGGCAGAACACCATGACCGAGTCGCCGGCCTCAATCTGCGTGTTGCCCGACACGAGCATTCCCTCGCCTCCCCTGACGATGCCGCCGATGGTCATGCCCCGCGGCAGGTCGAGGTCGCGCACGAGCTTCTTCGTCACCTTCGAGCCTTTCAGGGGTATGAACTCGGCCACGTCGGCGTTGGCACTGGTGATGAAGTGGACGTTGTGAACATTGGCATCGAACATCATCTGGTAAATATGCGAGGCGGCAATGACTTTCTTGTTGATGACGGTGCCGATGTCGAGGCTCTCGGCCATCGTGGCATAGTCGAGGTTCTCGACCATGGCGACGGTCTTCCGCACGCCCATGCGCTTCGCGGCAAGGCAGGCAAGGATATTGGTCTCGGCATTTCCGGTAAGGGCCACGAAGGCCTGCGTGTTGCGGATGCCTTCCTCGGTGAGCAGCGGAATGTCGCGCCCGTCGCCGTTGATGATGAGGGCCTGCCCGTCCTCGAGCAGATCGTTCAGATGCTCACACCGTGCCGCGTCGGGCTCGATGATTTTCACCTTCATGTACTCGGGCATCTGCCTGACAGCCCGCACGGCGGTCTTGCCGCCACCCATAATCATCACGTTCTTCACGTCGGCATACTGCTCCTTGCCCACAATCTTGCGGATGTAGGGAATATAGGGCTTGGTGGTCATGAAGTAGGCAAGGTCGTAGAGTTTCAACTCATCGTTGCCGCCCGGGATGATGGTGTTCTGACCGCGCTTGATGGCAACGATGTGATAGGGGTCGTCGGGACCGCAGAGGTCACGAAGCGGCTGGTTCATGATTTCGCAGGTCTCGCGAATCTTGATGCCGAGCATGACGAGCGCGCCGTCGTGCACGTCCCACCGCTGGCGCACCCACGACATTTTCAGTCCGCTGATGATGTCGCGCGCGGCAAGCTGCTCGGGATAG
Organism: Prevotella sp.; assembly: GCA_017442765.1. The sequence continues at coordinate 3,195 of JAFRZC010000115.1, read as the reverse complement.
ATGAGCGAGTCGATGCCCAGCTTGGCGAAGAACGCTTGCACGTCGGGCTCCATGTATTCCGACTTATCTACCTTGGCCACCGTCTTCTTCGTGCCGAGAGCCTTGGCCAGCATGCAGGCGTTCATGTTCAGACTCTCGTCGGGGGTGACGGCAATAAACAGGTCGGCATGACCGGCACCGGCCTCCTTGAGTGCCTTGATGCTGTTGGGCGGAGCCTGCATGGTGAGCAGGTCGTAGTTGGCTCCCACCTGCGCCAGCTTCTCCGTGCTCTGGTCGATGAGCGTGATGTCCTCGTTGTCGCGTGCCAGCAACATGGCAAGGTGATTACCGATGGCGTATGCGCCGCAGATGATGATTTTCATAATTCATAATTATCAATTGTCAATTGCCGCTCTGATGCTCTCGGCATCGAGCCCCACTATCTTCCTCAGCTCGGCCATCGTGCCATGCTCCACAAACCGGTCGGGCAGACCGAGCCGCGTGACACGGGGAGAATAGCCGTGGTCGGCCATCCATTCGAGCACTGCCGAGCCCATACCGCCTGCACGCACACCATCTTCGATGGTGACGATACGGTCGAACCGCTCGGCCACCTCATTCAGGATGCTCTCGTCAAGGGGCTTGAGGAAGCGCATATCATAATGTGCAAAGCTGCCGCCAATCTGCTCTATCTCCTTCCCTATCGGCCCTATCGACAGCACGGCCACGCCCTTGCCGTCGCGCAGACAGCGACCAGTCCCGACCCCGACAGTCTCCAACGGACATCGCCAGTCCACGAGTGAGCCGCGACCACGAGGATAGCGGATGACAAACGGGCCGCTCTCGTGTTTCGAGGCGGTAAACATCAGCCGTCGCAGCTCGTGCTCATCCATAGGCGAGGCGATGATGGTATTGGGAATGGGCCGCAGGGCGGCAAGGTCGAACATGCCGTGATGGGTGGCTCCGTCCTCGCCGACCAGTCCGGCACGGTCGAGACAGATAACAACGGGCAGATGCAGCAACGCCGCATCGTGGATAATGTTGTCATAGGCACGCTGGGCAAAGGCGGAATAGATGTTGCAGAAAGGCCGCAACCCGTCCTTGGCCAACCCGCCGGAGAACGTGACGGCATGACCTTCGGCAATGCCCACATCGAAACACCGCTCAGGCATCTCGCGCATCATGATGCTCATCGAACAGCCTGTAGGCATGGCCGGCGTGATGCCCACGATTTTATCGTTTTGCCGTGCCAGCTCGAGCAACGTCTCACCGAATACATCCTGGAAACGCGGAGGTTTGTTGTCGTCGTTGTCGGCAATGCGTTCACCAGTGTCAGGGTCGAACTTCCCTGGAGCATGCCACTCGGTCTGGCTCTTCTCGGCTGGCTCGTAGCCCTTGCCCTTCGTGGTATGCAGGTGTAGCAGCTTCGGCCCTTTCATGTCCTTAATCTGCCTGAGCACACGAACGATTTCCCGCACATCGTGCCCGTCAAACGGGCCGAAGTAGCGGATGTTCATGCCCTCAAAAATGTTCTGCTGATTGGCCAATGCCGACTTCAGGGCATTGTTGAAGCGGAGGATGCGATTCTTGCGCCGGTCGGAGAGATAGCCGCGCTCGCCCAGCCATCGCGAAGCCTTGAAGCGCAGGCGGTTGTAGGTGGCATTGGTGTCGAGGTTGAGCAGATACCTTTCCATGCCCCCGACAGCACGGTCGATGGACATGTCGTTGTCGTTGAGTACGATGAGCAGGTTGTTCGGAGTTGACGAAACATTATTCAAACCCTCGAAAGCCAGACCGCCGCTCATCGCACCGTCGCCGATGACAGCCACCACCTTCGTCTTTTCATTCCTCCGGGTGGCAGCGACGGCCATGCCCAGCGCAGCGGAGATGCTGTTCGAGGCATGACCGCAGGCAAACGTGTCGTATTCGCTTTCCTCGGGTGAAGGAAACGGTCTCAGCCCGCCTAACTTCCTGTTTGTGTGAAAAGCATCGCGGCGGCCAGTGAGTATCTTATGCCCGTAGGCCTGATGACCCACATCCCAGACAAGCCTGTCGTCAGGTGTATTGAAAACATAATGCAGGGCAACCGTCAACTCCACCGCCCCAAGCGATGAGGCAAAGTGTCCGGGATTGACGGCACATTCTTCTATGATGCGCTGACGCAACTCGCTACACACCTCCGGCAGTTGCTCAACACGCAGCCGCCGCAAATCAGCAGGAGTGTTAATGTCCGATAACAATATATTTTCCGTATCGTTTAAGATTATGGTTTCGGGGGCAAAGCTGGCGCAAACCGAATGCAGAAAACAAGTTTTATGCTGAGGTGCAGCCCAACTTCGCACCGTTTTCGGGAGCAAAGGTAGTGCAAAAAATCGATTAAGCGAAAGAAAAGGAAAACTTTTTTACTTTTTTATTTTGTAATCTCTGTAAATTCCATTACCTTTGCCTACCCATATTGAAAAGGCGCAAGACCATGGCACGTATATTCAAGCTTGACCGCGACCGGCTCGACGGAACCGTCGCCGAGCGCAAGGACGGTGAACGGACAGACGTCTTCACCGACTTCATGATTGTGGCCGACAAGACCAAAGTAAACAAACGAGTAAACAAGGAAATCATCAAAGAACAAAGAATAAAAATGAGCAAAGTACTAATGATTGGCGCCGGAGGAGTCGCCACCGTTGCTGCGTTCAAGATTGCGCAGAACCCCGATGTGTTCACAGATTTCATGATTGCCAGCCGTCGCAAGGAGAAATGCGACGCGCTCGTAAAGGCCATCCATGCCAAGGGATACACCATGCCCATCAAAACAGCACAGGTGGATGCCGACGACGTGGAGCAGCTCAAGGCTCTCTTTTCCGACTACCGCCCCGAGCTGGTCATCAACCTCGCCCTGCCTTATCAAGACCTCACCATCATGGAAGCTTGCCTGGCCTGCGGATGCAACTATCTCGACACAGCCAACTACGAGCCGAAGGACGAGGCGCACTTTGAGTATTCGTGGCAGTGGGCTTATAAAGAGCGTTTCGAACAGGCCGGACTGACGGCTATCCTCGGATGCGGCTTCGACCCGGGCGTCTCGGGCATTTACACCGCCTATGCTGCCAAGCACCACTTCGACGAAATTCACTATCTCGACATCGTCGATTGCAACGCCGGCGACCACCACAAGGCTTTCGCCACCAATTTCAATCCCGAAATCAACATCCGCGAGAT
>JAFRZC010000114.1 GCA_017442765.1 Prevotella sp. | reverse complement strand
TTCAGTTATTTCGTAATGATCTTTTTCCCTTTTTTAATAATGATTCCGTGGTGTGTTGATGAGTTTCCTGTCGATGGGACGATGGGGCGGCCTTGCAGGTCGTAAGTGGATGAGGGATGAGGGGTGAGGGATGAGGGATTGTTACTTTCACCCTTCATCCTTAATCTTTCATCCAGAATATTGATTCCTGTTGGCTCGACATAGGGAAGAACTATGCTGATGCCATAGTCGATGTGTCCGGATCCGCCACCTTGCTGCAATGAAACGGCAAGCACGTTGTCGCCTTCGCGCAGAAGGGCTTTCTGGCGTGTGGTGAGGGTGTAGCTCTCATAATTGTTGTCGTTCCATCCCGACCAGCTGCGCAGAAGCGTGCCGTTGAGATAGACTTTGGGGTTCTCGTCATAGCTGCACGAGATGGTCATTTTCCTGCTTTGGAACTCTTCCACTTGCTCGGCGGTAAGTGTAAAATGACGGCGCACGAGCAGGGGCTGTATCGAACTGGCCCATTCGGAGACAAGGAAGTGGTCTCGCGAATTACTGAACGGGCCGTAACCGAATGCCCAGTCGCTCTCATCGACGCATCGGCCTGCCCAAAGCTTCGGGTCGAGACCAGTCAGTTCGTCATTACTGTTGAGCGTATAGTAGGCACACTCCCATTTCTCCACCTCCGTCAGCGTGGGCAGCAGGGCAACGGTATTGCCCGTGAGGTCCTCGTAGATGCCACAGTCGGCAAAGGCTCCACCCCAGTTCTGATGCACATGTACGGCGATGATATTCTCCGAGCCGTCGGTCTTGATGAGGTCGCGCTGTTCGGGGAGCAGACGGATAATCTCGTCGTTGTTCCATCCGTCGCTGACAGTCTTCACAAGCACACCGTTGATATAGAACTCCGCGGGGCCGTCGTCGTGTCCGCAGGAGAGATAAACATCGCCCCCGAAGCCCTTGTCAACGGTAAAGGTGCGGCGTAGATAGATGTCCGCCATGATATCAGACAAAACCCACCGTGTGGAAGAATAGCCTTTATAACTCTCGTCGGAGCTGAAGGGAGACATCTGCTCGCTCCACTCCACATCTCCGCTCGTCAATTCATAATCAGGCTCAAACCATTCGTGTCCGGCAGCATCAACAGGCGGCGTGCCGATGACCTTGTTGTAAAAACCGTCGGCATAGCGGTCTCCGTTGTTGAAAATCATGGTTTGCGCGGTCCAGCGCTCAGCCGGAGTCCACTGCGATGCAGGCAACACCACTCGCCAGTTCTTCCCTGTCGGAGTGACAGCCTGCACAGAGAGCAACCATAACACCAGTATCAGGGAAAAAAACTTTCTTTGCATCATATTTGACTTTAGGTTTTTCTTCTATTTGGATGCAAAGTTATCATTTTTTTCGTAAAAACATGGTGAAAATCTATTTTTTTATTATTTTTGCAAAAATAAACTTAATACCGTAGAGAAATGAGAAAGATTTTATTCGCGATGATGGTTGCTATCATCGGTGTTTTGCAGGTTTCGGCACAGGAGATTACCATCTCCGAAGCCAAGTTCCACACTGGCGACAACATGGACTGGCGGTTACCGACGTTCAACGACAACGGTTGGAAGACTCTCGCCGTGGACCGGCTATGGACCTATCAGGGCATCAGCAACCCAAACAACTATGCGTGGTACCGTATGCGTGTGGTCATTCCCAGTTCGTTGCGCAATGAGGCTGTCGTGAAAGATGCCGTGACCTTCCATATCGCGCAGGTTGACGACTGCGACGAGACCTACCTGAACGGCGTGCTCATCGGTAAGACCGGCTCGATGCCCGGCGATAAAGACGGCTACCGCATGGCCTACGATGCCTGGCGCGACTATCAGGTGAAGGCCGACGGCGGGCTCATCAAGTGGGATGCAGAGAATGTCATCGCCGTGCGTGTCTATAACGGCAACGACCCTGGCGGCATCTATGGCGACAAGGTGCGCATCAAGATGGCCGGGCTGCAAGACCTTGTGAAGATAGAGGAGAGAGGAGAGACCCCTCCCCTTCGGGGGGAGGCCGGGAAGGGGCTCCCTGTCTATACCGTTGCACTCACCGACCCGATGGG
>JAFRZC010000113.1 GCA_017442765.1 Prevotella sp. | reverse complement strand
GCTACTAATGCCATAATTATTATATTCAAGTTTCGCTTGTGTTCAACTTCTTTGTAGTTAAGGAGTTAAGAAGTTATCGCTTTGCTCGTCCTTCGGACAGTAGTTAAGTCATTAGTGTCTCTATAGGAGGCCATAGCCCAGGTAAAACTATCGGCTTAAATTCTTTAACTTCTTAACTTCTATAACTTCAGAAAATTGAATTATTATACCGGTTATTTCACAAGATTGCCGAGGATGTCGCGGGTGATGGTACGTGTGGCAGCCGACGTGGCGTTCTTGATGACCTTGTCCTTGGCGGAGGTGCGGCTCTTGGTCTTCTTGCCCGAAATCTTATCGCTTACCCACGTGCCAAGCACAAGTGCCAGGGTCGAGGTGATAGCGGTGGAGACAGCCTTGAGGATTTTCTTCATCAAGCCGGGCTTCTTGTTTTTCTCTTCTTTCTCTTTCTCCTTGGCGGCTTTTTCGTCTTCCTTGGCCTGCTGAGCCTCGGCCAGCTGACGGGCCTCCTCCTCGTTCTCCTTTTGGATAAGCTCGTAGGCACTCTCGCGGTCCACCATCGTGTCATACTTCCCAGAGATACGGCTCTGGCGGATGATGTCGCTGCGCTGTCCCTCGCTGATGGCCCCAATCTGCGACAGGGGGAAGAGAATCTTTGCCCGCTCGACCACATTCGGAGCGCCCTTCTCGTCGAGGAACGACACGAGCGCCTCGCCAGTCTCTAACTGCATGATGGCCTCGTCGGTCTTGAACTCGGGGTTGGCACGGAACGTGTCGGCGGCGGTCTTCACGGCCTTCTGGTCCTTCGGGGTGTATGCACGCAGAGCATGCTGTATGCGGTTGCCCAGCTGTCCGAGAATGATGTCGGGGATGTCGGACGGGCTCTGGGTGACGAAGTAGATGCCCACACCCTTCGAGCGGATGAGGCGGATTACCTGCTCTATCTTGTCCAGCAATGCCTTCGACGTGCCCTCGAACAGCATGTGAGCCTCGTCGAAGAAGAACACGAGCTTCGGCAGTTCCATGTAGCCCACCTCTGGCAGCGTGGAGTACAGCTCACTCAACAGCCACAGCAGGAAGGTGGAGTAGAGTTTGGGTTGTATCATCAGCTTGTCGGCAGCCAGTACGTTCATCACGCCCTTGCCGCCCTCGGTCTGCATGAGGTCGTAGATGTCGAACGACGGCTCACCGAAGAACTTATCAGCTCCCTGCGCCTCTAATTGTAGCAATGCACGCTGGATAGCACCGACAGTGGCCGTAGTGATGTTGCCATACTGTGTGGTATATTCCTTGGCATGCTTGGCCACCCAGTCGAGCATCGAGCGCAGATCTTTCAGGTCGAGGATGAGCAGTCCGCGCTCGTCGGCAATGCGGAACACGATGTTGAGCACACCGTCCTGTATCTCGTTCAGCTGAAGCAGCCGCGAGAGCAGCTGCGGTCCCATCTGCGAGACGGTGGCACGCATGGGGTGCCCCTGCTCGCCATAGACATCGAAGAACCTGACAGGGCAGGCCTGGAACTGGGGGGTCTCTATCCCGAACTCCGGCAGGCGTTTCTCGATGAAGCCGCTCATCTTGCCCACCTGCGAGATACCCGAGAGGTCGCCCTTCATGTCGGCCATGAAGCAGGGCACGCCCACCTGCGAGAAGGTCTCGGCCAGCACCTGCAATGAAACGGTCTTACCCGTACCCGTGGCACCGGCAATCAGTCCGTGCCGGTTTGCCATCTTACCAATAATACTCAACGCCCCGTTGGCGCAATGGGCCACATACAGCCCCCGTTCTTTGTCGTACATATCTTATTTGTTTTTTATTGTATTCTTAAAACAAACCTGCTTTTTTCTTCTGCAAAGATACAACTTTTCCCGCAAATCCATGCAAAATTTCTCCTATTTCATTATTTTTTATGAAATGCGTATTGCTTTTTATGGAAAATTTCGTAAATTTGCAACGTGTTCTTTGGGACATGGTTTTTATTTGCTCAATTCTCTTACCGAATCACCACCTCGCAAAGAAAAAGAGCAAAACAATACTACATTGAAGTTGCGTATTAAAGCGCAGACTTCTCCATAGTAGTATTGGGGCTTGTGGTGAGCCTGGTAAGAGATATGGCGGGTTTGCGCTATTCTTTTATCTAAAAGTTAGTGCTGCCTTAAAACAGAATATTTTATTTAGTACTAACTTTTATAACTTTAAAAATTAACATTATGAACAAAAAGAATTTATTATGGAGCTTGTTAGCCATCATGATGGCAACAACGCTGAGTGTCGGATTTGCTTCGTGTAGTGACGATGATGATGATGTAAACAGTTCTATTATTGGAACATGGGAAGAAACCAACTACTTCGATGGAACTTGGCAGTGGACATTTAATTCAAATGGAAAAGGGAGTTGTAAAGTAACTGACAACACAACATATACTTTTTCATTTAGCTTCTCATTTGATGGCACGACTCTTAAAATATCTGGAGTCGAAGATGGAGAATCATACACTGATGTTTACTCTGTATCCTTCTCAGACAACGGCAAGACTATGACTTGGAAAGAAGAATACAACGGTCATTCCTACACAACAACTTTAAAAAAGATTTAAAAACTCTTCACAAAAATTGGGGAAGTTACAATGAATGTAATTTCCCCTTTGTTTTTATAGCCGTCACACAACTCATCCTATTTGTCCTCGTAGTGTCCATAGGCGGTGAGGACGATAACGATGACCTCTGTGTCGCGAATCTCATAGACCAGCCGATGTTTCTGGGTGATGCGACGGCTCCATCGACCGTGTGGTTCTCCTTTCAGTTGTTCGGGATGGCCGGTGCCT
>JAFRZC010000112.1 GCA_017442765.1 Prevotella sp. | reverse complement strand
CCGTTGATGATATGATCCTCGGGCACATGCTTCGCCCAATATTTGGCGGCCTCGTCGTCGCGGGGGATATTCTCCTCAGGCGAACCCTCGAAAACGGTCACGTAGAGGTCATCGGGATTCAGCTTCAGCACATCCACCAGATACTCCCAGGCCATATCGATGGCACCTTCCTTGAAATAGTCGCCGAAGCTCCAGTTTCCCAGCATCTCGAACATCGTATGGTGGTAGGTGTCGTGACCTACTTCCTCGAGGTCGTTGTGCTTGCCGCTTACGCGGAGACACTTCTGGGTATCGGCCCTGCGGCGAGGCTCGGGGTCGCGGGTGCCGAGAATAATATCTTTCCACTGGTTCATACCGGCATTGGTGAACATCAGTGTGGGGTCATCCTTGATCACCATCGGTGCAGAGGGCACGATGGCATGTTGCTTCGACTCAAAAAACTTCTTGAAAGAGTCGCGAATCTCGTTTGCTGTCATTGATCTATTTTGTTTTGTTTTCTACCTTATTTATTAATTCGACTGCAAAGGTACAAATTATTTTCGAAATACTTGGATATCCGCAACTTTTTTTGTATCTTTGTATGCGATACTGGTTTTCAGGCAGGAAGTCCGACGGTTTGAAATCCAGTGTCGAGCCTAGGGCCTGCATATGCGGAGCGTAGGGTCTGTATATGCAGGGCGCAGGCTCGGCATATGCGGAGCGCCCGCTCGGTACAAGGAAGAAGGCACCTTTCTCCCTGTCTCATGCCGCCTTTCTCCCTGCTTCATGCCGCCTTTCTCCCTGTTTCATGCCGCAGAAACGGCTGCCAAGAATGTGAAATGACCTAAAAACTTACGGATTTTTCGCCGGATTTCCTGATTTTTTTTGTACCTTTGCACACAGATTGCTAAAGACCAACAAGAATGGACGACGAAACAAGAGACGACGAGGTTTTGGAACAGCAACAGTCGGAAGACCCGAAAGAAGGCCATTCCGACTATAAACCCGTGAACCGCTTCGATGCCGCAGCCGTGCATCATCTCAGCGGCATGTACCAGAACTGGTTTCTGGACTATGCCTCGTATGTGATTCTGGAGCGTGCCGTGCCCCATCTGGGCGACGGCCTGAAACCCGTGCAGCGCCGTATCCTTCACTCTATGAAGCGCATGGACGACGGCCGATATAACAAGGTGGCCAACATCGTGGGACACACCATGCAGTTTCACCCACACGGTGATGCCAGTATCGGCGACGCCCTCGTACAGATGGGACAGAAAGACCTGCTCATCGACACGCAGGGTAACTGGGGTAACATCCTCACCGGCTCTTCGGCAGCCGCACCCCGATACATCGAGGCCCGCCTGTCGAAATTCGCCCTCGACACCGTCTTCAACCCGAAGACGACAGAGTGGAAGATGAGCTACGACGGCCGTAACAAGGAGCCTATCACGCTGCCCGTGAAATTCCCGCTGCTCTTGGCTCAGGGTGCCGAGGGAATCGCCGTAGGTCTGTCGTCGAAGATCCTGCCTCATAACTTCTGCGAGATCTGCGATGCCGCTATCGCCTATCTCCACGACCGCCCCTTCCAACTCTACCCCGACTTCCCCACCGCAGGCAGCATCGACGTCAGCAAGTACAACGACGGTCAGCGCGGCGGTGTATTGAAGGTACGCGCAAAAATCGAGAAGATCGACCAGAAGACGCTCGTGATACGTGAGATCCCCTTCTCAAAGACCTCGGAGACCCTGCAGGACTCTATCGTGAAGGCCATCGAGAAAGGCAAGATCAAGGCCCGTAAGGTGGAAGACCTCACAGCAGCCAGCGTGGAGATTCAGGTGCATCTGGCCCCGGGAGTCTCCTCCGATAAGACCATCGACGCCCTCTATGCCTTCACCGACTGTGAGATCAACATCTCGCCAAACTGTTGCGTGATCGAGGACAACAAGCCTAAGTTCCTGACGGTTAGCGACGTGCTCCGTCACTCAACAGACCGCACGAAGGACCTCATCCGCCAGGAACTGGAGATCCGTAAGAACGAACTGCAAGAGCAACTGCACTTCCAGTCGTTGGAGAAAATCTTTATCGAGGAGCGTATCTATAT
>JAFRZC010000111.1 GCA_017442765.1 Prevotella sp. | reverse complement strand
GGCTGCTCCGCCTTAGCCAACGGCAAACTCATCGTCGATGACCTCGCCTGGTGGTGCAACGTCAGTTGGGGCGGTCCTTATTCCACCCCGCTGTACTATGCCAAGCATCTCTACAGCGACGAGGACACGGAGATTACCAACCTGGTCATCCCCGAGGGTGTCACTAAAATCTCCGACTATGCGTTCTACCGCTGTGAGGGCATCACCTCCGTCAGTCTTCCTTCGACCTTGGAGTCCATCGGTAAGAGTGCCTTTGCCTATACAGGCCTGACATCTGCCATCATTCCCGTGGGCTTCACCGAGATTGCGGAGTATGCCTTCCAGTATTGTGCCAACCTCACCACCGTCACCATCCCCGAGGGTGTGACCAAGATAGGCAATGCGGCATTCGCCCACACAGGCTTGACCTCGCTGACGCTGCCTTCCACCATCACCTCGATGATGCAGTCGTTCTATGGGTGCGAAAACCTTGCCACGCTGACGCTCACCGACGGCATCACCACACTGGGCCATTCGTTCTACAGCTGTACGGCACTGACCTCGGTGAACATCCCGGGCTCTATCAAGGAAATCGGCTCCAACGACTTCAGCGGCTGCACCGGCTTGACCACCGTGACGCTGAACGAAGGCACGGAGGAGGTGGCCTTCGACGGCTGCAGGAACTTGGAAACCATCAACTTCCCCACGACCATCAAAAAGGTTTCTATCAAAACTAACGAGAAATTAGAGACCGTCACCCTGCAGGAGGGCGTGGAAAGAATCTCCTCCTTCGACTACTGCTGGGCATTGAAGCAAATCAACATCCCCTCGACGGTCACATACATTGGTGCCTTCCGCGACTGCAATGCCTTGGAGAAGGTCATCGTGGCCGACCTCGCGTCGTGGTGCGCCGCGAACCACTACGACGGCACCTTTTATGGTCCGCAGAAGTATGCTGGCAAACTCTACTTGGGTACGCCGGAGAGCAACGAGGAGATTACCGACCTGGTCATCCCCGAGGGTGTTGCGACCATATCACACTCCTCATTCAACGATGTGACGAATATCCAGACCATCACCCTCCCCTCGACCCTGACCTCGTGGGAATACAAAGCGTTCCAGGGCTGCTCCGGCGTGACCGATGTCTATTGCTTAGCGAACCCCGTCACGCTGACGTGGTCGGAGAGCGATAACAATTTCAAGGACGGGAAGGCGACGCAGATGCACGTGCTCGACGTGGATATGTGGCAGTCGAAGTTCCCCGATGCCAACGCTACCTTTGTGAGCGACCTGACACAAATTCAATATACCGCCACCAGTGTGGTCAACGCTTTCGGCGTTGACAAATTCCCTGGTGCCACCGCTATGTTTGGCAACTTCTTCGACAGCGAGACGGGCAAGGGCTACGCCATCTTCAGCGGCAACCCGACCGCCGTCGCCGAGGGTGCCTTCAGCGGTGCCACGGCACTGACCGGCATCACGCTGCCCGACGGCATCACCACCATCAGCTCCAACGCCTTCAACGGCTGTACCGCACTGGCCACGATTACGCTGCCCAAGACCGTCACCACATTTAGTGACAATGCTTTCGCCGGACTGGACAACATCACCGATGTGTGGTGTCTCGCCGAGCCAGCCGACCTGACGTGGGACGGCACGGGCTTCATGTCCGACAAGGCCACGCAGATGCATGTGCTGATAGCCGGCGACTGGGAGGAGCTGTTCCCCACGGCTAACGTCACCTTCGTGGGCGACATGACGCGCTTCCGCTACACTGCCACAAGCAAGGACTCCGAGTCGTTCTACAAGACAGAGAAGTTCACGGGTGCCACTGAGATGGCCTCCCATGACTTCAACGCTGAGACAGGCGAAGGCGCGATCATCTTCAAGGGCGTGGTGACAGCCCTCGGTGCCGATGTATTCTTCAGGAACAAACTGCTGACCAGCATGATCATCCCCTCGACAGTCACTGAGATAGGTAATAGCCTGTTCAGCAACTGTGATAACCTGACGACGGTCAGCCTGCCGAACACCATCACCTCTATAGGCAACTGGCTGTTCTACGATTGCCCTGCCCTGACCACCGTCAACATCCCCGCGGCGCCGGAACTCACCCGGCTGCCGGAATATACGTTCTGCCAGTGTACCAGCCTGGCCGACATCACCATCCCCGACAACATCACGACGATTGGTTACTCGGCATTCCAAAAATGCACGTCGCTGACCAGCATCTATATCCCCGCCAGTGTCACTATGATAGAGAGCAACGCCTTTAAAGACTGCACCGCCTTGGAGAAGGTCATTACGCAGGACATCGCTGCCTGGTGCGGCATCAGTTTCTCGGGCTACAATGCCACGTCGAATCCCATCAACTACGCCCATCGGCTGTTTGTGGGCGACAAGGAGAGCAACACCGAGGTCACCGACCTCGTGGTTCCCGCCGGCGTCGAGGAAATCAAGCCGTTGGCATTCTATGGATTCACGTCCATGAACAACCTCACCCTGCCAACTACCGTGAAGAAGCTTGGCGACTATGCCTTCTATGCTTGCACGGGTCTGACGGAGGAGACACTGCCCGAGGGCGTGGAGGACGTTGGCCGTGGTCTCTTCGACGGCTGCACCGCGCTGACCACCCTGACGTTGCCCTCAACGCTTACCCGGATCGACTACTATGCCTTCATGGACGTGCCGCAGTTGACCACCGTCTATTGCTATGCCGACCCTGCCGCGCTCAACTGGCAGAACAACGCCGGCCAGTTCTTGCCAGAGAAGGCCACACAGTTCCATGTGACCGATGCCGATGCCTGGACAGCGCAGTTCCCCAATGCCAATGTCACTTTCGTTGGCGACCTGCCAACAGGGATTCTGGATGGAGGATTAAGGATGAAGGATGAAAGTAACAATCTCTCATCCCTCCTCTCTCATCCCTCATCCATATATGACCTGCAAGGCCGCAAGATAATTGACAATGGACAATGGACAATGGATAATTTCAATGCGCCAGCCAATTCTCAATTCTCAATTCTCAATTCTCAATTAAAACCGGGTATTTACATTGTGAACGGCAAGAAGGTTGTGGTGAGATGAATACGACAAAAGAATTAGACATCATCACTCGCACACGGGGTGAGGTGATGAGCCGCAAGGAGCTCACAGGCGAGAACCTGTTTCTCGCCTGGGGCTATCCTACGGCTTTTTTCCTCCTTATGGAGTTTGCCGCGCTGATACTGTGGCATGAGGATTGGTGTGCCTGGATTTGGGTGGGTATTCCTTTGGTGGGTGCTCCGCTGATGGTGTATTTCCTGCATAAGGACTATGGTCGCACGCGGCGGCGGACGTTCGAGGAGAACATTGCCTTGCAGATGTGGATTTTCATCGGTGCCACTTGCTGTATCGGGGGATTTGCGATGGGCTTTGCCGGGGTGTATGAGCGGTGTTTTCTCTCGCTGCTTGGGCTGATGTGCGGCATGGGATGCTTCGTGACGGGTATCATCCTGCGCTTTCGTCCGAAGACGGTGTGCGGCATCGCCGCCTCGCTGCTGTCGGTTGTGCCGCTTTTCCTGCAGGGCGAGCTGTGGCCCTGGCAGCTCCTGGTCTCTGCCGCATCGGTGGCAGTATCCCTGATTATTCCCGGACACCTGTTCAGGCAATATGTGCGGCGTTTTTCCGTTAAACAATAAGACAGAAGATAATTTTCACGATGAACTCATTTAAGTTTCCCGTTATCAACCCCCTGCTCCATAGCGAGCTGCGACTGAAAATAATGGTTGCGCTCGACAGCTTGGAGAATGCCGATTTCCTATATTTGTGTGAAATCACCGATTCCACGCGGGGCAACCTCAGCGTGCAGCTCAAGACATTGCAGGAGGCCGGTTACATTACGGTTAACAAAAGCGGTCTGGGGCGTTTCTCGCATACCGTTTGCCGTATCACCGACAAGGGCAAAAAAGCCCTGCTCGCTTACGAACAGGGCTTGAAAAAACTCTTTTCCCGGGAGGTTCCAGAGAAGACTGTCACAGACTCTCAAGCACGCGCTTGAGCACCACCTGTGCGGAGATTTCGCGGTTGGCGGCTTCGGGAATGACGAGGCTGCGCGGGCTTTCTATCACGTCGTCGGTGACGATGAGGCCGCGTCGCACGGGCAGGCAGTGCATGAACCGTCCGTTGTTGGTGACGGCCATGTGGGCGGCATCGATGGTCCACGACATGTCTTTTGACAGAATCTTGCCATAGTCGGCAGGATTCGTCACGCCCGGACAGCTCCAGTTCTTCGCATAGACGAAGTCGGCACCCTCGAGGGCTTTCATCTGATTATACTCCACGCGGGCATCGCCCACAAAGCGCGGGTCGAGCTCATAGCCCTCGGGATGGGTGATGACGAAATCGACATCGGCGGCCCGCATCCATTCGGCGAACGAGTTGGGCACGGCCTGCGGCAAGGCGCGGCAATGGGGTGCCCAGGTGAGGACGACCTTGGGAGTGCCCCCCTCGGTGGGCGAAAGGGGGGTCTCATTTATCGTAATCAGATCGGCGAAGGCCTGCAACGGATGCACGGTGGCGGTCTCCATGGCGACGACGGGCTTGCCGCTGTAATCGACAAACTGGCGGACGACGGTCTCGGCATAGTCATAGTCGCGGTCTTGCAGTCCGGCGAACGAGCGCACGGCGATGATGTCGCAGTAGCTGGCCATCACGGGGACGGCCTCGAGCAGGTGTTCGCTCTTGTCGCCGTCCATGATGACGTCGCGCTCGGTCTCGAGCTTCCACGCTCCGGCGTTCACGTCGAGCACGATGACGTTCATGCCCAGGTTCATCGCCGCCTTCTGTGTCGAGAGCCGTGTGCGCAACGAGTTGTTGAAGAAAATCATCAACAACGTCTTGTTCTTGCCCAGATGCTGATAGGCATATCGGTTGGCTTTCACCTGCTGCGCCTCAGCCAGTGCCGTCCGCAGGTCGCCAATGTCCTCTACATGGAAAAATGTCCTCATCTTACCCCTCACCTCTCATTTATTTGAACTCAATCGACTTGATGATGCTGTCGATGTAGCCTTTAGCCTCCTCGGCTTTCTCCTTGGAGAATTTCAGGCTGCCGGCAACGCCAATCTTGTCTTCCTTCATCACGCAGAAGTGGAGGTTCGCGTCGCCGTTTTCCTTCACGAATTTGGCGGTCAGCGTCTTCCCGTCAATCTTCGAGTCTTCGAGTGTAGCGTCCATGTTTTTCATCATCGAGGTGTAGTTGTCGAGATAGGTCTTCAGCTCGGCGACAGCCGGCCCCATGTCGTTGTAGGTGGCATCGAGTGCGATGGAGCTGTCCTCGTTGCGTGCGTTGAGCGTTTCCTCGCTGGCAAATGTCTCCTTCAGTGCCTCAGGATAAACGAGTGTGAACTTGGCACCCTCAAACTTCGTGCCCTTTACTTCGGTTTCAGGAGCATCCTTGTCGTTCTCACCCTCTGCGGGTGCGGCGTTCTTGTTTCCACAGGCAGCAAGAATCATGGCAAATGCTGCGATAGCCATTAGAAAATTCTTTTTCATAGTTTCGTTGGCGGGCTCTTTTTATTTATGTTCCTGGCTTCCACAGCGGCAGAGCCCCCTTTCCGCAGTCTCAGCCATTTTGCGATATTATCGATGGCAAAGATAGTCATAATGTTTGTATTGACCAAATAAGGGAAGGAAAATTTATCCCTTTATCTTTCTGTTTGTGTGTCTGGCCAGTTGACGAGGAAAAGCTGTTCGGTGGCGCGGGTGAAGGCGGTGTAGAGCCAGTGGAAATACTCTTCGTTCATCATGTCGGGGGTGATATAGCCCTGGTCGAGATAGACGTGCGCCCACTGTCCGCCCTGAGCCTTGTGGCAGGTGACGGCATAGCCGTATTTCACTTGCAGGGCGTTGTAGTAGGGGTCTTCCTTCAGCAGCTTTAGCCGCTCCTGTTTGTTGCGGATATGGGCATAGTCGGCCATGACGGCATCGTAGAGCTGTGCCATCTGTTCGCGCGTCAGTGCCGGTGCCTCGGTGGCGAGGGTCTCAAGGATGGCGGTGAAGGTGAGCTCCGTGTCGTCGTAGTCGGGGAAGCGCAGGGTGAGGTCGGCAAAGTGGAAGCCGTAGAGCTCGCGGTTGTTGCGCACGCGCACGACGGTGGCGCTGTCGCCGTTGGCAATGAAGGAAAGCACCCCCTTCGGTTCAAGCCCCCCTTGTCCCCCCCTGGGGGGAAGAGGGGATGAGAGATTTGTGGGTTCTAAGTATTTGTTCTTCACCACGAGCAACTGGTCGCCGCGTGTGAGTTGCTCCTCGCGGTCGAGTATCATGTTGCGTATGCCGTTGTTGAAGATGTTGGCGCGTTTGTTCGAGCGCGTGACGACCATGGTCTCGTCCGTGCCCACCTCGCGATAGCTGGAAGAAATGGCATCGATGAGCTCGTCGCCCCTGACAACATGAATATCGGCAAAGCCCTTCAGGCGAACACAAAACAAACCGGGGGTGAGGTTTCTGATGGCTGTGGCATTCCAGAGGATGCCGGAGTCTTGCACCTGCCGCATCACCTCGTCGAGTGTCTGCTCATAGACCTTCAGATTGTAACCGGCCATCCATTCGCTGCTGAGCGCGGGCGACTCCGTCTCGCCGACGGGCGGCAGCTGCGCATGGTCGCCGATGAGCAGCATGGCGCAGTGGTTGCCGTTATAGACATACTGCACGAGGTCGTCGAGCAGCCGCCCGCTGCCGAAGGCACTCTCGGCATAGCCGTCGTTGGCAATCATCGAGGCCTCGTCGATAAAGAAGACGACGTTGTGCCCGGGGTTGTCGCTCAGGTTGAAATCGCCGGCAAATGTCTTTTGCCGGTAAATCTTACGGTGGATGGTGTGGGCGGGCTGTCCGGCATTCAGCGAGAAGACCTTTGCCGCCCGGCCTGTAGGTGCCATGAGCTGCACCTTCTGGCCGAACCTGACAAGCGTCTTCACGATGGCACTGGCCAAAAACGTCTTGCCCGTTCCGGCAGCCCCGCGCAGAATCATCACCTTGCGCTCGGTGCGGTCGGCCATAAACTCGGCAAACGTCTGCATGGCGGCCAGCTGGTCGTCCGTAGGGGTATATCCGAATGCCTGCCGCAACAGGCCCGTAAACTCATCTCTGCTCATGATGTGCAAAGATAACGCTAATAAATTGAATAATGTAAAGAATTAACATTTTTAAGTTAAAATCTGGAGGGCTTTTAACACGGAGAATGAAAATTTTTCCGCGCTCCGAGCTTTCCACGCAAAATCGGCCGTTTTTTTGATATTTTTACCAAGTTGCTGATTTTCAGTGCTATAAGTTCCGTCGGACTTGTCGGGGCTTATAGCCCGAATTGCGAACGCTCGATTGTTCACTTGCGAAAGATAAGCTTTCACCTTGCAAAAGACCGTCTTTCGGAGTGCGAAAGACCATGTTTTGTGAGGTGAGACATATATGTTTCGGAAAAGAAGGGGAGTGAAAGGG
>JAFRZC010000110.1 GCA_017442765.1 Prevotella sp. | reverse complement strand
TGTTTTTCATATATTTTTCAAAGGAAAAAGTTGGTACGATAATAATTGGTTTGTATTTTTGCAAGTGCTAACAAACAAGAATCAAACAACAAATTAAAACCGTACCAATATGCAAAAGTACAAATTTTCCTTCAAAGGACAAAACATTTACGTCGGAATTGACGCAAGATCGGAGGTCTTTGATTTCTTTGTGAAAAGATCAATCACCTGTCCCCGCGATCTACCGGAAGCCGCTGACTTCCGTTTCTCTATTCTCGTCTTTGGGGAACAGATCAATCACAGCGATCGGAGGGACAGAGGCCCATGATCGCTCGTGCTGAGAGAATCACACAACCAGTCCATCAGATTCGCGTCTTTTCCATTTCTTTTTGCTCTCATTTCATTCTCTTTGCAAAATTGTCACAAAAGTAAAAATCTTGTAATTTGAAGAAAAAGATCTGTTATTTCGATATTTTTATGCAAAACATTTGGAAGAAAGGATAATATTTACTATCTTTGCAGCAAAATTCACAAATTATGGGTATTACGATACTAAGTGCAAAGCAATTTGCAACAAAATTGAAAGCGACCATCCAGGCGTCTGGCAGACTCGGCTTTACTGCCGAGACGGCCACAGCCTTGGATTTTAAGTCGGGAAAGTTTGCAAAGTTTGCGCAAGACGATGAAAACAAGTCCTTATACCTTATTATTATAAATGAGGGTAGTGAGGATGCCTTTTCAGTCCGTGAGTCCAGTGGATACTTTTACGTACCCACCAAGGTCATGTTCGACACGCTGGGTTTCAACTACGAGAACGGCAACATCATGTTCGACCTGGTTCGCCAGCCCTCTCTTGACGACGACCTCCAAGGTCAGGTGTACTTTATGAAACAACGTCAAATCAAAAACCGCGAAAAGAAGAATGACATAATATCTGATCCATGAAAAAGGCCCCGCCTATCAGGGGATATGGCGGGGCACACACCGGACTGGTCTCTTGTAGCCTAGGAAACTTCATCGGAGACCGGTCCTTCTTTACACCAAAAAGGTAATAAAGCGGCTGCAAAGATAATGCTATTTTTGTTATCCGCCAAACAATTTAATAATTAATAGCATGAATCTAACTTATTTCAAGACATTCAACAGCAAAGACGCTCAGGATATCACCTTTGAGCAGTTGGCCGACCTCATCCGCAGCGATGAGGAGCTGAAGAAGAACACACAGCTCTACCGCGACCTCCTGGCACAGGGCAACGAGAAGGCAGCAAAGGCTGTGAAGGAGTCGACGCCCCAGACGGCCGTCAGCTTCCGCATGGAGGGCGGCAAGGGCAAGGACAACTGTCGCGAGTGCCTCAATCAGGTACTCATCGACTTCGACGCGAAGAACCCCGACGAGCGACTGCCCGCCGACGAGCTGGAACGGGTGAAGACCTTCTTCCGTACCTCGTATCACACCCTGCTGGGCTACGAGAGCATCTCGGCACTGGGCTATCACATCGTGGCGACCTTCATCCTGCCCGAGGGCATCACCATCGACATGTCGGGCGACCCGAAGCGGGCTGAGGAGATCTACACCCGCGTCTACCGCAGTATCGCCCACCAGTACACCGTGTGGATCGGCCACGAGATGGACATGGAGTGCAAGAACATCAACCGCATGATGGGCCTGAGTCACGACCCGATCGTGGCCTACCGCCCCGACGCACGCCCCTTCCGGCTGACACGCGAGGAACTGGGCATCGATGCCGACGGCAAACTGATCAAGATGAAGACACCCAAGCGCGCCGTCGACAAGGATGGCAACCCCGTCAGCGTGCCCCTGGGCGACCATCTGGAGCGTGCCGTAAAGATGGTGGAGGAGAGCGATATGGCCTTCGCCCCCGGCAACCGCCACAACTTCATCATGCGCGTAGCCTTCATCCTTAACCGTATGGGAGTCGACGAGGACGAGGCTGCACAGGCCCTCGACGATGCCTACCTGGGCCGTATGGACGGTAAGCCCTCCGACGTGCTCCACAGCTGCTACAAGACGGCGGCCGACGAGTTCGGCGTGTGGATGCCGCAGCGCTCTGCCAACACCGTGAAGACCGAGATCATCGCCAGCTTTCTCAAGCAAAAGCAGCTACAGTACGACGTGCTCACCCAGAAGACCCGACAGAAGACGGACAACGGCCAGTGGACCGAACTCAAGGAGCGCGACGAGAACGACCTCTATATGGCCTGCTGCGCCGAATCGGGCGTGAACCTCACCGAGAAGCTCTTCCATACGGTGCTCAACTCGAGTGTCGTGCCCGAGGTGAACCCCTTGCGCGACTACGTGCTCTCGCGGGCGCCGTGGACACCCGACATGCCCGACTACATCGGTCAGGCCGCTGCAATGGTGCACATGGTCTCCGACCAGGAGGACAAGCTCTGGCGCGCATGTTTTCCAAAATGGTTCGTCGCGATGGTGGCGGGATGGGTCGACGACAATACCGTCAACCACCAGGTCATCGTCCTCATTGGCCGTCAGGGCATCTTCAAGAGCACCTGGATCAACCGTCTGCTGCCACCCGAACTGCAGGCCTACACCACCGACCATATCGATATCGACCGCCTGGACAAGGATGAGGAACTGAGGGCTGCCGAATACGGACTCATCAACATCGACGAGCTCGACAAGCTGAACGACCGCCAGCTGAACAAGCTCAAGTCGATGATCACCACCCAACATGTAGACGTGCGCGCTCCCTTCGGCCGTCATAAAGAGAAGCGCGTGCGCGTGGCCAGCTATGCCGCCTCGGGCAACAAGGAGGAATTCCTGACCGACCAGACGGGCAACCGCCGCTGGCTGCCCTTCCACGTCGAGGCCATCGACTCGCCGTTCAGTCATGCCCTGCCTTACGACGGCATGTTCGCACAGGCCTGCTATCTGTTGCAGAACGACTTCAACTACTGGTTCGAGCTCGACGACATCAGGTCGCTCGAAACCCACGTCGAGTCGTTCATGGTGCCCACCAGCGAGGAAGAGCTCATACCCATCTACTTCTCGCCGGCCAAGATGGAGGATGCAGGCTCGAAATTCCTCACCCTGGCGGAGATCTCGGCAAAGATATCCTCCCTCGGCAACCTGAAGAAGAACCCCGACCCTCGCCGCCTCGGCGCCATCATGACCAAGTTCGGGTTTGTGAAGTCGCGAAGCGGGCATAACAGCACCCGGGGCTATTATGTGCGTGAGCACACGCAGTCGGAAATTGAGCAGGCGCACAATCCTGATGTCTTCTGATGCCGACAAGCCGACATGCCGACATTCGTTTACATAGTTTAATTAAAGGGCATATTTTATAAAATATGCCCTTTAATATTATCTGTTATATCACTCACAAACTGATGTCGGCTTGTCGGCATGTCGGCATATAGGAAAGGAGGAAATTCTTGATACAAGGCCTCCTGACACTTGTCGGAAGGCCATGGAAAAAGTGTTGGAAGGCCTTGTGAAAAACATGGGGATTATTAGTAAAATTTCACTAAAAATATTGACGAAAATGCTTGCATAATTCAGAAATTTTTCGTATCTTTGCAATGTAATAATAAGGCGGGAAGCGGCCACCCGATGTAGTTGGCCGAATAGTAGTTTAATACCATGAAATATTTTTAAGACTATGGCATTAAAAGTAAAAGCAAAGGAGAAGAAACTGAAATTCTCCAAGAACGAGAACGATCCTGGATTCTGGCGCTATGTGATGGTGCCCGACTTGTACTCAACACTCGACCAGGACAAGGTGATTAAGGAAGCCGCCATCCGCTCAGGCGTGAGCGAAGGTGTAATGTCGGCCTGTTGGAAAGGTGCCGGTGAAGTGATCAAGGCCTGGGCCACGGAAGGCCACTCAGTGGCGCTGCCCGGACTGGGTAACATGCGCTTCGGTCTGTCGGCCAAGGCGGTGGAGGATGTCAACGATGTGAAGACATCGCTCATCAGTACCCGTCGCATCATCTTCACCCCGACAACGGCCCTGAAAGAGGAACTGGCCAACACGGCTATTCAGATTACCTGCTACGACCGCAATGGCGAGGTGGTGAAGCGTGTAACCTCTGCTGACGCAGGAACCGTGGAGGACCCTGAGGGCGACGACAACGGTACAGGCAACAGCGGTTCGCAGGGCGGCTCTTCGACGGGCTCAGAGACCGCAGAGGGGTATGCGCTGAGCATCTCGACCAGCGGTAGCGGTAGTGCGAGCGTGACCAAGGACGGCAATGCTGTGACCTCGGGCTCAAGCCTGGGTGAGGACGACGAGGTGGCGATCAGCATCACGCCGGCTGAGGGTCAGGTGCCGACCGCAACCATCAACGGATCAGAGATCGAGCTGACCGAGAGCGAGGGTGTGTACACCGGTAGCTTCGCGATGCCCGGACAGGCTTCGAGCCTGGTGATTAACACGGGCGGTAGCAGCGGTGGAAATGGTGGCGCAGACCTTGACAAAGACTAGGCGCGGCGCGAGCTTCGCTACGCTAGTGAAAAGTGAAGAGTGAAAAATGGGGCTGGCATCAAAAGGTGTCGGCCCTTTTTGTGTCACGCCTCCTTGTGCCATTAGCTGCCCGCAGAAACTACGGCATTGTGGCCGTCAGGAAGGTCGCGTTGCCAAAGATATAGAGGATGTT
>JAFRZC010000109.1 GCA_017442765.1 Prevotella sp. | reverse complement strand
GTATTGGTGGTGGTATTCTTGTGATGGGTATCGCTGTACTGATATGGTATTTGACAGAGCAGTATAGTGTCAACGAACTTAATCTCAATGCCTTCGAGTGGGCCGGACTGGGACTGACTGTCGTGGTCTTCGGCACGTGGGGCGATTTGATAGAGTCGCTACTCAAGCGTACTTTAGGTATCAAGGACAGTGGAACAATTCTCCCCGGTCATGGCGGCATGCTCGACCGTTTCGACTCCTCGCTGCTCGCGATTCCGGCCGCTGTCGTTTACCTTTATACGCAGACGCTGGTTTAGAGGAAAGAGGAGAGAGAAAAGAAATCATTCATTATATGATTGTTTATCTACTATTCTCTTTCCTCTTTCCTCTCTCCTCTAAATCCTTTTCACTTTTCCCTTCATCAGCTTGTGCCTCAAGTTGACGGGCGCGTTCCTCCGCCATGCGCTCGGCATCGGCCTTCATCTGGGCTTCGAGGAGTTCCTCGGCACGGCTGGTCCAGGGACGTTTGCCGAAGATGCGCTCGACATCCTCGGCGAAGATGACCTCGCGATCGACCAGCAGTTGGGCGAGTTGGGCATGACCCTCCTTATGCTCGGTGAGGATGCGCTTGGCACGCTCGTACTGTTCGTTGATCATGCGCAATACCTCGTCGTCCATGATCTTGGCTGTGGTCTCAGAGTAGGGGCGCTGGAACTGGTATTCCTGGTTGCTGTAATAGCAGATATTCGGCAGTTTCTCACTCATACCGGCATAAGCAATCATGCCATAGGCCTGTTTGGTGGTACGCTCGAGGTCGTTCATCGCGCCGGTGGAGATGGTGCCAATAAACAGCTCCTCAGCAGCACGGCCGCCTAAGAGCGAACACATCTCGTCGAGCATGGCATCCTTGGTCTGCAGCACACGCTCCTCAGGCAGGTACCAGGCAGCACCTAAGGCCTGACCACGGGGGACGATGGACACCTTGACCAAGGGGTCGGCAAACTCCGTGAACCAGGAGATCGTGGCATGACCGGCCTCATGGATGGCGATGCTGCGCTTCTCCTTCTCGGTCATCACCTTGGTCTTCTTCTCCAGACCACCGATGATACGGTCGACGGCATCGAGGAAATCCTGCTTGCCCACTTTCTCACTGTTATGACGGGCGGCAATCAGCGCGGCCTCGTTGCAGACATTGGCAATATCGGCTCCCGAGAAGCCGGGTGTCTGACGGGCGAGGAAGTCGACATCAACCGTCTCGTCAATCTTCAATGGTTTCAAATGTACCAAGAATACCTCCTTACGCTCGTTCAGGTCGGGGAGGTCTACGTGGATCTGACGGTCGAAACGGCCTGCACGGAGCAGGGCAGAGTCGAGCATGTCGGCACGGTTGGTGGCAGCGAGGATAATGACACCGCTGTTGGTACCAAAACCGTCCATCTCCGTGAGCAGGGCGTTCAACGTGTTCTCACGTTCGTCGTTGCCGCCCATTGCAGGGTTGCGGCTACGCGCACGGCCCACGGCATCAATCTCATCAATGAAGATGATGCAAGGCGACTTTGCCTTGGCCTGTTGGAAGAGGTCGCGGACACGACTGGCACCCACACCCACGAACATCTCCACGAAGTCGGAACCCGACATCGAGAAGAACGGGACACCGGCCTCACCGGCCACAGCCTTGGCGAGCAGGGTCTTACCGGTTCCCGGAGGCCCCACGAGCAGGGCGCCCTTGGGAATCTTTCCGCCTAAGTCGGTATATTTCTGGGGGTTCTTCAGGAACTCCACAATC
This sequence comes from Prevotella sp., assembly GCA_017442765.1. The sequence goes on along the minus strand of JAFRZC010000109.1, from coordinate 1,900 downwards.
TCCTGTATCTCTTGTTTTGCACCGGCCTGACCAGCAACATCCTTGAAGGTGATGCCTAACTCACCGCCCTTCTCATACATCTTGGCCTTGGACTTACCGACGCTGAAGACGCTGTTGCCGCCAACACCACCGCTCATCCTGCGCATCAGGAACATCATCAGACCGATGATGAAGACCCAGGGCAACACGTTGTAGATCAGCAGGTTGAACATCTCGTTCTCACGCCGGTTCTCGTAGCTGTACTGACCGGTGAAGGTCTTGTTGGTCTTGGCCTCCTCGATGAAGGTCTCCACCTGGTCGATGGAGCCGAACTCCACTTCCACGTAGGGCTCGTTGCCCGTCTGCTGGGTACCTTGGTGGAACACATCGCGGATATGTTCGGGCTTGACATACATGCGGAGGGTGCCCTGACTCTTGTTGACAACGATCTTCGAGGCATAGCCGCGCGTCACCATCGCCTTGAACTCGGAGTAGGTGGCCTGTTTGGCGACACTGCTGTTCGATGGGCCGCCTCCGGATATATATAACAGGGCCAAAGCCGCGATGGCAATGGCGTAGATCCAGTTCATATTAAACCGCGGCATGTTCATCTTCGGATCACCGCCGCCTTTGTTGGGCATCTTCTTATTGTCCATGATAATCTGTTAATCGAGGTTTGGAATATGGGTCAGTCTGGCATCTTCCCACAAATGTTCGAGGTCGTAATAGGCCCTGACATCGGGCAGGAAGATATGGACCAGGACATCGGTATAGTCCATGGCCACCCATTGGGCGTTTTCCAGTCCGACAACATGTGTGGGCTTCTCCTTCAGTCGTTCACGGGCGAAATCACCGATGGACTCGGCAATGGCTTCTACCTGTGTCGGAGAGTTTCCCTGACAGATGATGAAATATTTGCAGATGGTACCTTCAATCTTCGTCAGGTCGGCCACGACAATATCGGTGCCTTTCTTCTCTTGAATACCCTCTGTAATGGTTTTAACGAGCGCTTTTGTTTGTTCCATTAATTATATAATATGTATTGTGATGCAAAGGTAGTGTAAATTAGGCGAAATTCAAAATAAATTAGAATAATTTTAAGATTTTGAGCAAAAAGAAAGAGGCTCCCACCGTGGAAACCTCTTTTTTTTTTCAGTTGGGGTACCCGGACTCGAACCAGGAAAGGCAGGACCAGAATCTGCAGTGTTACCATTACACCATACCCCAATGAGCCTTGCAATTTTGAATTGCGGGTGCAAAGGTACTACTTTTTCTGGAATTACCAAAACTTTTCCGAGAAAAATTTTCAAAAGCATGAAAAAATCCCGCTGTTTGGCGGGATTTCCTTTTTATTCCTTGTTCTCAGCGTCGATTGCCTTGATCTTTTCACGGACGAGATTCATGTCGTCCTTCAGCTTCTGAACCTTACGGTTCATCTCATCGATGAGGCTGTTGCCCTTCTTCGAGGAGGCATTCAGGAAGCCGAGGTTGTTCTCATAGGTCTGTACCTCCTGTTTGATGGCCTCATACTGGCGGAACAGACGGGCGCGCTCGTTGTCGAGGGCATTCTCACCACGTTCAGCCACCTGTTTCAGACTCTGCTTGAAATTGTTCAGACGACGCTTGGCGACATTGACATTCAGTTCTTTATAGAGCTTGTCGAGCACAGCATGGTATTCCTCGTAGAGCTTGTCCTTCTCCTTGAAGGGCACATGACCGATGGCCTGGTATTCCTCCACAAGCTTCTGGACGGTCTCCTGGATATTCTCGCCAGCCTCTGCTGCAGCAGCCTTCAGCTTCTCGATCACCTCGCGCTTCTTCTCCAGGTTCTCACGCTCCTCGCCACGTTGTCCGGCACCAGCGGCATTGCGGGCATCGAAGAACTTATTGCAGGCACCGAGGAACTCCTCCCAGAGTTGGT
>JAFRZC010000108.1 GCA_017442765.1 Prevotella sp. | reverse complement strand
GCTCATCATACATCTTGCGATAGTCGTTGTAGGCCTTGGCCTGCGGATACTTGTCGAAGATATGCTTGGCATACTTCCAGTCCACGTCGCAGAGACCAATGATGTTTTCAGTCTCCATCTCATGCAGGTCGGCTGCGCCACGCCCTCCGATACCGATACCGAGGATGTTGAGTTTGTCACTTGGTGCCTTCTTGCCGGCTTTCTTGCCGAGCACAGATGCGGGAACGATGGTCGGGACGGCTATCATTCCTGCCAGTGCAGCACCACTTCTCTTCAGAAATTCTCTTCTTGAAATGTCTGACATAATTGTTAGGATTGTTAGTTGGTGATTTTTATGATGAATAAAATTTAGTTCTCCTGATTGTGCGGCAACAGCCCGTAGCCGTTCTTCATGTGCCGACGGCGCTCGCGAATCTCCTCAAGCGTCTCAAGCGATCCCTTCGGGGGCATGTCGTGCCGGGCGGCATCCTCGAGGAAACGCATCGAGATGTCCGAGGCGTATGCCGAGTCGGCGAAGGTAGGCATCAGCGCATTGCGCTCATTTTTACCGATGGAATCGGCCATTTTTGCAATCAGCTGAGGAATGTTCTTCCCGCCATAGGGATGTTCGATGACTTCGGTCTTGGTGACACCACGAAGTTCGATGCGGGCGGTCTGGAAGTCGTGGGTCATGCGGACGATGCCTTTCGTGCCGATGATGTCGGCATAAGAGTTATGGGTCTGGTCCTTGGAGAGCTGACCATAGACAAATCCCTGCGTGATATCGAAGACAACGCCATTGTCGAACGTACCATGGCACTGCAGCCACCACGGGTCTTTGTACGACCACATACGGATGGCCTGTGCGTGCCACGTCTTATAGTTGCCGCCAGCCAGCCACCGTGCCACGTCCACATAGTGCATACCACAGTCGTGGAAAGACGGTCCTTCGCTCTCGTGCCCTTCGCCCGGAGCCAGTCCGGGTGTCATGTGGCAGATGCGTAGGATGGCCAGCTCGCCGATCTCGCCCGAGTCGATGATGCGCTTCAGCTCTTGATAGTACCATGAGTTGCGCAAGTACATGTTCACCGTGCAGAATGTGCCGCAGCTCTCGCTCAGAGCCACCAGAGCCTGTTCATCTTCCGGAGTGTCGGCAATGGGCTTCTCTGCGATTACGTGCTTGCCGGCACGCAGGGCACGCTCTATCTGCGACTTGCGCGAGTCGGCGTATGCACACAGCGCGACAAGGCTGACACTCTCGTCGTTATATATATCCTCTTCCGAGTCGGTGATGATTGCCGTGGGAGCCTTCTCGCGGGCAATGTTCCTGCATGTCTCGTTCACATCGCAGATGTAGGCCACCCGATAGCGGTCGTCAGCCTGAAAAGCCTCAAGGAAAAAGCGGCCCATCCGCCCGAAACCTATCAGTCCTACTTTTATTTTCGATTGCAAATAACGCATGTATTTTTATAGTGCTAAATTTTCTGCAAAGATTTTGCCAACGAGAGCAGAGCCAAGCTTGCTTGAGCTATGCCGAGCGCAGCTAAATTTTCTGCAAAGATAGCAAAAAAACGGCACATTTGAAAGAAAAAACGAAGAATATAAACAAAATATAACTAAAAAGATGGTTTCTTGTTTTGTCAAAAACCGAAAATCCCCGATGAAATGGGAAATAATTACACCTTTTTGTCCTCCGTGTTGAGTAAAAAAAGTAGTAAACACTCAATGCGGTTTCCCTATAAGAAAAATGCCATTTAGAGAACGAATATTTACAATTGTGCTTTCAGTTGAGACTTAACCACAAAAAATTCCCTAGGGAATTCTCTGCGAAAGATGGTCTTTCGGAAGAAATTCCCTAGGGAATTTTTAATGAACGTTTGTCCTTTTACACCAAGTTACTCTTCAGGAGCCTGGTCGATGAGGTCCATGAACTGGTCGAGTTTCGGCGTGATGATAATCTGCGTGCGGCGGTTGCGCTGTTTGCCCAGCTCGGTGTCGTTGGTGGCCAGCGGATTATACTCGCCGCGTCCGCCGGCGGTCAGCCGCTTCGGATCAACGCCGTAGCGGTTCTGCAGTTCCTGCACAACGCTCGACGCGCGCAGACACGAGAGATCCCAGTTGTTGCGGATATTCTCGCGGGTGATGGGCACGTTGTCGGTGTTACCCTCGATGAGCACGTCGTAGTCTTTATAGTCCATGATGATCTTGGCAATTTTCGACAGTGTCTCCTGTGCGCGCTCGTTGATTTCGTAAGATGCGCTCTTGTAGAGCATGTTGTCGGCCAGCGAGATATAGACCACACCCTTGAGCACCTGCACGTCAACCTCCTTCAGCTCCTCTTTCGAGAGCGAGCGTGTCAGGTTGTTGGTGAGCACCATGTTGAGCGAGTCGCTCTTCGACTTCACCTCCACCAAGTGGCGAATGTACTGGTTCGACTCGTTGATCTGGTCAACCAGTTTGTCGATTGAAACATTGTTCTGGCTTGCGTTCGTCAGACTCTTGTCGAGCGAGGCCTGCAGTGCGGCGTATGCCTTCTTCTGAGCCTCGAGCTGCTCTTCAAGACTGCTCACCCGCGCCTGCGATGCGGCCAGTTGTTTCTCTGCCGACATCAGACTGCCTGTCAGCTCCTTATTCTCGAACTTACAGTTCTCCAGATCCTTCTTGCTGGCACAGCCCGTCATCAGCATAAGCGCAGCCAGCGCAGCGAACATTAAAATACTTTTCTTCATACTATAATACCTTTTTGAAGTTAATATCTGCGTGCAAAGTTAATGATATGACGCACAAAACCAAGAAAAGTTGCACAACTTTAGCACATTTTAACCACTTTTCGCGTTTTTAATAAACTTCAAGCTCATAGATGCGGGTGGCATCGTGGCCCGTGCTCTGGGTGGGGCCGACGACATAGAGGCGCACGTAGCGTGCTGCGACAGGCTGAAACTCACGGACTACCTCGTCGAGGCGGTTGCCGTCGAGCATGTCGATGGTCCTCCACTCTTCGGTCAGGCTGTTGCGCACCTGTAGGAGACACGCGCGAGTGATATAGGTTGCCTCTTCCTGCCCGGCATTCACCATGCGCCAGCCCGAGAGCGTCTGCTCACTGCGGAGGTCGAAGGCCACGTAGTTGGGCGCATCGGTCACGTCGCACCACTTCGTATCCAGACTGCCGTCCGTCAGGTTAACGGCTTTCTCCTCCTCGTTGCATTCGCCCGACACGGCAATGACAGTAGCCTGTCTCAGCAGATTAGGCCTTACCACGGCGGCATCGGCAGGCTGGTCGGTCTTGTTGTTGGTGCGGAAGAATGCTCCGGCAGGCTTGATACGCTCCGGCTCGTTGACCGCCGTTGCCGCAAAGACAACGATGCTCTCGTCGTCGGGAAGGATGACCTGCGTGGCTCCCTTGGGCACGTCGAGCGCATATCTGAACATATAGGTTTGCTCATAATACTCATCGCCGGCCGCCGAGTGTCGGTGCGTGCCGACGTAGGCCACGTCGGCGGGTTTCATGTGTCCCTTTGTCTGGCCCGTATGTCCCCACTGCCCGTAAAAGCCGGAGTATTCAGGCACGGTGACCGTCTGCTGCGCCTTGCCTACGGTGAACGTCGCCTTGCGGTCGCCCCGTGCCGAGGCAGCGAGCAGATATACTTTATTGTATTGTCCCTCGGGCAGTTGTATGGTGTCGCCTTTACAGCTGAGACCGTTTTCGCCGTCTTTCTCTCCAAAAGCGAAGGGGATGCCGTCAACCGTGATACCCTCGTCGGGCAGCAGCTCGGCGGCATAGCTGTATCCGCCGGAGAAGTCGGCACCGTTGCGGAAGTCGTTGAAGGAGAAGCATCGCCGGTTGTAGGGCAGGGACAGGGGCGAGGGGTGAGAGGTGAGAGGTGAGAGGTTATCCTTGGGGGCGAGTGTCAACCGATATGCCTTCACACCAAACGGTTTCAACGACACATCGAGCACATTGCCTGCGAACGTGGCAGCGCCGATTTCCTTCTCCGTACCGTCGGCCTCGACTGCCTTAACAATATTTCCTGCAAAGGTCAGCCGTGCCTGCTGACTGCTCACGCCCGTATTCTCATACACACGGATGAAGTATTCGTCGCCCGTCTCGCTCTTCTTCAGTGCGCGGACAACGACATTGTCGTTATCAGAGGCGACGAACGAGAACTCCCTGCCGAGCTCGCCTTTATGCTTCGGGCTGACAAAAGCGCGGACGGGGCTGTTCAATACGGTTGACTGCTGGACAGCCATCGACTTGTCGAGCGTGCCCTCGTGCCCGATGAGGCTGAAGGTAAATTCGTGATGGCCGAAGTCCTGCTTCTCCTGATAGACATAGCCCTTGTCGGCCTTGGGCGAGTAGAGTAGCGACAAACGCAAGGTATTGTCGTCGGGTTTGTCCCAGCCATACTTCGAATCGTTGAGGATAGTGATGCCATACGAGCCGTCGCGGTCGGTGAGGTCGGTCCACTCATGAGCATACACCTCAAACGAGTTGTCGCGGTTGTTGCCACGCTCCACACTGCCGAGGCCAAGGTCGTAGGTGGCGTTCTCGTTGCTGACGTTCATGGGGAAGTTCATCTTGAGCAACGCATTGAGCGACTGCCACTCCACCTCGTTGCGGAAGTCGATGCGGTCGGCCTGTGCGCCCTCGTAGAGGCTGATGTCCTGCACAATGGCCGACTCACCATAGTGTTTCTTGATGCGGAGGGTCTTTCTGACTGGGCCGTTCTCGACCTGCTCCACCTTCACATTACTGACTACGGGCACAGGTTCCTTGTCGAGTGTAGCCTTGAGTATCTCCCATGCCGGCCAGGCATACGACTTGCAGTCGTCGAACACAACAAGTCCGAAAGCCTTGCCTGATGCCACCAACTCTTTACCGTTGCGCTTATCTATAACGGACGAGACATTGCCCTGCGCATCGACCGTAAGACGATAGACCGTATTCTCCAGCGTCGTAGCAGGACGGGCAGGCAGCCTCTCCGTTTTTTTCGCGGGCGTCACACTATACACCGCAGCACCTGTCGCAGGCACGGAGGCCTCAAAGATGAGTTGCCGTTGCCCGCGAGAGTCGGTCACCACCTGCGACGCGACAGTCTTGCCCTTGCTGTCTTTCACCTGATAAGAGGTGAGAGGTGAGAGGTGAGGAGTGAGTTCAACCTGTGCGACAGCTTTCACGGGGAATGCCTCAGGATTGTAGAGCACAACGGGAGTACCGCTGACATCGGTGTTCATGCGACTGGCAATGCCGTTGACCGACGTGGTCAGCACGTTGGAGAAGCGGTTGAGCGCAATAAGCTCGTCGTTCCACGAGAACTCGTATGCCCGGGGGATGCACGTGCCAGGCAGGTCGTCGTGGAACTGATGCCAGATGACCTGCCGCCACGTCTCCGTCATCTGCCTTTTCGGATAAGCCGCAGCACCGAGCCATTCGGCAGTCACGGCGGCCCGCTCGGCAGCATCGCCGAGGTGCTCGTTCTGACGATTATAGAGCTTCATGGCGGCCTGCGAGGTATAACACCCGTTGCCGTGTACGTCCATGAGCATCTCGCCCTCGGCGCGCGGCAGCTCGGGGTGCGCGTCGTAGGGCTGGAAATCCTTGTAGAGCTGGTCGCTCGTGGCGCTGACGATCTCCACCGGCCCGTCGCCTTTCATGCCTTTCACAACGGCCCGCACCGAGGGAATGTCGGGCGAGCCGCCCGTGTCGCCCGTGCCATAGTAGCGATAGACCATCCCGAGCGGACTCTGCGCAATCTCCCTTTGCAGCCGCTCGTTGGCGGAGAGGTCGTGGTCGGGATAGCGCTGACCATAGGCAAAGCCATGGGTCATCATCACCTCCGACCCGTCGATGCCCTTCCACAGGCCGATGGTGAAGGGGTATTTCTTTCCGTCCTCATAGAACGGTTTGGTGCGCCAGCCCAGTTTCTGCGAAGAGAATCCGATGAGCCCGCAGTGACGCATCATCGCCGGCATATTGCCCGGAAAGCCGAAGCAATCGGGCAGGAATATGTCGGTGCCCTCAAGCCCGAACTCCTCGCGGTAGAACGCCTGGCCCAGAGCCACGTTGCGCATCCACGACTCCGACGAGCAGATGACCGTCTCGTTGGCATCCCACGACGAGCCCGCCAAATGCCAGCGGCCGTTAAGCACGTATGCCTTCACCTTCTCAAACTCCAGCGGATAGTACTCCTTCATCCACTGATACTTCACCGCCCCCTCGAAATTGAACTGATAGTCGGGATAGGTCTCCAGCAGATGCAGGTTCTGTCGCATGGTCTTCGGCAGATACTCGCGCAGCGAGGTCTG
>JAFRZC010000107.1 GCA_017442765.1 Prevotella sp. | reverse complement strand
GGTACCGCCGACCTTGCCGTGGGTAATGTCGTGGGCAGCAACATCTTCAACACCTTGCTTATTGTAGGCTGTGCGGCGGCTGTGGCGCCGATGACCATCCTGCCGCAGACCGTCCGCAAGGATATCCCCTTCTCGTTTTTCGCCTCGGTGGCGTTGCTCGCCATGTGTTTTTTCGACGGCGACATTTCGCGTATCGATGCGACACTGCTCTTTGCAGCCTTTCTCGTGTTCATGTATATGACACTGAAGACAACGAAAGCTCCTGCCTCTTTAGAGGAGAGAGGAGAGAAATTGGAGAATAGTTTTGCCACGGGAGAGACTGTCCCCTCACCTCTCCCCCCAAGGGGAGGACCTTGGCGCTCCATTGGCCTCATCGTGCTCGGCCTCGCCTGTCTGATTATCGGCTCCAATGTGTTTGTCGATAATGCGACGGCGTTGGCTACGGCTCTCGGTATGAGTGAGGCTGTTGTTGGTCTGACCATTGTGGCAGGAGGCACCTCGCTGCCCGAGCTGGCCACGAGCATTGTGGCTGCGCGGAAAGGTAACTCGGGCATCGCCATCGGCAACGTCCTCGGCTCCAATGTCTTTAACATCCTGTTCATCATCGGTGCCACTGGAATCATCTGCCCCATGCAGATAGAGGGCATCACCTCCATCGACCTTTCTATCCTTGTAGTCTCAATGCTGATGTTGTGGCTCTTCTCGTTTACTAAGTTGCGTGTAGAGCGCTGGGAAGGCTTCGTGCTCGTTGCTGTCTTCCTCGCCTACATGACCTACCTTATCAGCAATGCCGTGTAAAGCCCCCCTCCCGATCTCGCCCCGAAAGGGAGGAAAGTAGATTGTAGGGACGTATCAATTGATAGTTGAAATGCGATGCAAAGATAAATAATATATTTTAAATTTGCAAGCTCGAGAGGGGGCTCTTGCGCTTGCTTTATTTGTTTTGGTGGGGTGTGGGGGAGGTTGATTGATAGCAGTAGAAGGTCAGTCGCTGTAGATTTCTGCGAGTTTCTTTTCGAGGGCTTCGCCGCTCTGGCGTCCCCTCGGCCTTATCGTGCTCGGCCTTGCTTGCCTGTCATCGGTTCCAATTCACAAGAATCTTCTTCCCGTTCCGAATATAGATACCTTTTGGGGATGGGGGAAGAAAGTTGAAGAATGAGGGATTGTCGGCAATCTTGCTTCCTTGCAGGTCATAGAAACCATTATCAAGATAATGAACAGTGGACTCTGAATTATGAATTGGAGAAATGCTGGTTTCCACGTCTTCGTTCAGTACAATATTTAGCTTTGCTCCCGGTGATATCAGGCTGGAGATGTCTTTTTCCAGTGGAAGATAAGCTGTACCTGCTTCGAGAATGCAGCTTTCTTCAACGGCATAGAATCCATATCCGTCGCCTTTGTTGTCAAATACAAAATTTGTGTAGAGCGGGTTGTCTTGTTCAAGTGTAGTGGGCTCTAATACAGCTCTCAACAGGTTTGACACCACGATTTCTTCATTTTCAACAGGAATGACGTGGTGTCCGACTTCTCCTATAAGAATCAGGCCGGTGTTGGCAGGGGCGTTCTTGATGCGTGTCAGTATAACCTCCCCTGTACGAGGTGTGAATGCGGAAGCGATATATGCCTTGATATTATCTGCTTGGTGAAAATTGAGTGGGTATGAAGATGAGAAGGTTCGTATCTCGTTTTCACTAATTGAAATGGAAATTTCCGTAGGCTCTTCTTCCACAATGCCACCCTTGAAAATATCCTCTGTCCATCCTGCTGCGACGTAGGCCTCCTTTGTACCATAAGGAATGGTAAGCATGGCACGGGGAGAAATGTTATAGAAGTTGTCAGCCGAGATATGGGGTGGCTCAGTCATTTTTGCAACAATTGAGCTAAGGCTTTTACAATTACGAAACGCAGCCGCACCGATTTCTTCTATATCTTTAGGAAGTTTGATTTCGGTCATGGCAGTATGTCCTGCAAAAGCGTAGTTGCCAATGGCTGTGACATTGTCAGGAATCTGTGTATTCTTACATCCACTGATGAGTTTGTTCGTCGCAGTCTCAATGATGGCATTGCAATTGTTACGGGAGTCATACATGGTGTTTCGTTCATCGACAACAATATTTTCAATCTTCTCACAGTAATGGAAGGCTTGCTCCCCGATGGAATTTACGTTTCGGGGAATGGTGATGGATGTAATGGCATAGCAGCATTGAAAAGCACCAACCCCAATTCTTTCCAGTGTGACAGGGAAAGTGGGAGAAACCAGTTGGTTACATTCTAAAAATGCATCGCTTCCTATCTCGCGCAGGCTTTCGCCAAGAACGACCTCATGTAAATTGGTACAAAACTGAATGGCACAGGCTTCAATGACTTCTGTCGTTGTCGGCAGAATGATGGATGTCAGTTTGTTGCACCTGTAGAATGCTCCGTACCCGACGCGGACAACGGTATAGGGTTTTTCATAATAAGGAATCTGTGAGGGAATCTTTACTTGTCCCGATGTTGTGTTCGATATGCACGTCTTCCACGAATAGTCGCCTATACCTATCTGCAGGGTCTTGTCCTCCTCGCTCAGTATCTTGAACGTCATGTGCAGCCCAGCCTGTGGCACTTCGTCAAAGACCGTGCCGTCATCAGCATATATATGCGCGGATAGAAAGGTCAACAACAGCAAAGGCAGATGTATTGTTTTCATTTTCCTTATTTCTTTTTGCTGCCCTCCAAAGTTCCGCAAAGGCAAAGTTACAGATATGGAGAAGCGTGGAACTGTACACCAATCTTAGATAGGAGGTCCTGAGAAAACCTTGTAGCACGAAAGGTATAATAACAGTCCACGCCTATGCGTGAACCATTATACTTTCTTGCGCTATAAAAGAAATTTCTCAGGTTTCCTATCACAAGTTAAGCATAACGCTTCTTTATCAAAAATGTCTGTGCAATATCTGCAAGAGACAATGCACGATGCAAAGATAAAATTTTTCCCGCAATCGGCCAAGCATTTGTGGGAAAAATTTTGTTTTGCTGTACTTATCCTATATCCTGTGTTTTTAGGATTTATTCCAGTGGAATTTCGGGATGTTGCACGGCGAGAGGCTTGTCTTTCTGTGAAAGGTAGAACATGTAGAGCACGACGGGTTTCGTGCCCCGGTTCTCGCCGTGGTGGATGGTGTTCACCATCTCGACGACAGCCTCGCCCTCATGGACGACCTTCTCCTGGCCGTCTTGTCCGATGATGGTCAGCTCGCCTTCAACGAGCACGCCATAGTTGATTACCGGGTGGTGGTGCCAGCCCAGCTTTTTACCGGCAGGGAACACATACTTCACTGCAACCAGTTCGGGACGACCGCAGAGGTAATCGGGCAGTTCCACACCGTCCCAGCTCTGGCTGGTGCGTATCAGTTCGGTTGACTGCACTTGCGAATCAGCGTGGCATGCCGCGTTTTTACAGCAGACTAACAGTATGGCCAGGCCACACAAGGCAAGTATGGCTGCCACGATGCATAGTTTAATAAGTGTCTTCTTTTTCATAATTAAAATCCATAAATTTCTGCGAGTTTTTGGCCGAGGGCTTCGCCGCGCAGGTCGCGGGCGACAATCTTGCCAGTCGGGTCAACGAGCAATGACGAGGGGATGCTCTGTATCTGATAGGTCTTGGCGGCAACGCTTTGCCAGAATTTCAGGTCGGAGAGGTGAATCCAGTTGAGGCCTTTCTCTGTGATGGCTTTCTTCCATGCGGCGGCGTCGCGGTCGAAGGATAGACCTACGACGTTGAAGCCTTTTTCGTGATATTTGTCGTAGTTGGCTTTCACGTTGGGCATCTCTCCCATACACGGCCCGCACCACGATGCCCAGAAGTCGATGAGCACGTAGTTGCCCTTACCTACATATTCGCTCAGCTTGTGAGGCTTTCCATCGACATCGTTCTCCTCAAGGTCGATGAACTGCGTGCCGATGATGGTATTCTTGGCCAGCTGTGCCTCAAGATATGCTTTTGCGTTTGCGCAGGCAGGATGGTTCACGTATGCAAACGACGGGTCAAAATACTCTTTCATCTCGGCCTCGGCATCCTCGCCTCCGATTAGTTGGTTCACAAAGATGGCGGGAATAATATTGTCGCGGTTTTCCCTGATGATGGTCATGAGATATGCCTGCAATTCTTTTTGGATGGGTTCAACCTGTGGCCACAACTGTCCGATGAAGGTCCTCATCTCCTCTTCTGTACGGTTGCCCGAAGATTGATATTCCATAATCGCTTCGTGGAAAGGCTTAATTTTATTATTGAGTGCACGTGTCTCGAGGTCGTATTTGTTCAGTCGTTCGTTCAACGGTGATCCTTTCAAAGTGCTGTTGCCCAAGTCGATGGTCAGCGGTGTGCCGTCATTGATAAAGAGAACGTCACTTTTCCCGTCTCCCACACGAAAGAAATTGTCCTTGGCCTCAGAGCCTTCCAGATGGAATTTCCCGTCTTTTACCTCCACGCTGTCGAGCACCCCGTTATTCCCGCCTTTGTTGATGAGGTACACCTTATCGACCCCGTCGGGAGCCGTTCCTTCAATCACGTACTTGGCCTGCTCGGCCTCTTTGTTCGATTGTGCCATCAGTGGCAGCGCAGCCATCGCGACGGCTGCAATCGCAAATAGTTTCTTCATATTTTCTGTTGTTTATTCATTTTTAATAATTTGCAAAATACAGCATATTCGAATAAATCCAAATATATATAAGATAAATTTATGGAATAATTACTTTTTTCTTGTTAATGAAATAAATACCAGATGGCAGGTTTTGTAGTTCTTTTTGTACCCCTATATACTTTCCGTCAAGACTATAAATCCTGGTAGCATGATTATCTTCAGAATGTTTTAGATTTATATCTGTAGTACCACTTATATCTAAAGTTGTAGAATATATAATGTTTTTACCTTGGTAGTCGGTCGTTATGTTAATAATGTTTTTGCCTTTTTGAAAAGCGGTAAAATGCATAAGGAAATCGTCGCTTTTTCCTGGGTCAAGAGCAACCCCGATAGATGATATCCTATAGCCATTGACAAAAAGATAAATAGGACTGACAAAACTGATAGCTTTGTGTTGCAAGCAGTCATTTGTAATATTTAGTTTTACGGTTATAGCGGATAGTATAGTGGGTTTCCCTTCAAAATCAATATTATTAATTTTTAGGAACCCCGATTCATCGTCAATAAAACTGTTCAATGTGATATTATTATTCTCTATCGTAACACTAATATAACGCATATTACTATATGTGTCGTATTGCCATTCTAACGTGCCTGTCTCTTTATGAATTGCTTTGATGGTATATGTTTCGTTGAGTATGCCTTGACCAAGTGAAAGAGTGACATCCTTGATGATGTTTTGTTTATATCTTATATTTATATTTGTGTCAATTGGGATTATCTTGATGAACGAATTGTCCTTGTCACAAATGGCAAATCCTAAGTCATAGTTACGACTCTTTCTGGAATTGTTTTCGACTTCAAATGAAAAATTTATGACGAAGTCTTCGTTTTCTGACGATCTGACCGCGATTTCAGTAGGTAGACTGAACTCGCATATATCCAAAATGTGTTTTTTAGGAGAAGATGGAGTTGCCTCGGGGCATATTCCAATCGTAATATTTTGGTTGATATTGAATCCGTCAGGATATCTTCCCATGCCATTTGTTTCGATTCCCGGATTGAGCTCTGCCAATTTGAAATAGCCATCAAATCTGCCATCCCATCCCCAGTTTATATGGAACAATCCTTTTCCATCATAGCCATCACAAATAAAGGCATGGCCTACTTCGGCTCCAATTCCGCTATAGTAAACAGGTCTTTTGTTGACGATTTCATTGTAAATGATTTCCTCCCATTCGCTTGTGCTGAAAAGAGTTCTTTTTAAGTCTTCCATCTCTCCGCTGAAGTTGAAGGCTTTTTTAAAATCATTTGACGTGACCCCAGCAGTAGAGCCATAAATCCGGTAATCCATTTTTAATGCCTGTCCGCAATAGAACATCAGCTTTGCTACTTCATCTGCGGCTTCTCCAGTATCATTTTCATCATAGGTGTCTTTCATTTTCTCGTAGTCAAATGTGGTCGGTGGCAAAATGGGCATTTCTATTCTGCCGTCTTTGGTGTTTACATACCATTTGGGAATCTCGGCGGTTTCTTTCTCGCTGCTCCAGTATTTCAATATTTGCGCCATTGCCGTTGCGGCACATCCGGTTGGGAAGGACTGTGCATCATCATACATGGGAATCATGCCGTTGTAGGGAGCTTTTTGTCCCCATTTTGTTGTGACCAGAGGTGCAATGGCTGTTTTTTCGGAAACTGTGGCAAGCATCTTTCTGCGGGAATTTGATGGTAACGTGCGGATGTTTTTGATTTGCTCATCGTAGCATTGCAGCCACCAATTCAAGTTGGCGGGGATGCTGTCGGGATTGAAGCTGCCTGAGTCGGAATAGCCGAGAATCTCGTCTGTGGAGTCATCGCCTGAAACGATGACAAAGCCTTTGCCTGTTTGTGCGTTGTTGAAAATGTAATAGGAAGGCTGCTCGCCGCCAGCGTCGGCGGCAAATCTAAGTTCGCCCTTTGTGGACATGTACTTGGCAGCTTTTCTTTTTGCTGTATTTCTGTCGACAGGCGAGGCCGAAACAAACGAGCATACAAAGATAAAGCCTAAAATGAGTGTAGTGGTCTTGATGCCTTTTGTCATTTTATCGGTTTTTGCTTTATATATAATCGTGAAAGTACACAATTTATTGCTTATTTTTGTTTTTATTTTTAATTTATAGTTATTTTTCGTATCTTTGCACCCGATAATGAGTCAGGGGTACTTGCTCAACCCCCTTTAACAAAACAAGAATATGAATACACGACAGGATGAGGGCCTGCAACGGCTGGGCCAAAAGGTGGAGTATAGTGACGACTATGCCCCCGAGGTATTGGAGACATTTGAGAACCTGCACGGGGACAACGACTATTGGGTGGAGTTCCGTTGTCCTGAGTTCACTACGCTCTGTCCCATCACGGGTCAGCCCGACTTTGCCGAGATACGCATCATGTATCTCCCTGACAAGCGCATGGTGGAGAGCAAGAGTCTGAAACTCTATCTTTTCTCGTTCCGCAATCATGGTGACTTCCATGAGGACTGCGTGAACACCATTATGAAAGATTTAATAAAGCTGATGAATCCGAAGTATATAGAGGTGAAGGGGTTGTTTACTCCGCGTGGCGGCATTGCCATCCATCCCTACGCCAACTATGGGCAGCCGGGCACAAAGTATGAGCGCCTGGCCGAGGAGCGGCTTCATGGCTACGGGCTGCGCTCTGATGAATAATGCATAATGCATAATTGCTTTTCCCCGTAGGCAGCGACCTTTGGTTCATAATGCATAATCTCTGCGCCCAATTGGTCTGTTATTCGTCGTTTGCCACTCCCGCGGTTGCGAGAGCCTGCTTTCTGAGAATCTCGGTCATTTCCTTAGCCTTCTGGTTTACCTCCTCCTGGCTTTGCTTGCGATAGTAGCTGCGCTGTTGTCCTTCGGAGGCCAGTACGAGCGAGTCGTCGCGCAGGAAGACGATGTCGCAGGTGTCGTTGTGCTTGCCGGTCACGACGGTCTCATTGTCTTTCCCCAGCGCGGGTGTTCCTCTTGTGATAACGAGCTTGCCGTTCAGGATGTGCCAGTCGGTGAAGTAGCCCAGTTGCGGATAGACGACGGGGCTCTCGCCGGCCAGCGCGTTGGCCTCGCTCACGTAGCCCACGCTCTGCGCTGTCCACTGCCGCAGCAGGGCAAAGCCGTATTCGCGTGGAATGAAGTAGAGCTGCCGCAGCGAGTCGTTCAGCTCGTGCCCCTCGCGCACAGTGGGCATCACGAGGTAGCACCAGATGCCCTTCAGCTCGTCGATGTCGATGACCAGCTCAGCGACGTGCTTGTCGTCTTTGCTGACGACGATGGCCGTGCGGTCGCCTGTCTGCGGATTTCCCAGCACGCGCCCTTCCCTGGTTGCCTGCTCAATGTTGTAGCGGATGGGGTCGCTGCCGTCCTCGGGCAAGAGCACGAGCACCGTGTCGCCCGAGCCCTCGCACGTCAGCCCATATACCGTAGAGTCGCCCGGCAACCGCCAGGCCTGTTCTGTGACACCGTTGCCGTCTGTACGCTGTTTGCCGGTCTGCCTGTCTCCGTGACAGCCCATCGTAGCGGCGAATGCCGCAAGTAGAACGAGGGCTCCAATCTTATTCTTCATCACTAACTATTTTTTTATGCGGGATGCCGCTGTCAGCTTCTCCCATGTGTTTCTGCCGCCAAAGTTACGAATAAGTGAGCGAAAATGCAAATTTATTTGCGATTTTCCGAACGAAAGCACCTTCTATGCCAGTCAAAGTTGCAGTTTGCCCTTACGTTTGGGATATCGCCCCCCCGGTTGTGTTCACAGGCGTTAACATTTTTAAGTTAACATGCGGAGCGCGAAGTTGCACGAGAAGGCCGTCGTTTTGTTTTTGTCTTTCGCCGGGCGCAAATTTTTCACGTATGAGTGTGCAATGCGTCTGCCCCTGCAGACAGAGGAGAGATGAAGGACGAGGGATGAGCGTGTGCAATTCTTGTTTTGCGAAACATATATCTCTCAGCTCCGAAAGATATATGTCTCGGGTTCCAAAACACGGTCTTTTGCCCCGCAAAAGACCGTGTTTTGCGGGGTGAAACATATATGTTTGATAACGGATGAGGGATGAGAGACGAGGGATGAGGGAGTGAAAGGGTGGGGAAAAGCCGTTTTCGCGTTCTAAAACGGAGAAAAATTTCGACAGAATTTTTTAACATTTCGGCCAGTTTTAGTTCACTATTTTTACATTTCTCCCGTTTGCGTCCTGGTGGTTATGTCGTGTTTTCACAGTCTAATCATGAGCGGCAGTGTGCGACGCGGCAGAAAAGTCATCCTGCCGGTTAAGGGAAATGAGGGTTATGGCTGTATATTATAAAATAATACCCGGATCGTATGAGAAAAAGATTTCTATGTATGCTCACAGCCGTTCTGCTGTGTGGCTTGCAACCCGTTGAGGCTCAGAGAGCTCGCTCGGAAAGTTTCCATCAACGCTACAAGTTGAAAGAAGTCGTGGCACTGAGCCGTCACAACATTCGTGCACCGCTTTCGGGTCATGCGTCGGCACTCGGACGGCTCACCCCGCATGAGTGGTTTGAGTGGTCATCGGCTCCGTCGGAGCTGTCGCTGCGAGGCGGTGTGCTCGAAACCATGATGGGACAGTTCTTCCGCAAGTGGCTTGTGAGCGAGGGGCTGATGGAGGAGTGCGAGCAGCCCGCCCCCGGAGCCATGCGCTTCTATGCCAACTCTATGCAGCGCACAATCGCCACAGCCCAGTATTTTTCCAGCGGAATGCTGCCGGTGGCCAATGTCGCCATCGAACACCATTTCGACGTGGGCACGATGGATCCGGTGTTCAAGCCACAGCTGACGAAAGTCGATAACGATTTTCGCAAACTTGCTCTCAGCCAGATTGCCCGTATGGGCGGCAGGCATGGCATGGCCGGACTTGGCGAGAAGGTGAGAGGCAGC
This sequence comes from Prevotella sp., assembly GCA_017442765.1. Next base: position 12,339 of record JAFRZC010000107.1, on the reverse strand, counting down.
TACGCGTTGATGGAGCGGGTGCTCGACATGGAGCATGGCGCAGCCTGCCAGCAGGGCGACACCTGCGGCTTCCGCATCGACGACACCGCCATCCTGCTCGAAGTGGGCGAGGAGCCCCGCATGACCGGCTCGCTGAAGCTGGCCTGCTCGGTGTCGGATGCCCTGTTGCTGCAATACTACGAGGAGCCCGATGCGCAGAAGGCAGCGTTCGGCCATGAGCTGTCCTTCAGCGACTGGGACAGCATAGCCGGCGTGAAAGACTGGTATGGCGATATACTTTTCACGGCACCGGCCGTAGCCGTCAACGTGGCTCATCCGCTCTTGCAGGAGATACTCTGCGAGCTGCAGAACGAGAACCGACGTTTCGTCTTCCTCTGCGGGCACGATTCCAACATTGGCAGTGTGCTCGCCGCCATCGGTGCCGACGACTATGTGCTGCCTCATGCCATCGAGTCGAAGACCCCCATCGGCTCGAAACTCGTCATAGAGAAATGGGTCGATACCGACGGCCGTGAGTTTGCCGCACTCCATCTTGTCTATCAGCGTGTCGATCAGTTGCGCGGCATGTCGATGCTCTCGCGACAAAACCCGCCCGAAGTCTTTGGCATCACCCTCAACGGGTTGACCGCCAACGCCGACGGCCTCTATCCGCTTGCCCACCTCAGACAACGGCTGGAGGAAAGCATAGACGCCTACGATAACTTGCCGCCAAAAAAGGTGACGAATGTTATAAATCAATAAAAAGGCGGGACTGTTGATGGCAGTGTCATTTTTTTGTATTACCTTTGCACTCCGAAACGAAAACTGCTAAGGAATATGACAAAGAAAAAGATACAATTCAGTCTCGTCTATCGGGACATGTGGCAGAGCTCGGGTAAGTTCCAGCCACGCAAAGACCAGTTGGAGCGCATTGCTCCCGTGATTATCGAGATGGGCTGCTTTGCCCGCGTGGAGACCAACGGCGGGGCCTTCGAGCAGGTGAACCTGCTGGCAGGCGAGAATCCCAACGCCGCCGTGCGCGCTTTCTGCAAGCCCTTCAACGAGGTGGGCATCAAGACCCACATGCTTGACCGCGGTCTGAACGCGCTGCGCATGTACCCCGTGCCCGACGATGTGCGTGCCTTGATGTATAAGGTGAAGCATGCGCAGGGAGTCGATATTCCCCGCATCTTCGATGGATTGAACGATGTGCGCAACATCATTCCCTCCATCCGCTGGGCCAAGGAGGCCGGCATGACACCGCAGGGTACGCTCTGCATCACCACCTCGCCCGTGCATACGCTCGACTACTACATGAACATTGCCGACCAGCTCATCGAGGCCGGAGCGGAGGAAATCTGCCTGAAGGACATGGCCGGTATCGGTCAGCCCGCACTGCTCGGCAAACTGACGAGGCGGATAAAGGAGAAGCATCCCGAGATTATCATCCAGTATCACGGACACTCTGGCCCCGGACTGTCGATGGCCTCGATACTTGAGGTCTGCGAGAACGGTGCCGACATTATCGACACCGCCATCGAGCCGCTGTCGTGGGGCAAGGTGCATCCCGACGTGATCTCGGTGCAGTCGATGCTCCGCAACGAGGGCTTCGACGTGCCCGACATCAACATGGAGGCCTATATGAAGGCGCGCTCGCTCACACAGGAGTTCATCGACGACTGGCTCGGATACTTCATCAACCCGGGCAACAAGCACATGTCGTCGCTGCTGCTCGGATGCGGACTGCCCGGCGGCATGATGGGCTCGATGATGGCCGACCTCGGCGGCATCATGGGCGTCATCAACAAGCTCCGTCGCGAGAAAGGCGAGCAGGAACTCTCTACCGACGATATGCTCGTCAAGCTCTTCAACGAGGTGGAATATGTGTGGCCGCGCGTTGGCTATCCGCCACTGGTGACACCGTTCTCGCAGTATGTGAAGAACATCGCGCTCTTCAACCTTCTCACTCTTGAGCAGGGGAAGGGCCGGTATGTCATGATGGACGACTCGGTATGGGGCATGATACTCGGCAAGAGCGGAAAGGTTCCCGGCAAGCTGGCTCCCGAGATTGTCGAGCTGGCAAAGAAGCAGGGCCGCGAGTTTGTTACCGACGACCCGCGCACCTTCTATCCCAATGCCCTCGACGACTTCCGCAAGGAGATGGACGAGAACGGCTGGGAATATGGACAGGACGACGAGGAGCTGTGGGAGCTGGCCATGCACCCCGAGCAGTACCGCAACTACAAGAGCGGACAAGCGAAAAAGAATTTCCTTGCCGACTTGCAGAAGGCAAAGGATGCCGCCCTTGGCACACAGCTCTCGCCCGAGGAGCTCAGCGCCTTCAAGCACGCCAAGGCCGATGCCATCGTGGCACCCGTCAAGGGACAGGTGTTCTGGGAGTTCCAGGGCGACGGCGAGGCCGTGCCTGCCGTAGAGCCTTTCATTGGAAAAGAGTATCAGGAGGGCGACGCGTTCTGCTACATTATGGCTCCCTGGGGCGAATTTGTTGAGGTGAAAGCGGCCCTCGGCGGCAAGCTCGTCGAGATTAACGCCCGTCAAGGCTCGAAAATTCAAAAGGGCGATACCATCGCCTACATTGAAAGACCTCAGTAATCAAATGGATTATCAGAAAATCATCGACTATTTTTATAAGGAGGATACGCCCTTGCGGCATATCCTCCTTCTGCATAGCCGACAGGTGGCCGACCGCGCCATGCTCATCTGCGACCACCATCCGGAGCTCGGGCTTGACAGGGATTTTATAGTGTCGGCTGCCATGCTCCACGACATCGGCATTATCCGCTGCAATGCCCCCGGCATCCATTGCCATGGCACCGAGCCTTATATCAGGCACGGCATGATGGGAGCAAAGATGCTGAGAGAGGTGGGGGGCGAGGCCCTTGAGCCTTTTGCACGGGTATGTGAACGGCATACGGGGGCAGGCATCACAAGAGAGGAAATACTACTGCAAGGGTTGCCGCTGCCTCATCGTGATTTTACCCCCGAGACAATAGAGGAAAAACTCATCTGCTATGCCGATAAATTCTATTCAAAAAGCCATCCCGAGCACGAGAAAACAACAGATGAAGCCATCCGCAGCCTCACGAAGTTTGGTGAGGCCGGCGTAGAGCGGTTCAAAAAATGGGTGGAAATGTTTGAGTGACCCTATAGGTTTAGCTTGCGCTGAAGGATTTTGCTCAGGGCAAGCATGTGGCGGGTCTGCTTGGTGATGTCCTCGCGCACAACGTTAATCTCGTTGAACAACTCCGCGGCTGCGCTCTGAATCATATTGGGTTTCCTCAGGTCTTTGTTGCCGTCGGGGTTCACGATGATGCGGATGCCCTTTTCCTTGAGCTCCACGTCGATGTCTTCGCCTGCCATGACGGGGTCGCCGTCGAAGTGGATGACCCCCGGCTTCTTCCGGTGAATGTGCAGCTGCTTACATCTGAAGGTCTTGATCTTGGAACTCTTGTCAAGGGTCTTATTGAACATGTCGATGCTGATCTGCGGGGCTTCGAGCACGTCGAAAGGCTCCATGATGATGATGTCCATCAGTCCGTCGCTCATCGATGCCTGCGGGGCGATGTAGGCGTTGTTGCCGTACTGTGAGGCATTGGCACATGAGATGAGGAAGGCTTTGTAGTGGGTAGTGCCGTTCTCGTCTTGTATCTCGTAGATTTCGGGTTTGTATTTCAGTCCTTCGCGCAGCACGTTTTCCACGTAGGTGATGGGGCCTCGCTTGCCGGCCTCGGCAAACTTATGGCTGATGAATGCGTCGAACCCCATGCCGCAGGTGCAAAAGAACGGATGGCCGTTGATGATGCCATAGTCGAGGTCGTGAATCTCGCAGGTATTGATAATCTCAATGCTCTTCTTCACGTTCATCGGCAACAGAAGATGCCGGGCCAGGCCGTTGCCCGAGCCGCAGGGAATGATTCCCAGTGCCGTCGGTGAGTGCACAATGGCACGCGCGACCTCGTTCACCGTGCCGTCGCCGCCTACCGCCACCACAATGTCGGTGCCGCGTTCTCGCTCGCAGGCGGCTAACGCTGTGGCATGTCCTGCCCGCTCGGTCATGACCAGCTCATAGTCGAACTTCTCATGGTCGAGCACACGCTCTATCTGGCGCGGAACATCAGCTTTACTGACGGCACCCGATATGGGATTGATGATGAACACGACACGCTTTTTCATTCCTTTGCAAAAGTAATCATAAAAACCGAGAAATGGAAGAAAGAAAGATGTATTTTTTGCTAAAAATGCAATTTTTCGTTATTCCGTTTTTCTCTTTCATCTTTTTTTATTAACTTTGCACCCTAAATTGAATTGTAAGAAGATTTTTTCCTGCTCATACCATGGGGAATTTTCTTTTTAAACCAAGATATAATGGGACAATTACAAGAAAAATTCAAGAGCTACCGTGAGCCGCAAAAGTTCATGGCAGCCCACGTATATCCCTATTTTCGTGAGATAACCAGCAAGCAGGGTACCGAAGTGGACATGGGAGGGCACAATGTCCTCATGTTTGGTTCCAATGCCTATACTGGCTTGACGGGCGATCCCCGTATTATCCAGGCTGCGAAGGATGCACTCGACAAGTATGGATCGGGCTGTGCAGGAAGCCGTTTCCTCAACGGTACGCTCGACATCCATGTTAAGTTGGAGAAAGAGCTTGCCGCCTTCGAGGGCAAGGAGGATGCCATCGGCTTCTCCACGGGCTTTTCCGTCAATCAGGGAGTGATACCCGCCTTGTTGGGAAAAGACGACTACGTGATTTGCGACGACCGCGACCATGCCAGCATTGTTGACGGCCGGCGGCTGGCCTTCGCCAAACAGCTGCACTACAAGCACAACGACATGGCCGACCTCGAGCGCGTGCTCCAGAAACTGCCGCAGGAGGCCATCAAACTCATTGTCGTCGATGGAGTATTCTCTATGGAAGGCGATCTTTGTAAATTGCCCGAAATCATAGCACTTAAACATAAATACAACTGCTCGGTGATGGTTGACGAGGCACACGGCATCGGTGTGTTCGGCCGACAGGGGCGCGGCGTGTGCGACCATTTCGGACTGACCGACGAGGTTGACCTCATTATGGGCACCTTCTCTAAGTCGCTCGCCTCTATCGGAGGCTTCATCGCCAGCGACTTCGATACCATCAACTGGCTGCGCCACAGCTGCCGTTCCTATATCTTCTCCGCCTCGAACACACCCGCGGCCACAGCAGCAGCGATGACTGCCCTCCATATCATCCAGCAAGAGCCTGAGCGCATCGAGGCTTTGTGGAAGGTGACGCGCTATGCCTTAAAGCGCTTCCGCGAAGAGGGGTTTGAGATTGGCGACACCGAGAGCCCCATCATCCCACTCTATGTGCACGACGTTGAAAAGACGTTCCTCGTGACAGCTTTGGCTTATGAGGCGGGAGTCTTCATCAATCCTGTCATTCCGCCGGCATGTGCCCCTCTGGATACCCTCGTGCGCTTCGCACTCATGGCCACCCATACCGAGGAACAAGTGGAGCGTGGTGTGCAGGCACTGAAGAAAATCTTTGTGGAGCAGGGTATCATCAAATAATGTAGCTTAAAAACTTGCAGAATTACGGAAAAAGTCGTAATTTTGCAGCCCGAAACCCGTTCGGGGTGTAGCGCAGTCCGGTAGCGCTCCTGGTTTGGGACCAGGCGGTCGCAGGTTCGAATCCTGTCGCCCCGACATAAAAACAATAGAGGACATTCATCCTATTCTAAGGGAATGTCCTCTATTTTCTTGTTTAATTGCCTTTTCAGTTTTCCTTGAAGCAGACGATGCCCTGCATTTGCTCGTCGATGTAGAACGTCTGACGGTGGTTGTTGCCCTGTGCGTCGATGTAGGAAGTGCTCATGAAGAGCAGGTTCACGGGCGGTTTCACGTTGACGTAGCGGGCTTTGGGCAGGCGGTTGCGCATGGCGGCGATGTCGTCGGCGGTGACGAAGCGGGTGGAGTCGAGCCGCGAGTAGGTGACGCTCTTCCGGTCGCCGGACATATACTCGCCAATGAAACTTTTAATCAGCGATTTGGCTTCATGCCCCTGGCCGCAGCCCGTAAGGAGCAATGCGGCCAGAAGCAGGGTGGAAAAGAGTTTTACTTTCATGTCTTGCAAAGGGTCTTTAAGTTATTTTACGTCTTGAAGAACCTTCGTGTCAGACACTCTTGAGGATGTCGAGCAGGTGATCCCAAACCATTTGCACGGTGGGGATGTGCAGCCGCTCGTCGGGCGAGTGTACGCCGCGCAGGGTGGGGCCGAAGCTCACCATGTCGAGGTCTGGGTATTTTTCTGAGAACAGTCCGCACTCCAGTCCGGCATGTATGCCGAGAACCTTCGGGTCTTTGCCGAAAAGTTTCTTGTATGATGCCACGGTAAGTGCGGTGAGCTTGCTGTCAGCACGCATCTTCCATGCGGGATAGCCCTCGCCCTGTACAACCTCGGCACCTGCCAGCTGGAAGGCAGCTTTTACGGTGGCGGCCTGATTGTCGAGTGCACTCATGACGTTGCTGCGCTGCGAGGTGACAATCTTTGCCTCTTTGTCGGTGGTCTCGATACTGGCCAGATTGCTCGAAGTCTCTACGAGCCACGCGATTTCCTCGTCCTGACACATGGCGAAGACACCACAGTCAACGGCCTGCATGGCCTGTACGAGCCGTTCGCTGACATCCTGCGGGAGAACCTGCTGAGCCTCTGCGCTCTCCAGTTGGAACTGCATGGTCTTCTCCGTCACGTGGTATTCCTCCTCTACCTGTGCGACAAAGACGTTCCAGTCTGCCCGCACGTTTTCTTTCTTTGTGGCAGGAACGGCAAAGGTGATGACACCGTCGCGTGGGATGGCGTTGTGCAGCTTGCCCGCGTTGAACTGTGCCAGTCGCAGTCCGTAGCGTTCCTGTGTCTGATAGAGGAATCTCGAAAGTATCTTCAGGGAGTTGGCACGTTTCTTGTTGATGTCGTCGCCAGAGTGTCCGCCGATGAGTCCTTTCACCGATGCGGTGATGAAGAACCATCCCTCGGGCGCGTCCTCGCGCTCGTAGCGGAAGGTGGCGGTGGTGTTGCGGCCGCCGGCACACGACACGAAGATCTGCCCCTCGTCCTCAGAGTCGAGATTGATGAGCATGTCGCCTGTCATAAATCCCGGCTTCATGCCCTCGGCACCGGTTAGTCCGGTCTCCTCGTCGCGGGTGAAGACACACTCCAGCGGACCGTGCTCGATGTCGTCGCTGTCGAGAATGGCCAGCTCAATGGCGCATCCGATGCCGTCGTCGGCGCCGAGGGTGGTGCCCTTGGCTTTCATCCATTCGCCATCGACATAGGTCTGTATGGGGTCGCGGTCGAAGTCGTGCTCCACCTCAGGCAGCTTCTCGCACACCATGTCCATGTGGCTTTGCAGGATGATGGTCGGTTTCTGCTCCATGCCGGCGGTGGCAGGCTTGCGGATGATGACGTTGCCGGTTTCGTCTACTTGTGTCTCCAGATTGTGGCTTTTGCCGAACTCACGGAGGAACTCAATCATTTTCTCTTCGCGCTTCGACGGGCGCGGGATGGCGTTGATTCGGGCAAACTGCTCGAAGACGCATGAAGGTTTTAATTCCATATAAATTCTTTATTTATGTTATTTTATTTTGTCGTTACCGCTTTTTGTATTACCTTTGCACGGCATTGGCTGATATATACGCATTGTAAAGTTTCTGCAAAGATAGGAAAAAATGTTGAGATTGCTGCTCTTTAGTGTGTTAATAATTGCTATCGCGATGGCATTATTCTGCGTGAAGCTGCTTTTCCGCAAGGACGGACACTTCACTTCGCAGCACATCCACGACTCCGAGGCCATGCGCGAGCGGGGCATCCACTGCGTGATGGATCAGGATCGCGAGGCCCGGCAGCAAGGCAGGGCATTTTGAATGAAGAATTAAAAATTAATAATTAAGAATTATAATGAACAAGAAAAACTTATTCCGCGCCGTAGCCGTTGCCTGTGTGGCAATGGTCGTGGCATCGTGCGACAAGTCTCAGCCCCAGGTTGAGGCCGCATCCGAGACCAAACAGGCTCCCTCGGAGCTGCGCATCGCCTATGTCGAGAGCGACAGCATCGTCAACCAGTATCAGTTCTGCAAAGAATCGACGCTCGACTTGGAGAAGAAGAGCCAGAACATTCAGAACACCCTCGCCGCCAAGGAGAAGGAACTGAATGCCGCTGCCGCGAACTTCCAGAAGAAGTATGAGAGCAACGGTTTCAGCAGCCGCGAGGAGGCCGCCTCGCAGCAGGCCGCCATTCAGCGCCAGAGCAGCGACCTTCAGGCACTGCAGGCCCGTCTGACGAACGAGATTCAGCAGAAGACCGAGGAATACAACAAGGCTCTGCACGACTCCGTGCAGCACTTCCTCGCCGTCTATAACAAGGACAAGAAATATACGCTCATCCTTACCAAGGGCGGTATGGTTGATAACATTCTCTATGCCGACAAGGCCATGGATATCACCAACGAGGTTATCGCCGGACTGAACAAGGCCTACAAGCCGGCCAAGAAGGCCGAGCCTGCTCCCGAGAAGAAGGAAGAGAAGAAATAAACCTCTATAATCTAATAAGGTATAAGGGCGGTACTGCGCAGGCGGTGCCGCCCTTTTTTGTGCTCTGCGGGCAGCAGCCATCGGATGCTCGGGTCAGGATTGACAAGGTTTGAAAAAGCTATATAGGGTATATAACTATGTTATATAGGGTATATAACTTTTTGAAAGACCGTTGTTAGTCTCATTGAGGGAATAGTTCGCCTCGTTAGTGGAATAGTGTGACCATGAAAAACTCCGCCGATGGAAGTCGCGGCTCTCATCGGCGGAATGGTTTGGGTCTTGTTGTTGGCGGTTCTCGCCAGCCACGTATGTGTTTAGAAGTTCTCGTCCTCTTCGGTGGCATCTACCGACTCCAGCGTCAGGTCTTCCGGGTCGGTCTCGAAGGTGGTGCGGTAGCTCTCCTCGGTGAGCATGTCCTCATCGAAGTCATCGTCCTCGAAGTCGTCGTTCTCTGTAGTCTCGTTTTCCTCAGTTTCGTCCTCGTTTTCCTCGTCGTCGTTCTCAAATCGCATGCGGGGTCTCTCTATCTCGGGCTTTGCCTTGGCAAAGATGGCCTCTGTCCATGTGCCTTTGGGTATCTCGAGCACCTCGAAGCCGTCGTTCACCTTCTTCTCATACATGCTTCCGGGCTTGTGAAGGCGGTCTTTGGGAAGGGTAGTGGTGGAGATGTCGAAACCGCTCTCAATAATGTCCTTGATGCTCTGCGAGATGGAGTCCCAGCCGCCGCCGAAGTTGCGGTCGAGCACTTCGATGAGCTTGGCGGCCGAGATGTGGCGGATGTTCTCGTAGGTGAGGTCTGTGACGCGGAGGATGGGATGCTTCTTCACGGCCCATTTCACTTTCTCCTCGTCGCCCAGACGAACAGTGGCAATCTTGAACCCGCGTGCCTCGTACTTCTTCCTCACGGCAGGCTTGTCTATCGTCAGCACCTCTATGTCAAAGGCACTCTTGAGAATGTCAAGATAGTGGTTCATGTTATCCTTCATCTCCGCGTCTTTCATGGCGCTCTCCCAAAGGCGGAACACGTCGTTCTCCTGTATGTCCCAGACGGTGCCCTTAGTGAGGGTCTTCAGTGTCAGTGTCTTTGTTTTTTTCATAAATAGTTGTTTTGGCTATGTCGGGCATTTTTCTTGTTTCGGTGCAAAAGTAAATACTTTCGTTCTATTTTACAAGTTTTTCGCGGAAAAAAAGTGACAGAAGGGTAAAAAAACTATTTTTCATCGCGCTGATGCGATTTTCTTGTATGGGAGAGTGGCTTTTCTCTGGAAAAATCAGTATATTTGCAAACTAAATCTTTAAGGAAACGCTACGATTATGAGTGAACCATTGGCAGAGCGGATGCGTCCGCGCACGCTCGACGACTATGTGGGACAGCGGCATCTGGTGGGTGAGGGCTCGGTGCTGCGGCAGATGATCGACTCAGGACGCGTCTCGTCGTTCATCCTCTGGGGACCGCCCGGGGTGGGGAAGACCACGCTCGCGCAGATTATCGCCCACCGGCTGGAGACCCCGTTCTACACGCTCTCGGCGGTGACGAGCGGCGTGAAGGATGTGCGCGACGTAATCGACCGCGCACAGAAAGGCCGGTTTTTTAACTCGGCATCGCCCATACTCTTCATCGACGAGATTCACCGTTTCTCGAAATCGCAGCAGGACTCGCTGCTCGGGGCCGTGGAGCGCGGCACGGTCACACTCATCGGAGCCACGACGGAGAACCCGTCGTTCGAGGTCATTCGTCCGCTGCTCTCCCGTTGCCAGCTCTACGTGCTCAAGCCCTTGGAGAAAGACGACCTGCTCCAGCTCCTTCACCGCGCTGTCACTACCGACGTGGAATTGTCTAAGCGGAAGATAGAGCTGCGCGAGACCGACGCCTTGCTGCGCTATAGCGGCGGCGATGCCCGTAAACTGCCCAACATCCTGGAGCTGGTCGTGGAGAGCTTCAGCCCATCCGAACCCTCCGGAGACTCCGGATTATCCAGCGATTCCGAAAATTCCATTGTCATCACCGACGAGCTGGTCGTCAGCCGGCTCCAGCAGAACCCCCTGGCCTACGACAAGGACGGCGAGATGCACTACGACATCATCTCGGCCTTCATCAAGAGCATCCGGGGCAGCGACCCCGACGCGGCACTCTACTGGATGGCTCGCATGATAGAGGGCGGCGAGGATCCGAAGTTCATTGCCCGCCGCCTCGTCATCTCCGCTGCCGAGGATATCGGCCTGGCCAATCCCAACGCGCTCCTGCTGGCTAACGCCGCCTTCGACACGGTGATGAAAATCGGCTGGCCCGAAGGCCGCATACCCCTTGCCGAGGCCGTGGTCTATCTGGCCGCGTCGCCAAAGAGCAATTCCGCCTATCTCGGCATCGACGGGGCTTTGGCGAAAGTCCGCGAGACAGGGAACCTGCCCGTGCCGCTCCACTTGCGCAATGCGCCCACGTCGCTGATGAAAGAGCTGGGCTATAGCGACGGCTATAAATACAGCCACGACTTCCCCGGACACTTCACCGAGCAGCAATACATGCCCGACGAGCTGGCCGACACACGGTTGTGGCACGCCCAGCACAACTCGCCAACCGAGGAAAAGCTCTACCAGCAGATGCTCCGTTGCTGGGGGAAAAAATACGAAAACTGATGATAAACATGCTGAAAATAGTTATACTCGATGCCCACGCGGCCAATCCCGGAGACCTTTCATGGGACACACTGACAGAGTTTGGCGAGCTCACGGTCTATCAGCGAACAGACCCAGAGGAAGTCATCTCCCGCATCGGCGATGCAGAGATTGTACTCACAAACAAAGTATTGTTTACGGCCGACATCCTGCGCCAGTTGCCTCGGCTCCGGTATATCGGCATCCTTGCCACTGGCCATAATACCGTTGACACGCAGGCCGCCCGTGAGCTTGGCATCACCGTCACCAACATTCCGGCCTATAGTACCGACAGCGTGGCGCAGATGACCTTCGCACATATTCTGAACATCACCAACCGCATCGGCCACTATGCCCGCCAGACACGCGAAGGCCGTTGGAGCCGCAATCCCGACTTCTGCTACTGGGACACGCCACTTGTCGAGCTGGCGGGCAAGACCATCGGTATTGTCGGGCTGGGCAGCATCGGGATGCGGGTGGCCGGCATCGCCCGTGACTTCGGCATGGATGTGTTCGCCTTTACCGGCAAGAACTCCTCCGACCTGCCCGAAGGCATACAGAAGACCACGCTCGACGGTCTGCTGGCCGCGAGCGACATCCTCACCCTGCACTGTCCGCTGACCGACGACACCCGCCACCTCATCAGCCGTGAGCGGTTGGCGAAGATGCGCCCCGGTGCCATCCTCATCAACACCGGCCGGGGGTCGCTCGTCGATGAGCAGGCTGTGGCCGATGCCCTGCAGAGCGGTCGGCTGGCAGCCTACGGAGCCGACGTGATGGCCAGCGAACCGCCAGCCCCCGACAATCCGCTGCTCAAACAGCCCAACGCCTATCTCACGCCCCACATTGCCTGGGCCACACGAGAGGCAAGGCAACGCCTGATGAAGGTGGCGGTCGCCAACGTCAGCGCTTTCATCGACGGCCGCCCGCAGAATGTCGTGGCATCATAAAAAGACCGCAAGAAGAAGATTTTTGGAAAAAAGAGCCCGAAAAATTTGGCGGATATAGAAAAAGTTACTACCTTTGCACTCGCATTTGAAAAAGGAGGCTCCCTAGCTCAACTGAATAGAGCATCTGACTACGGATCAGAAGGTTGTGGGTTTGAATCCCGCGGGAGT
>JAFRZC010000106.1 GCA_017442765.1 Prevotella sp. | reverse complement strand
GGTGAGCGCGTCAGGGTTGGCGATTTTCTCGAGCGTCAGGGCGGCATTGCCGTATTCCTTGTTGAGCAGCTGTGCCAGCGCGGTGTTGTTCGAGGCGATGCCCGACATTTCCCTGATGGCCTGGGCATAGTTGCCCTTGGCAATGCTCAGGATGCCCATGGCTTCGGCGACGTTGCCGGTGCGTGTGGCTTTGGCGATGTTGGCCTCAGCCTCTTCCAGATTGCCGCCCTTCAGTTGCAGCAGTCCGAGGTTGGCAAGGGGCTCGGCGGCGTTGGGGTTTATATGCAGGGCCTGCCGGATATAGTTCTGTGCCGTTTCTTCCTGTCCTTGTGCCAGGGCGAGCGTGGCCAGATTGTTGAGCGGGCGATAGTCGGCGGGGTAGAGCTGCGCGGTCTTCTCGTAGATGGCTTTCCGCTCGGCCGCGTCGGTCTTCGAGGCCGCGAGGTAGAGCAGTTCGTCGGCGGTGAGCCGGCCGGGCTCGGTGCTGAAGGTGCGCTCTATCTCATCGTCGGTGCGCCCGACGGTCTCGTAGTTGATGATGAGCCGCGAGCGGCGCAGCTCGGGCAGGATGCCGGTGGCCAGCTCCTGAAATCCCTCGCTCATGTTGCGAATCTGCTGCTCGCGCTCAGCCGGGTCTTTATACATGGACAGCACGCGCAGGATGACATCCTTGTCTTGTATGTTCGAGGCCTGCACGAGCTGCTGGAAGCCTTCCCAGTCCTGTGCGGTGTAGCGGGCATAGATGTCAGCCTGCACGCCGGTCTGCTTGAGCTGTTCTTTCACATAGCCCTCCGACACGTCTTGCCGGCGGTTGGCCAGACGGTCGTTGAATTCAAATCCGCCTTCAGGCGACGCGTATGCCTGTATTTCCACGTTCTTGATGTTGAGCTGCTCGCGCTCGGCATTGATTTGCTTGAGCAGGCGCACAAACTCCTGCACCGAGTTGTTCTGCAGTTCGCTCTTGCGCAGGTTGGCCTCGTTGACGAGGAACTTGATGTTGGCCTCCTGCCGCATCTGGCGACTGTGCTGGAACGAGTCGGGTGCAAGGCATCCGCCGTTGGAGAACATTGTCAGCCGGTATAGCTCGGAGGTGGCAATGGTGCCATGAGCGATTTTCACCTCGGGAATCTTGACAGTTTTCTTTCCTATCCGCGCGTTAAACATAAGATAGAGGTCGCTGTTCAGATATTCGGGCTGATAGGCGAAGTCGGCCTTCATGGTGTAGCGGCCGCCCAGACGATAGGATATGGTGTGGTCGTTGCCCTGCACCTTTTCGCCTTGGAAGGCATACGGCTGTCCCTGCTGCTTGGCGGAGGCTGCCCGCAGTTCGGGCGTGATGGTGACAACAGCTTTCCGCTGCATGTATTTCTCGGGAAACATTCCGCTGATGGTGACGGGTATCTGTCCGCCTCGAGACTCCAGTGGGTTGGGTGTCACGGTGAAATTGTCGGCCGACAATGCGCCCATCTTGCCGGAGCAGGCGGTGAGTACGAACAATGCAGAAACAAAAAGGGAGAAAACAATACTTTTACGCATAGGAATAATTTTTTAAGGTGCGTTAGGAAAAGTGCCTCGAGCGGGACTCGAACCCGCACAGCCATCACTGGCCAAGGGATTTTAAGTCCCTCGTGTCTACCAATTCCACCATCAAGGCTCCCCAAAAATGTGAGCGGAAAACGGGACTCGGACCCGCGACCCCAACCTTGGCAAGGTTGTGCTCTACCAACTGAGCTATTTCCGCAAACAATGGCTAAAACTTCTGCAAAGTTTTTGCCAACGAGCGCAAAAGGAGTTTGCTCCAATTTTGCCGAGTGCAGCTAAAACTTCTGCAAAGTTACGGCTTAATCTCGTAACTGCCAAACGATTTCACGTTTTTTAGCGTTTTTGCGTCGGAATGACCTGTCATTTCTCGTCAGTTGTGGACGATGAGGATGCTGCCGTTGTATTCCGCGCGGTAGCGGATGAGCTTCTGTCCGTCGGAGTTGGGGTAGCCGTTGTTGTTCAGGTCGTAGGAGCGTTTGCAGTTTTTGCAATAGACCCACTGCCCGTTGTTGGCCCAGGTGAGCGGATAGCGGTAGAGGTTGCTCGCGGCCATGCAGTTGGGACATTGGTGGTCGAAGGCATAGAGCCCGTTGCCGAGGCTGCTGTAGCCGATGATGAGGCCGTTGTAGGCTCCCAGTGCGTAGGTGATGCGGCTTTCTTTCTCGGTGGTGAGGGCATCCTCGCCCTTCGTCTTCCCGTCGTTCAGTTCGGAGATGACATAGCGTATGCCATTGCGGGGCTCGGTGCTCACAAGGACGAATACGCCGGAGGCCAGTGGGTTGAGCGCGTTCTTGATGATGCTCACGTTGTGTACCTCGGTGTCGAAGAGGAAATAGCAACGGTAGTCGAGGCTGTATTCGTTGTCGCTGTCGCCGCAGGAGCAGACCAGCAACAGACTTGCCAGCACGCAGAAAAGAGCGTATTTTTTCATTTTCTTTTGCTTTTTTAAAGGACTTATAGGACTTATAAGACTTATAGAATTTCTTATCCTTTCAGTTTTTCAATAGCCTTTTCCACGCGGTCGAAGTGAAATTCGGCGATGAGCGAGTCCATGAGCGCAGTGATGCGGTCGTTACACAAGTTGTCAATGCTACCCTCATGGGTGTGGTGGATGTGGCGGTCGGGCTTGAAGGTACCGCGTTCTATCTCCATGCCCACTTGCTTGTAAGCGTCGCGGAAGGGCACGCCCGACGCGGCCAGCCGGTTTACTTCCTCGACGGAGAAGATGGGGTCGTACATGGGATTGTCGAGGATATGGCGGTTCACCTCCATCTTCCCGACGATGTAGGCCGCCATCTGCAAACAGTCGGTCAGTTCGTCGAAGGCGGGCAGGAATACTTCCTTGATGATTTGCTGGTCGCGGAAATAGCCTGTGGGCAGGTTGTTCATGATAAGTGTCACCTGCTGCGGCAGGGCCTGGAGCTTGTTGGCCTTGGCGCGGATGAGCTCGAACACGTCGGGGTTTTTCTTGTGGGGCATGATGCTCGATCCCGTGGTACACTCCTTGGGCAATGTGATGAATCCGAAGTTCTGTGAGTTGAACAGGCAGGCATCATAGGCGAGTTTTGATAGGGTCGCGGCCACGGAGGCCAGTGCGAAGGCCACGTTGCGCTCGGTTTTGCCGCGGCCCATCTGGGCATAAACGGCATTGTAGGCCATCGACTCGAAGCCCAGCAGGTCGGTAGTCAGCTGGCGGTTAAGCGGGAAGCTGGAGCCGTAGCCTGCCGCAGAGCCGAGCGGATTGCGATTGGCTGTGCGGTAGGCGGCCTGCAACAGGAGCATGTCGTCGCACAGACTCTCGGCATGTGCGCCGAACCACAGTCCGAACGACGAGGGCATGGCCACCTGCAGGTGGGTGTAGCCGGGCATGAACACGTCTTTCAATTCTTCGCTTCGGGCGACAAGCCGGTCGAAGAGCACTTTCACGTTCTCCACAATCTGCTGCAAAGCATCGCGTGTAAAAAGCTTCAAATCCACCAGCACCTGGTCGTTGCGCGAACGGCCTGAGTGTATTTTTTTGCCCATTTCACCGAGATTTTTCGTCAGCAGCAGCTCTACCTGCGAGTGCACATCCTCTACTCCTTCCTCGATGACGAACCGGCCTTCCTCGGCCTCGCGATAGATGGTGCGGAGGGCTGCGAGCAGGGCAGTGAGCTCGTCGCTTGTGAGCAGGCCGATGCTTTCGAGCATGGTGATGTGAGCCATGGAGCCGAGCACGTCGTACTTGGCCAGATAGAGGTCCAGCTCGCGGTCGCGGCCCACGGTAAAGCGCTCTATCTCGCGCGTCATCTCAAAATTCTTTTCCCAGAGTTTCGATGCCATAGTGGTCTTGGTGTTACGGTTGTCAGTACTGCATGTTCTGCAGGGCATCAGCAATCTTCTCAATGCCGGCGGTGAGCGGCTTCGACACCATTCCCTTGATGAAGGGGTTGAGCTCGGCCTTGACGACGAGGCGCATCTTGCACGTCACCTCGCTCATGGGTACCAGCTGAATCCAGAAGTTAAAAGGCATGGGACTTTTCTCGGCCTCAAACTTGATGGTCTTCGGCGGTGTGCGCTCGACGATGCGCAGGCGGATGTCACCGGCCATAGGCACATTGAGGCCGATGGAGTCGCGGTCGAACGACAGTCCTGCCAGTTGCTCGGCGGGGAGGTGGTGCTTCATGCGCTCCAGGTTCTCCAGGTTGCTCAGGGTCTCAAACACGCGCCACTGCGGAGCGTTGATTTGTCTTACGGTGCTTTCAAATGTTGATGTCATAACTGTTCCGGTTATTTATGTTTTGAGTTTTTATTTATTCCATTCTGCGGGGTTTTGTCGCCACTGCCGAAGGGTGTCGAGGTCCGTTTCGGTGACGTAGCCTGATGTGACAGCCTCGTCGATGAGATGGTTGTAGTCGCTCAGGGTATGAAGCACCACGTCGGCCTGACGGAATGCTTCTTCAGCCACAGGAAAACCGTAGGTGAACGAGGCCACCATGCCCAGCACGTTTGCTCCGGCTTGCCGCAACGCCTCAACAGCCTTGAGTGAAGAGCCTCCGGTGGAGATGAGGTCTTCCACGACCACCACCCTTGCGCCCTTGCGCAGCTCGCCCTCTATCTGGTTGCCCATACCGTGGTCCTTTGGCTTCGGTCGTACATAGACGAAAGGAAGGCCAAGCTCGTCGGCTACAAGTGCACCCTGTGCAATGGCTCCAGTGGCTACGCCTGCGACGGTGTCTGCGTCGGGATAGCGGGTGAGGACAAGGCGGGCAAGCTCAAGCTTGACCAGCGTGCGCACGGCAGGGTAGGCATTCACGCGGCGATTGTCGCAATAGATGGGCGAGTGCCAGCCGCTGGCCCAGGTGAACGGCTCCTGCGGACGCAGTTTTACGGCTTCGATGTCCAACAAATGACGGGCAAAAATCTTTCTCGTTGTTTCCATGCTGATAGGGATATAAACGCTGCAAAGGTAATCAATTTTTTGGAAATATCCGTCATGTCGCCACAGAATTTGCATTTTCAGTTGATTACAAGGCTTTCAGACGGCAGTAGGCGATGTCTTGAATTGTGAAGGATGGTCTTTGGCGATAAATTCCCTAGGGAATTTTATGCGAACGACGGTCTTTCAGAACAAATTCCCTAGGGAATTTTTCGTGAGGGACGGTCTTTCGGCGAGTGGCGGCTAAGTGCGGGTGAAGCCAAGGCTCATCACACTGACCCTCACCTCTCCTGCCTTTGCCAGCTCTTTGGCGCAGGCACAGACCGTGGCGCCCGTTGTCACCACGTCATCTACGATGAGCACATGCCGGCCGTGTATGCGCCCGGGGTTCAACAGCTCAAAGGCTTCTTCCACACTTTCCATGCGCTCCCATCGGTTCTTTCGGGTCTGACTTTCGTTGAACGTGTTGCGGCGGACCACCTTATTATATATAGGCAATCCCGTTGCCTCGGCCACGCCCCGGGCTATCTCCCCGGCCTGGTTGTAGCCACGATGGAGCTGACGGCTACGCGTAAGGGGAATGGGCACGATGCAGTCAATATCTTCAAAAAATCCGTGGCGCGCAAATTCTTGTGTGGCGAAGCGTCCCAACTGGCAGGCGTAGTCGGGATGGTGGTGGTATTTCAGGTCGTAGATGGCATGGCTGGCTTCCGACTGCGGCTGATAAAAAAACAAGGCCGCAGCCCGCTCTATCGGGATGCGGCCCCAGAAGCACCGCGCCATCTCGTTCTCGTAGGTATCGGCGGCAAAGCCTGTGCGTGGCAGGTGAAGGTTGCAGCTGGCGCACAACGTCTCCTCGCTCTCAGCCAGCCGCTGTCCGCAAGCCACGCAGGCACGCGGCGCAATCAGGTCGAACACCCGGCTCCAGAAACTAACCCGCCTCGTTGATGTTGTCTTCATAGTCTTCTGCGCCGTCGATGCACTGGTTGATAATGTCGAACGTGAAGCCGCGCTGCATGGCAAAGCGGATGAGCTTGCCACGAAGCTCGTAGTCGGATGCCGCCTTCACACTGCGTTGCTTGGCTTGCAGGAGTGGCTTTAAGGCGGAGAGATACTCAGAATCATCGATTTCATCGAGAATTTTCGCTTGTGTGGCTTTGTCGATGCCCTTTGTCCAGAGTGCCTGCTCAATCTTCCGCCGCCCCCATTGGTTGTAGGCAATCTTGTCGTGGACAAAGGCACGGGTAAAGCGCTCGTCGTCAACGTATTTGTGTTCCACAAGATAGGCCATGACGCGTGCTTTGGCAGTCTCGTCGTCGAGGCCCCAGCGGTGCATCTTGTCGAGCATCTCACCCTGTGAGTGTTCTCCCCGGGCACAAAGAGCGGTGAGTTTGGCGAGGGCTTCCTTTTCTGTCATTTCCTTTTGTATCATGTCGTCTGATTCTTTTTTGCACGGATAAAACGTTGCTTCCCAAATTGGTCATTCGTAGAAAAAATCTCGATGAAACCGATGGTTTTTAACAGCTGGCATAGTTCTTCAACATAGAGAGGGTTGATTTCAAAGTAGAGGTGCCCGTCGGTTTTCAGTGCCTTGACGGCATAGGCGGCGATGGCGCGGTAGAACCGCAGTGGGTCGGCATCGGGAACAAACAAGGCTTGCGCGGGCTCATGGTTGAGGACGTTGGGCGGCATGGTGCGACGTTCCCGTTCGCAGATGTAGGGCGGATTGCTGACAATGACATCCCACTTCTCTGTGTCGGCGGGTGGGTTGAGGGCATCTTGAAAGTGGAACGACACGTGAGCATTGTAACTTTCGGCATTCTCTCGGGCAATGGTAAGAGCCTTCTCGGAGATGTCCCACGCCTCAATGTGGGCAGAAGGGATGGCTGTGGCAAGCGTGATGGCAATACACCCCGAGCCAGTGCCGATGTCGAGAATAGCGGGTTGACTCTCTGCTGCAAATTGTCCTGTATGGCTCGCATTCCGGGTGAGG
>JAFRZC010000010.1 GCA_017442765.1 Prevotella sp. | reverse complement strand
GACAACCAGCCACAGGAGAACGATGAAGTCTTTTATAGCTCTGGCTGTTCGCATCATCTTCACCGGCGACATCCTGCTCGACCGGTGAGTAAGGACACAAATCGAAACGTCGGGGGTGGAGTCGCTCGTCACCCCAGACGTTTATACGAAGCTCCGCCAGGCCGACATCGTCGTGGGCAACCTCGAGTGCCCCGCCACCACCATCCACGCACCCAAACAAAAACTCTACAGCTTCCGCGCCGAGCCCCAGTGGCTCGATGCACTGCGCGAGCACGGCTTCACCCATCTCAACCTCGCCAACAACCACAGCATCGACCAAGGCCGTCGCGGACTGCGCGACACCTGGCAGAACATCCGGCAGGCCGGCATGACACCCGTCGGAGCTGGCGAGAACATGGCCGAAGCCTCCCGCCCCATACAACTATGGCCCCCAGCCCCCTCCCAACCTCCCCCCGAAGGGGGAGGAGCTCTACCGAACAGTGCACTTGCGTCTCCTCCCCCTTCGGGGGGAGGTTGGGAGGGGGCTGAAGTCTGGCTCATCGTCTCCAACCGCCTGCCACTCGAAAACCTCCCCTACCTTCCCGCCCGTCCCTGCGTCAGCCAACTACCTCTCGACTCGCTCGTCGCCCAAGTGGAACAACTGCGACGCAACCGTCCCCATGCCGTCATCATCGTCAGCCTGCACTGGGGAGCCGAGCACACACTTACCCCCGTGCTACAGCAACGACACGATGCCCACCGCCTCGTCGATGCCGGAGCCGACGCGCTCATCTGTCACCACACACACACCCTGCAAACCATAGAACACTATAAAGGCCGACCCGTCTACTACAGCATCGGCAACTTCATCTTCGACCAGACCGCACCCATCAACACCCGCGCCTGCATCGTCCGACTCACCATCACTCCGCCAACCGACCAACCGCCACATTCACTTATCACTCGTCACTCTTCACTTATCACTTCCGAAACCATCCCCATCACCATCGACCACTGCACACCGCGCATCACCAAAGACCGTATTCATTAAAACATCCTCGGGTGGCTATTGCGATTTACGCTTTCTTACAATCTCCGCAGCAATCTGCTTTTGAGTAGCAGATGGGCTCTTTTACACTATACGGAGTACCGCCACCTTTTCCAAAGTGCAATTTATACCCCAGTTCGGGATAAGGTAGTCCTGAAAGAATGGTAAACTACAGGCCTACGGTCTTCAACGCAAACACCCTATTTTATAGTTCCGTCTAAGCGCTAATACAGACTGGCATACAGAATAATAAGCATTAGTTTTCCCCGGACAACGAAAACAATAAAAAACGTGGTATCCCGAAAAGAGGATACCACGTTTTTTTATCCGTTGTAGGGAGGAGTTATTCCTCGTCGTCCCAGATGTTTTTCTTGCCGAGGCCCTGGTTCCAGGGGTCGTCGCTGCCCGTGGTGGGGTCGTCCTCAAGGATGACCTCTCCCTCCATCGTGGCGTTGAGCAGCTCGCCCTCGCTCTGGAGCGCAAGCCACTTCATGTTTGGAATGATATATGCTTTCTTGTTCATAATTTCTTTAAGTTAACGAGTTAACGAGTTGACAAGTTGACGAGTTGTTACTTTGCGTTTAGGTTGACGAATTGACAAATCTAACAACTGGCTTACTTGTTAACTTGTCAACTCGTCAACTAAAACAATTTTTACTTCATCACGATTTTACATAAATCGTTTACGTTCGGTAGCGTTAAAACATGTTTTACGCTGCTCTCACTTAATCACGATTTTCTTGCCGTTGACAATATAGACACCGTGGCTGGGCTTGTTCACCTTGCGACCCTGGAGGTCGTAGATGTTGCCGGTGGTCTCGATGATCTCGCCGTCGATGCCGATGATACCGGTCGATTCGCCGTCGATGGTGAAGGTGCACTCCTTAGCGGCATTGCCCTGTGCGGGGAAGAAGGCGCGGAAGCCCTTGATTTGTCCGGTGGTGCCGACGGTCAACAGCTTGTTGCCTGTGCCCACGAGCTTGTCGCCTACGGCAACATCCTGCGGGTCGAACGAGCCTACGAAGTAGGTAGCGGCGGCAACCGTAGAGCTGATGGCTCTGTCTGTGAAGCTGTAAGCGGCGGGAGCGTCGGCGGTCGGCTTAATCAGGTATGCCACGCCAGCCTCAATCTCCGTTGCGCTCTCGAACGAGTAGTTAGCCTTCTCGCTATCATAGCTGGTCAGCTTGGCCAGCTTGGTGCCGTCGCCAAAGGCGGTGGCAATCTCTGCTGCGCTCATGTCGAACGGCAGGATGATGGTGTTATAAGTATCCTTCACGAGCGGACGGGTCAGAACGACAGGCATTGTTGCACCGTTGAAGGTGGCAATCTTCGTGGCGTTGTCAGACTTGGTCTCGTCGAGTGCAACCTGCAGTGTTCCCTCAAGTGAGAAGTCGCAGTAAGCACCACCGTAGTTCTGCTCGATATATACAGCCACGACATTCGTGCCCTCGACGAGTAGTGCGGGATCGACATCAATAACTCTCCAATCATTCTCATTGGCAGTCCAATCCGGTTCGTCGGCTACTAGTGTGCCGTTAACAAATACAGCATAGTCGTCATCGTGAACTGCCTTCAAGGTCAGTGAGCTGAATGCAGACGGATCGGAAACCTCGAAGGTGCGGCGGAACCAGAATGTATTGTAATTAGCAGTCCAGCGGGTCTTATGCGGACCGAATGTGCCAACAGGCATCAGCAACTCGTCCCATGCGGAGTCGTCGAAGGCGGCGGTGTTCCAATCGGTTTCAATATCCTCATAGGTGTCATCACTGACACCCATCTGATGGCGGAACTTAATAGCGTAGGGATTAGTTGCGCCGTTGCGCAGCAGGATAACATTAGCCTGAGACTGGTTGCAGACGGTGCAGGCACCGTTCGCATAGTTGTGTGCAACGACGGGAATAACCTCAGTCTGCAGGGCGTGGCAGTCAGAGCATTCCTTCACGCTCTTGCCCTCTACGGTGCAGGTGGCAGCGGTCACGATAGCATCGCCCCAAGTGTGGGCCTGCTCGTTGATCCAGAACTCGCCGAGTTGGAAGCCATCGACAGCGGTGGCAGAGAACTTGAAGAATTTGTAATCAGCACTCGGACTGCTCAGCGTAAATACGGTTTCTTCCTTGCTTGCAGTCATAACCTTATAGTTCTGGACTTGCTCGTCGATAATGGTCCAGTTCTGGTTGTCGTTCGAGCCTTCGAGCTTCCACGAGCGCGGGCTGCGTCCAGGATAGTCATAGGAGTCGCTTCCAGTTACGAAGGAGTACTGGCTGACGGCAACGGGTGTTGACGACATCATGATGAACCAGGCATTGTCGGTGTTCGACGTGCCGAACTTCGTGGTGGCATTGTTGTCGAGGACTGCGGAGAGCGGGGAGTCGCCCCAGCCTTCACCGCCGGTGAGCACGGCATAGCCCACGTTGTTCTTGTCGTAGCGCGTGTAGTTCGGGTCGGCAACGGTCAGCTCGTAGCTGGCGGTCCAGCCCTGGTCGGCGTCGGTCGTGGCGGTGATGGTCACCGTACCTGCGGCAACACCGGTCACGGTACCGTCGGCGGCAACCGTGGCAATGCTCGGGTCAGACGACTCCCAGGTGAACGTGGCGCCGTCGAGGTTCAGAACCGTAGGCAGGTACTGAGCGGTGAGACCCGTTATGCAGAGACGCGTGTCGGCGGTATAATATACGTATGAGGTGTTGTCGAGGGTCTTGAAGCCATAGCCGTCGAGCACACCCTGTGCGGGCAGCACGAAGGTCTTGGTGGCACTGTCGTAGAAACCGAAGGCACCGTCGTGGCGCATTACGGGATTGAAGTCGTAAACCTGATCGCCGTCCTCACTGATGGTGCAGTAGTAGATGCGTCCGCGGAAAGGATTATCCCACTCGGGGTTGGCGAAGAGCGACAGGTTGCGCGAGGTGGAATTCGTCGTGGTGTTGCCGGTAGCGTAGTCGGTACCGTTGATGTTCAAGTTGGTCACATCGGCAACAACGTCATAGTAGGTGTTGAAGCTGAACGGTGCGAAGTTATCACCTGCGCCTGTAGTACCGCCAGTGAAGTAGCCGAAGTTGGTGTTATTGCCGTTCTTGTAGAGCGAGATACCTGTTCCGGCATAGGTGTTACGTGCGCAGAAGATAGCCTGCCAGCCACTCGACTCATAGGCATAGAATCCTATTCCAATCTGCGTGGCGGTCTTCGGATTGTAGGGCAGGGTATAAGCGTTGGCGCGTGCGGCACCTGTGCTCTCGATGTACTCCAGCGGAGTATATTTGTTCGGGTCAGCCCAGTCAATCTCCTCATACTCGTCGGGATAGGCGGCCTCCTCAATCAGCA
This sequence comes from Prevotella sp., assembly GCA_017442765.1. Next base: position 5,045 of record JAFRZC010000010.1, on the reverse strand, counting down.
GGTCGTCGAAGTGGAAGTAGAAGTTCTTCCCGTCGTCACCCACACCAAACTGGATGTACAGACATGCCCATGCCTGATCAGCGGTGAACGTGAACGAATACGGCTGGTCGGTGACCACCGACTGGGGCAGAAGAACCATGCCGAGTACGGAACCGCCAACTGCGGAGGGGGCGGTGCTACGATCGTAGCTCTCTGTATTGGCTGCGAAGACAGGCAGCGAGGTATAGCTGCTCCAGGAATTCCATCCCTGAGAGGTGAAGTTGAACGATACACGATAGGTCTTGCCCTTGGTCAGACCTTCCACCTTGCACTGATAGGGCTCCCAGTCATCAGAACCCACGTAAGGATTGAAGAAGTTGTCGTTACCATTGGTGTTTTGGATGCTGCCGAAAGTGGACTCATAGCCATACTTGCACTCCCAACCACCTCCGTTGGCTATGGTTCTCATATCTTGATAGTTGGTGGCAGCGATGGGCGAATAGACAGAGCCGAGGTCCTCCCATGCGGTGCCATTCCACTTGTATTCGTGCTGGTCGGTGGTGTTGATGACGCGCTTGCCGTCATAGACCGAGATACCGGCATCGGCTGCGATGGCCTGACCGTCGGCACTGAGCTCGAAATTGGTGCTGTTGGCCGAGGTATAGACGGTGCCCGTGACTTTGTTTTTCAGACCACCATTACCCTCGCCGTCAACAACGGGCACGAGATCCATGACAAGTGTCTCGCCCTCGTAGATCTTCATGTCGTACATAATCAGGGAAGGATTCTGACAGTCAATGCTGCCAGCCTTGTTCTGTGCGAACACGTAGAGAGGATAGGCAAACGTGGTGTGCGGGGTGGCGTCGATTGAAGACAGTTCGGTGGTGCCGTCGGCGGCATCATAGACCTTCGCGTTACCTGCGCTGTTGTTCACGTCAATGATGACCTTCTGGTTCCAGACGTTCGAGGTTGCTGCGGTCTCGCCGGAAAGGCTCAACGTCATAAACTCGTTACCCTTCGAGAAGAAACAGAGACGGTTTACCCATCCGTTGCTCCAGTTACCTACGCCGAAGACGGCCTTCCAAGTACCTGTCACCCCATCGGGATTCATGTTCACCGTGGTCACGATGCGGGTGTTGCTCTTCGGAATGTAGTTCAGGTTGATGTAGGGGATGGTACCCATCGAGGTGTTGGTACGGATGTACTCAATCTCGGTGGCGCCGCCGCCAGCTACCTTCAGGGTGCTGACCTCAGGATAGAGCCCATACTCCTCGTACTGGCCGAGGTTGTTGTAGGCATAGTACTTACGGGCCGTCTGGTCAAAGACATACGGATCCGTTCCGGTGTACGTCGATAGACTCTCTATCGGCGTAGCCTCGATCTGGGCATTCACTGCCAACGTGGACAATAGCAGCCCCATGAAAAGAAATAGAATTTTTTTCATTGTCAATAGGTTTTAATTATACATAAAGTTTTAAAAGAATTCAGGTTTCAACGGGCAAATGTACGAAGAATGTTTGAAACTTCCAAAAAAAATATTAAAATTCCACCAAAAGAGGTGCTATTTTTTACATTTCCGCCACAAAATGACATGTTCTTTCGACAGAATGACAAAAAGACATATTAACAGACGAACAAGAGATGGGCTAAAAATCTGTTATTCTGTTAATATGTCTTTTAGTGATATTACTTTGTCTTTATTTTATGACGATTTTTTTGCCGTCCACGATGTAGATGCCCTTTTTGGATGAGGGATGATGGATGAAGGATGAGGGATTATCAGCAATCTTCCGCCCCTGCAGGTCGTATATGGATGAGGGATGAGAGATGAGGGATGAGGAATTATGCGTTATACTGATTCCTGTCGCGATGATCTCGAAGCTGCCTGTGGCGAAGCGCGTGCCGACGTATTGCGGGTTGACGGCCTGCACACCCCACCGGTAGGTTCCTGCGGGCAGGTTGTAGAACGTGGCGGTGGTGGCTGAGCCGTTGTTGCCGAAGTCTTCCACCTTGCGGAGTCCTATCTTGGCTCCGCTAATGAAGGCGCGGCAGTTGCCGAGGATGCGCCCCTGCGGGTCTCTGAGATAGACCTCGTAGGTGGTGGTCTTGGCGGCATTCGAGGGTGGTTGCCAGCTGAGGGTCACGGTGCTGCCATCGACTTGTGCGGTGGGGTCTGTCGGCTTGATGGCAACGGGGTTGGGTATGGCGGGGTTGTCGTTGTAGGTGACGGTGAGGATGCGCCCCTGCTGTCCGTCGTCGAGGAAGGTGGGGTCGCAGCACCAGCCTGTGGAGACGATGTCTTTCTGTCCGTCGCCGTTCCAGTCGGTGATGCATGTGGCGGCCTCGGAGCCTCCTGCCCAGCGTATGGCGCGGCTGAATCTTCCGCCAGATCCGTTGGCGGCGTTGCGCCAGATGTAGCCGGTCTGGGTGTCGTCGGTGGGCGAGAAGCCCTGGTAGATGATGTCGATGTGTCCGTCGCCGTCCCAGTCGAAGAGTGCCGCGCCGGTGGGTGTGGAGTTCTGGTTACGCAGGACGAGCCGGTCGAAGTTGGTGGTTGTGGGTGTGGTGAATGTTCCTGTGCGTCCGGCGAAGGAGATGAAGGTGTGATCCCAGTAGCTGCTGGTGAAGTATCCGCCGAGTCCTTGCAGGAAGAGGTCGGTGCGTCCGTCGCTGTTGAGGTCGCCCACGTTGAGTGCGCCGTTGGCCACCGAGGGGTTCTGTCCGTTTTGTTTCGACTTGTCCTTGGCGAACTGTGTCTTGCGGAAGGCGGTGCCGGTGCCGTCGTTGAGATAGACCTCGGTGTAGCGTTCCCAGTAGGGGCTGGTGTTCTGGCGGTCGGGGCTGTTGGCCGAGACGACGATGTCGGGCCAGCCGTCGCTGTTGAAGTCGGCGGTCTGCACGATGGCGAGGTCGAAGTTCGGGCCGTCGTAGGTGTCGCCCTCGTTGTTGATGCCGTTGTCGAAGTAGATGGGCTTCAGGCGTATGGTCAGCCCGTCGTCGGAGAGACCCTGGTTGAGCAACACGACGTTGTTCTCGTGTTGTCCGACGGCCACGATGTCGGGCCAGCCGTCGCGGTTGAAGTCGGCCACGGCGGCGGCGTAGCACTTGCGGATGTCGGTGACGGGTGAGTTGAAGTTTGCGGGAAGTCCGTCGTTGGGCTCGACGATTTCGACGTTGAGCTGCCGGAAGGTGCCGTCGCCGTTTCCGGCGAGGATGCCCTCGGTGGTGGTGTGGCTGTTGAAGAGTTGTGTCTGCTCTGCGCTCATGCCGTCGCCGCCGAGGGTCTCGAAGGCCACAAGGTCGATGTTGCCGTCGGCATTGATGTCGCAGGGGATGATGCTGGGCCGGTCGGCAATGTTGAGGTTGCAGGCCATCTCGCTCCAGTTGCCGCTGCCGTCGGTCTTGAGAATGGCGTTGTAGCGCGGCTCTTCGGTGCCTTGGTGGTTATAGGCTCCGAGGATGATTTCCATCAGTCCGTCGTTGTTGAGGTCGGCAGGTACGATGGTGCCGAACTGTGTGCCCCACTGCTGTTCCTTCACACGTGGGCGGTAGTAGCGTATGCCGTCGTCATCGACGTAGGGCAGGTCGGGAGCTGCCTGCTCGGTCCACGAGGCCCCTCGGTTCTCGAAGTAGGGCCAGTCGTCGTCGGTCCACTTCACTTCGTCGAGACAGACGATGCGGCCGTTATCGACGTTGTTGCGGTCGTAGGCATGGAAGAGCATCCACGTCTTCCCGCTCTCGTCCTCGACGATGCGCGAGTTATGGCCGGGCGCGATGAAGCCGGTATTGGTGGAGAGTACCACGTCGTAGTTGTTGTCCCTCATGTATCCGCCGTTTTTCGTGCGGTAGTCGCCGAGCAGCGAGGTGGAGCGGCCTACGACGGTCTGGTAGGTGCTTCGCGCGCCCTCACAACAGGCACCGATAGAGGCGAACATATAGTAGTAGTTGCCACGCTTGTAGATGTAGGCGGCCTCGAACTTTGTGCCGGCAAGTCTGGTCTTGTTGTTCATGTTCTTCACGGCCAGCCCGTCCTCGGTGAGCTCGATGGCCCAGATGCCGTTCCACGAGCCCCAGATGATGTATTTCTTTCCGTTGTCCTCAATGTAGAACGGGTCGATGGAGTTGCTCACACCGACCTCCTTGCTGGTGAAGAGGTGCCCCTCGTCGCCCGCGAGCTTGTAGGGTCCTCCGGCCGAGGTGGCGGTGGCCACGCCAATCTGGGCGTTGTCGCCCTCGCCCCACTTGGAGAGAGCGAAGTAGAGCACGTATTTGTCGCCCTGCTTGGTGACGCAGGGTGCCCAATAGACACCGTATTCCTCGACGAGGCCGCGCGGGTTGCCGCCAAACGCCTGGCGCACATAGCTCCAGTTCACCAGGTCGAGCGAGCGATAGACGTGCTCGGCGGTGGAGAACAGGTAGTAGTAGCCGTCGTCGCCACGGATAACCGACGGGTCAGGCGCATCTTCGTTGATGACGGGGTTGGTGTAGGTGATTTGTGCGTTGAGGTTCGCCATGCCGATGCAGCAGAGGACAAAAGACAGTACGATTGTTTTCATTTATGTTAAAGTTTATTGTTAATTACCAAGTCAGTGATGGCAAGTTTTATTGTTTTTTTCTGTATCGATGTTCTATGCGGTATGCTTTTGCCCTTACAGGGCGCAGCATCGGGTGGGCGTGCAACCCAGGGCGATGCCCTGGGCTGTGAGGGCATTGGCCTTTCAGGCCGTCCCAGTGGGAGTATTTATTCGCATCGTTGACATTTTCATGCCGCGAGGGGGGTGTATTCTCCGCATCGTTGTCATTTTCAGTCCGTCCGGGTGTGGGTGTTTGTTCGCATCGTTGTCATTTTCAGTCCGTCCGGGTGTGGGTGTTTGTTCGCATCGTTGACATTTTCAGGCCGCGAGGGGGTGTATTCTCCGCATCGTTGACATTTTCAGTCCGTCCGGGTGTGAGTGTTTGTTCGCATCGTTGTCATTTTCAGGCCGCGAGGGGGTGTATTCTCCGCATCGTTGACATTTTCAGTCCGTCCGGGTGTGAGTGTTTGTTCGCATCGTTGTCATTTTCAG
>JAFRZC010000105.1 GCA_017442765.1 Prevotella sp. | reverse complement strand
GAGGTGCTCGGTCACTTCGCGTCCGTTCTTGTAGTAGAACTGGCGGATAAGTCCGCGGTCGAGATAGTAGATGTGGCGGCAGGTCTCGCCCTCGCTGAGGATGCGCTGGCCTTTCTTGAACCTCATGGGCACGAGGATGCTCTCAAGCGTGTCGAGCTCGTCGTGGGTCATGGTGCTGTACTTGCGGGCGAGTTCGCGCGCAATGTCTCTCGTGGTGTTTAAGGGTTGTCTCATAGTTTTAAGGTTCTTATAACCCAACCCCTTCCCAAGGGAGGGAAGCTGGAGGGGGTGGTGGACTCGCCTCCCTTGGGGAGGGGCTGGGGGTGAGGTCTCAGTCGAGTTTCAGCACGGCGAGGAAGGCTTTTTGCGGCACTTCGACGTTGCCAATCTGTTTCATGCGTTTCTTTCCGCGCTTCTGCTTCTCGAGCAGCTTGCGCTTACGGCTGACATCGCCGCCGTAGCATTTCGCGGTCACGTCCTTGCGTACTTGCTTCACCGTCTCACGGGCAACAATCTTCGCGCCGATGGCGGCCTGGATGGCGATGTCGAACTGCTGGCGCGGGATGAGGTCTTTCAGCTTCTCGCACATGCGGCGGCCGAGCGCGACGGCGTTGTCCTGATGCGTCAGCGTGGAGAGCGCATCGACAGGCTCACCGTTGAGGAGGATATCGAGCTTGGCGAGCTTCGACGGGCGATAGCCGTCGATGTGGTAGTCGAACGAGGCATAGCCTTTCGAGATGCTCTTCAGCTTGTCGTAGAAGTCGATGACAATCTCGCCCAGCGGCAGTAGGAAATGAAGCTCCACGCGGTTACCGCTGACAAACTCCTGTTTGATGAGCTCGCCGCGCTTGTCGAGACAGAGCGTCATGATAGGACCTATGAACGTCGAGGTGGTGATAATCGAGGCGCGGATATACGGCTCCTCGATATGCTCTATCATCATCACGTCGGGCAGCCCCGAAGGGTTGTGCACCTCTTTCGAGCCGCCCTGCTTGTCGAAGACCATATACGACACGTTGGGCACGGTGGTGATGACATCCATGTTGAACTCGCGGTCGAGCCGCTCCTGCACAATCTCCATGTGCAACAACCCGAGGAAGCCGCAGCGGAAGCCGAAGCCGAGGGCCACCGAGCTCTCGGGCTGGAACGACAGCGATGCGTCGTTGAGCTGCAGTTTCTCCAACGAGGCGCGAAGGTTCTCGTAGTCGGTAGGGTCGATGGGATAGACTCCGGCGAAGACCATCGGCTTCACTTCCTGAAAGCCCTCGATGGCCTTGTCACAGGGGCGGGCTACGTGGGTGATGGTGTCGCCCACCTTCACTTCCTTCGCATCCTTGATGCCGCTGATGATGTAGCCCACCTCGCCGGTTGTCATCTCCTTGCGCGGAATCATGTCCATCTTCAGCACGCCCACCTCGTCGGCATCGTATTCCATGCCGGTGTTGAAGAACTTTACCTTGTCGCCCTTGCGGATGGTGCCGTTCAAAATCTTGAAATAGGCGATGATGCCCCGGAAGGAGTTGAACACCGAGTCGAATATCAAGGCCTGAAGGGGTGCGTCGGGGTTGCCCGCAGGGGGCGGAATGCGCTCGACGATGGCGCGCAGGATGTCTTCGACACCCTCGCCCGTCTTTCCACTGGCGCGCAGGATATCTGTGCGCTTGCAGCCGAGCAGCTCGACGATCTCGTCCTCCACCTCGTCGGGCATCGCCTGCGGCATGTCTATCTTGTTGATGACGGGAATAATCTCCAGATCGTGTTCAATAGCCATATAGAGGTTCGAGATGGTCTGCGCCTGCACGCCCTGCGTGGCATCGACAACGAGCAGCGCGCCCTCGCAGGCGGCGATGGAGCGGCTCACCTCATAAGAGAAATCGACGTGTCCAGGGGTGTCAATCAGGTTGAGCGTATATTTCTCTCCTCTCTCCTCTCTGACATACTCCATCTGTATGGCATGGCTCTTAATGGTGATGCCACGCTCCTTCTCCAGGTCCATGTCGTCGAGCATCTGCCCCTGCGTAATCTGAATCGTGTTGGTATGCTCAAGCAGACGGTCGGCGAGCGTCGACTTTCCGTGGTCAATATGTGCGATGATACAAAAGTTTCTGATATGATTCATGCCTGACTTTCCAAATTTCCTGCAAATATAGCTAATTTTTTCGAATTACATCAGTAAAGAAAAATATTTTTCATCATTTGTTCACGATTCCGCATCGCGGACACCGGCCTTTTGAGGGTAAGGATGCCCCGCAGTGACCGCAAACCAGATGGCTATGGCCGCGTGAGAAGTAACGCCACAAGGCCAAGACCACGTAAGCCGCCAGCAGAACATAGCCCGCATAATAGAGCGTGGAAAGACTGAAAACAATATAATTGAATGCCGCCATCGCCACAAGTCCGCCGATATACATCAGCGCGTCGCCCATGCGCAGCTGTCGGAACACATCCTCACATGCCGCAATGCCCACGATGAGCATTGCCCATACCAACGACAGGAACAGCCCGAGCAGCAGCGGAACGGAGAAGGGATTGAGCGTGGGATGATAATAGAAATGACGCCACATCTCGGGCGCGAACAGCTGGATGCTCGCATAGAGCGTGGCCGACGCAGCCACAAGCAACATCAGCAAGGTAGGATAGAACGAGTCGATGTCGCGGAAATGCACCAGCGGCGCATCGTGCCTCAGCATCTTCATTGCCCAATAGGAAAAGGCAATAAGCGAGATGATGACCAGGAATATGAGCAGATGAGTGTTGGAAAACAATGAGATAAACTGCGAGATTGGGTCGTCGGGAACCACATTGTCCAGCAGTGTCTTCTCCCTCGTCCAGCCGAAGACGGAATGCTCCGTGGCCAGCTCCACCCACACAGAGTCAATGGAGTCAGTCGGCATCATGCGAATCTCCGCCACAACAAGCCGTTCGCCTCTATCGACAGCGAAAGAGTCGGTAGGCATGGCCGAAAGCATCTCCTCAGGCTGCTGACGAAGCAAACGCAACGTATCGCTCCACACCACGAAATTGTAGTTGTTGGTATAGTGATGGGTGCTCTGAAAGGACAGAGAGTCGAGCTGCCGCTCGCTATACTGCACCAGTGCCTCCGACTTGGGCTCATGCCGGTCGTAACACCCACTGAGCAACGCCAGACACAGAAACAGCAATATATTTCTCATAGGCTCATTCCGCATAGACATTCATCTGACAGGTTTCACAATCGAATTGCAACCGGAAGCATCTTCCGTCGCCCAGACGCAGACGCAGCGGATCTCGCCACACAGGCTTACGTCCGCCATGTCTCACGCAATAACCCAGCTCATGCCGCAGGCAATAACGGCATTGCATAAGCAAAGAGGAAGAAGCCTCCCCCCCACCCCCTCCCCTTGGGAAGGCTACGGGGGGGCGAGCTTTACTCGGGATGGAGGGGTTGGGGGTGGGGCTGGGTGTGTGTGCTGGGCGGGTCTTCTCCATCAGTCGCCTCCTCGCTTCCGCCAAAAGGCTACTGGGAATGAAATAGCTATCAGCATCGTCCTCAAACGAGACTCCCGCACAGCAGAAAACCGTATCGCCAAGGCGCGAGAGCTGGCGGACAATATTCTCGCGTTGGGACTTCAACGCTTTCTCGTGCCCCGTCTCAAAGTCATGAGCGGTTTCACCCAACGGCGATGATGCCGCAAGACGGAAACCGTCTGCCGTCACACTCAACGTAAAACGCAGCGGTATGCGCCGCTCGGCAGTCTTCCCACTCAGCTGCCGCGAGAAAGCCGCATCCTCATTGCGATAGAGCATTGTCCCGGCTTTCAAGTCATGAGGCATACGGAACGGATAGAGGCGGTTGCCCTCTACCCTATTCACACGAAAACCTGCTAACTCGCGCCGGGCATCGAAGTAACAAAGTCCGTCGCCGTTGGCAAACGAGGCCATGCCCGACACCGTCAGTGAAGAGTCACGAACCTCTTTCACCTTGCCCACATGCTCACCCGTCGATTTCGGCGTGTCAAACGAGGCCATGCCGCTTTGACGGCCATGAAGGAAATAAGTAACAAAACCACGGTTGAACGATTTTCGCACATCCGGCTGGAAATGGTATTCCACCACACCTGCGGAACTCCTCACATACTTCTTCGGATACTTCAGCACAAGCATGTTAAGTCTCTGGCTGTAAGCACTTACAACATTCTTCACATAGTCAACGTCTTTCAATCTTCCTTCTATCTTGAACGACACCACGCCAGCCTCAGCCAGCTCCTCAAGATGGTCGATGCGGCACATGTCTCTCAGCGAGAGCAGATGCCGCTGATGTATCAATTCGCGACCATCGGCATCAAGCAAATCAAACCTCATCCGGCAAAACTGCGCGCACTCCCCTCTATTCGCGCTACGGCCGAAGCAATGCTCCGAGGCATAGCACTGTCCCGAATAGCTCACACAGAGTGCCCCGTGCACAAAGGCCTCCAGCTCCACATCGGGCACCTGACGATGAATCTCACTGATTTCCTCCACCGACAGCTCCCGCGCCAAGACCACACGCCCGATGCCCTGTTCCCTGAGCCAGGCCACCTTCTCGGCCGTGCGGTTGTCGGTCTGAGTGCTCGCATGAATCATGAAGCCCGGCCGCAGCAGCCGCATATCCTGAATGAGGAAAGCATCTACGCCGACCCGCCGCAAATCGTCCATCAGCGCGAAAGCCTCGTCCACCTCATCGCCGCGAAGTAGCGTGTTCACTGTCGCATAGACTTTCGCCCCGAACCGATGAGCATAGCGGCATAGCCCGGCAATATCCTCCACCGAGTTTCCCGCTGCCATACGGGCGCCAAAGCGCGGCGCACCGATATACACCGCATCAGCACCATGGTCTATGGCAGCCAGGCCACAAGTCAGGTTCTTCGCAGGAGCCAACAGTTCAAGTGCTCTCACCCTTCAATTCTATATACAAGTTTCCAGCCAATTGGCAAAAAACACATTAGCCGAGTTTTGCCATCGATACATAATCTCGCCATCCACGTTGTCGTCTCGATAGTAGTGGTCGGGCATCTTCACATCGCTGCGCACATCGCGGTCGCGCCGGTATTCCCAATCGAGTCTGTCAATGCCGTACTCAAGATGCCCGGTCACATAATACTCACGATTGTCGTTCCTTACGATAATCGAGATACCGCTTTCCTCACCGTCGGCAAGGAGCGTGAGGTCATCACATGCCAGAACGTCGTTGCGCCGAATCTCCGTGTGACGGCTGTGCGGCATCCAAAATTCCTGCCCAAGTCCCTTCATTATCGGGTGGCCGGGCATCAATGCCCGCTCCCGATATATGCCAAAGCGCTTCCATTCGAGCTTAAATTTCTCTAACCCATAACGGGCATGAAGCGCGGCCTGTGCCCCCCAGCAAATATAAAGGGAGCTTGCCACACGCTCGCGAGCCCAGTCGAACACCCGGCATAGCTCATCCCAGTAGTCCACACCTTCAAAAGGCAATTCCTCCACAGGTGCGCCATTGACAATCAGCCCGTCTATCGACTCGCTGGCCACCTCGTCGAAGAACCGATAGAACCGACTCATGTGCTCAACAGACACATGCGTTGAAACATGACTCCGCAACTTCAACAGGCAGAGATCCACCGAACGTTCCGAAGCCGCCAATGCCCTGACGATATCGGCCTCAGCCTCAATCTTCAGCGGCATCAGATTTAGTAACGCCACACGAAGCCGCCTCCCGTCTGTCCCGCCACGATCAAGCCTGATACCCTCCTTGGCCAGGATATCTATGGCAGGAAGTCCGGCAGGTAATAAAACTGACATATATCTCTCTGTAAATAATCTAATACTATATTATCATTCCCTTGAGGCAGCCAAGTCCCCATTTGGCACTGCAAAGGTAATAAAAAATTATGAATTAAAAATTAAGTATTAAAAATTATGATAAGTTCAGCAGAATAATTATCAATTATTTATTACCTTTGCAATCGAGAAACTTGACAAATATGGCAAAAGACAAGACAATGTACGTTTGCGAGAATTGCGGACAAGAATCACCAAAATGGGTGGGAAAGTGCCCAGCCTGCGGGCAGTGGAACACGTTTAAGGAAATCCGTGTCTCAAGTGACACGGGCACACAGGCGGCACGAAACGCAGCGCAGTCGGTTCGCGCCTCCCAGACGAGCTCCAGGCCACTGCATCTGCACGAAATCTCCGCCAAAGACGAACCACGCATCAACATGCACGACGAAGAGCTGAACCGCGTGCTCGGCGGCGGACTCGTCAAGGGCTCCATCGTGCTCCTCGGCGGTGAGCCGGGCATCGGCAAATCGACCCTCATCCTACAGACCATCCTCGGCCTGCACGACCACCGCGTCCTCTACGTCAGCGGTGAGGAGAGTGCCCACCAGCTGAAGATGCGGGCCGACCGGCTCGGGGGCGAGACTGCGCCGGGGCCGCTCATCCTCTGCGAGACCTCGCTCGAGGCCATCTTCACACACATCCGCGACGTGCAGCCCTCCCTGCTCATCATCGACTCCATACAGACCATCGCCACCGAGGAAGTTGATAGCTCGCCCGGCAGCATAGCGCAGGTGCGCGAGTGCGCCGCCGCCCTGCTACGCTTCGCCAAGTCGAGCGGCGTACCTGTCATCCTCATCGGCCACATCAACAAGGAGGGTACGCTTGCCGGACCTAAGATTCTCGAGCATATTGTCGATACTGTCGTCCAATTTGAGGGCGACCAGCACTACATGTACCGCATCCTCCGCGCCATGAAAAACCGTTTCGGCTCAACCTCAGAGCTCGGCATCTACGAGATGCAGGCCAATGGCCTGCGCCCTGTGAGCAATCCCTCCGAGCTATTGCTCACGCAAGACCACGAAGGACTGTCAGGCATCGCAATCAGTGCGGCCATCGAAGGAGTGCGGCCTTTTCTCGTCGAGACACAGGCACTCGTCTCCTCCGCCGCCTACGGAACCCCGCAACGCACAGCCACTGGTTTTGACTACCGGCGGCTCAATATGCTGCTCGCCGTTCTGGAGAAGCGCGTCGGCTTCAAGCTCATGCAGAAAGACGTATTCCTTAACATTGCCGGCGGCCTGCGTGTCACCGACCTCGCCATCGACCTCAGTGTCATTGCCGCCGTACTCTCCTCTAATGTCGATACGCCCATCGAGGCAGGCTGGTGCATGGCAGGAGAAGTAGGCCTGTCGGGCGAGGTGCGACCCGTCAGCCGCATCGAGCAGCGCATCGCCGAGGCCGCGAAGCTCGGCTTCACCGACATGATTATCCCCGCCTACAGCCTCAAGGGCATCAATCCCCACAACTACAAAATCCAGCTCCACCCCGTGAAGAAAGTGGAGCAAGCCCTCCGCGAGCTCTTCGGGTAAGCAGGTTTTATTTACATAAAAAAAGATAATTCCTGATTATCCCTTGCTTCGGCAGGGACAATCAGGAAAAAGTCTTATCAATTATCAATTAGAACAAGAGAACTACTGGGCGAGCCGCAACCCGAGGTCGGATCCCTTGAAAGTCGGGGCATCGCTACCCCTATACGCCACACGGCAGTACTCGATGCCAAGGCTCCAGCCGCCGCCACGACACACGCGGTAAGCACCCGACGACGGGCCAGTGGGATTGGCTTGCGGAGAATGGTCATAGTAACTATAGTCGTGCCAGTCCTGACACCACTCCCAGACATTGCCGGCCATGTCGTAGAGACCCAGCTCGTTCGGAGCTTTCATTCCCACATTATGGGTAGTGCTTCCACTATTACTGCCATACCAAGCCACGTCGTCTATCGTGTTGCTGCCGCTGTAGATGTAGCCCTGGCTCTGATTACCGCCACGCGCCGCAAACTCCCACTCCGCCTCGGTGAGCAGGCGAAACCGCTTACCCGTCAACGTGTTCAGCTTCGTGATAAACTCCTGACAGTCGTCCCAACTCACCCGCTCCACCGGCCGCTTCGCATCCTTGAACTCACTGGGATTGTTGCCCATCACCGTCTGCCACTGCTCCTGCGTCACCTCCGTCTTTCCGATATAAAAACTCAATACGGTTACGGTATGCACTGGTTTTTCATCGCTATAGTCCGATGTGGTGCTGCCCATCTGAAACGTACCACCCTCAACATAAACCATGTTGTCAATCAACTCGCGCAGGATGGCATCGCGCGAACGCTGCCGCACCGGTTTCTGTGTCGGTGTGGCCGACTTGCGCTGCCGCTGAACCTGCACGTTCTGTGCCATCATCGTCGTAAAAGGCAGCAGGATAAGCACCATCGTCAGCAATACCCGTGAAAACTGTTTGTTCGATTCTTTCATAGTTTCTTCATTATTTATTATTTTCCAACGCGACCTTCCGGGCAGAACGCTCGTCTCCCCATTGCCTTCCGTCGCGCCCCAACTTTTGAGTTATCTGTTTCTCTCCTTGTTCATACGTTGCTCACCATGCCTCTCCTACGATGGAAATCGGCAGAGTCAGGGGCAAAGGTAGTGAAAAATTTCGATTAAACGAAGAGAATGAAAGAATATTTTCATTCTTGAGTGTGAGAACCAACGGCCTCTGTTCGCGAAGCGAGGGAAAGAAAATTTATGGAAATCGAAGACAATACAAAATAAAAAATCGATTTTTTTTATTGTTGAGATACATCCTATCTTCAACAATACATGCTCGGCTACGACAAAGCAGGATTCACAACACGAAAGACAAGCCTTTATCATTCGAAAGGCCGTGTTTTGCAAAGTAATATAATATATATTGGTCGGTAATATAATATATATTACTCAGTAAAATAATATATATTACCCGGTAATATAATATATATTACTTTATGAAACACGGTCTTTCAGATGACAGAACATAAGAGGTGGGGGTCAAGGGGCAATGTCATCGATGGAGGTGGCCCAGCGGCGGTTGGGTTTCTTCGACATGTGGAACTCGATGTCGATGCCGTCGCGGATCATATCCCACGTGAGGTAGGAACGGGTATAGGGCTTGCCGTTCACCATCATCTTATTTATATATAGGGCATCCTTCGACCAGCCTTTGGTGGTGACGTTGATGCGGCGGCCGTTGCTCATGGTCACGCTGATGCGGGGCAGTGCGGGCGAGCCGATATTATAGATGTTCGACGACGGACAGACGGGATAGAACCCCATGCAGTTGAAGATATACCACGCCGACATCTGCCCGCAGTCGTCGTTTCCGCAGAGCGAGCCGGGCCGGTTGCCGTAGAAGCGGTCGATGACGGTTCGCACCCATCGCTGACATTGCCATCCCTCGCCCAGATAGTTGTAGAGATAGGCGATGTGGTGGCAAGGCTCGTTGCCGTGCCAGTAGGCGCCGATGCGCCCTTGTATGTCGTGCGCGCCAGGGATGTCGTCGGGCAACTCGTGCTGGAAGAGCGAGTCGAGGCGTTGCTTGAACACGTCGCGCCCCATCAGCTGCATCAACCCGTGCACGTCCTGCGGCACGGTCCAGTGATATTGCACGGTAAAGCCCTCGGTGATGTCACCCCAGCCGTTGACCGAGCCGGGACCCTCGTAGGCCAGCGGCGAGAAAGGCGTGCGCCAGTTGCCGTTGGAATCCTTACCACGCATGTACTTCGTCGCGGGGTCGAAAAGGTTGCGATAGTGTTGCGAGCGGCGCATAAAATAATCATAGTCGGCAGTCTTTCCGAGTTTACGGGCTGCCTGGGCAATGGCATAGTCGTCGTAGGCATACTCGAGCGTCTTCGACACCGACTCGGCCTCCTTGTCGAACGGCACATAGCCTAGGGTGCGATACTCGGGCAGGCAGTCGTAGTGGTCGTTCATGGCTGTGGTTCTCATAGCCTCGAAGGCACGCTCATGGTCGAAGCCCTTTACATCCTTCACTATCATGTCGGCCAGCACGGCTGCGGCATGGTAGCCTATCATGCACCAGGTCTCGTTGCTGCCAAACGCCCAGTAGGGCAGCATGTGCTCCACGCTGTGGTCGTAGTGGTCGAGCAGCGAGTTGGCCACGTCGGCTTGCAGATCCCGGTGGACGAGGTTCATGAGGGGATGGAAGGCGCGGTAGGTATCCCATAGCGAGAACTCTGTGAGAGGCGTCCAGCCTTCGGCCTTGCGGATGTTCTTGTCGAGTGAGCTATAGCGGCCGTCGGCATCGTTATAGATGAAAGGACAGAGCGCAGCATGGTAGGCCGAGGTATAGAAGGTTTCCTTCTGCTCGCGGGTTCCATCTATTTGATACTTAGAGAGTTCCTCTTCCCATTTTTGGTCGGCTTCGGCCTTCACCTGCTCAAAGGATTTCCCGTTGAGCTCCTGCATGTTGACAATGGCACCTTCGGTCGAGGTGGCCGAGATGGAGACCTTGACAGTCAGAGCCTCCCCCCCGACCCCTCTCGCAAGGAGAGAGGAGTGGTTGCTTTTGCTATCTGCATTTTCAACAGGAGAACTATACACTCCCCTCTCCTTGCGAGAGGGGTCGGGGGTGAGGCTGAACTTAGCCACAAACATGAGTTTCTCGCCCCAGGCCTCACGGTTGCTGCGAAAGCGCGAGGTGTTGTAGATGACGGGCTTCTTGTCTTGATAAATCATGAAATCCTTGAAAGGCTTTGAAAAGACAGCCCGCATGTAGATATGCCGCTCAGGTCCCCACCCTTTCACGAGCTTGTAGGCCGTGACGGTCGTGTCGTTCTCGACCCGGATGTTCGACCATGCGCACTTGAACCAGAGCGTGTGGTTGAGGTCGAGCAGGACGGACGGCTCGCTTCCCTCGGGATAGGTGAACAGGAACATGCCACTGCGGGTGGCGGCTGTCATCTGTGCGAAGATCTTATCGTCTTTCAGGAAGACACCGTAGTATCCGGGGGCGGCAAACTCCTGCTCGTGTGTGAAGCGCGAGCGGTAGCCGCCATCGGGTGCGTCGTCGGTGCCCGGGTCGAGTTTCACGTCGCCCACGAAGGGAATGAAGAGGAAGTCGCCCATGTCGGGAATACCCGTGCCGCTGAGATGGGTCAGCGAGAAACCCTGAATCGTATTGCGGTTCCACTTGTAGCCCGATGCGCAATCGTAAAAATGCTCGTCGGTGTCGGGACTGATCTGTATGCCGCCGAAAGGAGTCTGGGCACCAGGATAGACATTGCCGTAGCCGTCGGTGCCGACAAAGGGATTGACATAGTGGGTGAGCTGCGCATGAAGGACAGCACAGACCAACAAAGAAAAACTAAAGGTGAATAATCTGCAGCACATAGTGAATAGTGGTTAACGGTTGACGGAAGACGGTTGTATAAAATCTGCGATGAGCTCGGCTGTCTGCTCTATTCCATGGGGCGTGGTGGAGACGCAGAGGTGATAGGCTGCGGCATGTCCCCATTGTTTCCCTGTGTAGTAATTGTAGTATGCCGCGCGGTGGCTTTCCATCTTCAGGATAAATCGGCGAGCCTCCTCATGGGAACACTGCCGGCGCGTGGCGACACGCCCGATACGCTCCGACAGGTCGGCCGTGACGAAGATGCTTATCATGCCGGGATGGTCGCGGAGCACGTAGTCGGCACAACGCCCGACAAAGACGCAATCGCCCTGCTCCGCAGCGCGACGAATGGCATCGCTCTGTATCTGAAACAGGCGCTCCTCGGAGAACTCCTGCCCGTAGAAGCCATCGGTAGAGAATGCCCTGCCCATCGGATGAAACAGCGAGCGGAAGAAACCCTTGTACTCGTCGTTCTGCTCAAAAAACTTCTCTGAGAAACCGCTTTCACGGGCAGCCAGGTTGAGCAATTCGCGGTCGTAGAGCTTACAACCGAACCGCTGAGCCAGCAGACGGGCAACCACTGAACCGCCAGAACCTAACTGGCGGCCTATACAAATAATTCTGTTCGTATCCATTATTCTGTTCATCCTTTCTTATTCTTAAGTTTTCTCATATAGATAAACATCATGGAAAAAGCCACAATGGCAGCTATTGCATCGCTGGCAGGCAACGCCGCCCAAGCACCGTCCAAACCCCAGAACCGTGGCAAGACGATAAGCAGGGGAAGCAGGAAGAGCAGCTGGCGCGAGAGCGAAAGGAAGATGGAAATCCGCACTTTTCCGATGCATTGAAAAAAGTTGGTGACCACCATCTGGAAACCTATCACGGGAAAAACGAGCATGTTCACACGAATCGCCACGATGCCCATGTCGATGAGCCGGGCATCGGTAGTGAACAGCCGCGCGCAGTAATAAGGCAGGAACATGGCTATCAGCCAGCCGACAACCATGATGACGGTGGCTGCCACAATGGCCAGGCTCAGCACTCGCATCAGCCGGTCATAGTTTTGCGCACCGTAGTTGTAACCCGCTATAGGTTGCATGCCCTGATTGACACCCATGACAAACATGACGAACATCATGCCGATGGAGTTGCTGATGGAATAGGCTCCGACAGCCATGTCACCGCCATAGCGCACCAGCTGGTTGTTCATGAAGATAACGATGACACAGGCGCAGACATTCATCAGGAAGGGTGAAATGCCAATGCTGATAATATTTTCCACCAGCCGTTTTCTCAACCGGTAAATGCCCCGTTTCAAGTGAAGCAGCTCCTGCGGATTGCTGAATTGCTTTAACTGCCATATCATCGCCATCGTCTGCGACGCAATCGTGGCCAGGGCAGCCCCACGGATTCCCCATCGGAACCACCAGACGAAGGCGACAACAAGAACGATGTTCATGCCCACGGTGAACAGCGTGGCATACATGGCCTGACGCGGCTTACTTGCCGCCCTCAACACGGCATTCATACCGAAATACAGATGCGTCACCACATTGCCGGCCAAAATGACCTGCATGAACTCGCGGGCATAGGGAAGTGTCTGGTCGCTGGCTCCGAAAAAGCGCAATATGGAATCGAGGAACAAGAAGCTCACCGTCATGAAAACCACCCCGACCAATATGTTCAACGTTATGGTATTCCCCAGCAGATGCTCCGCCGTCTGATAATCCTTTTGCCCGAGTTTCACCGATATGGCCGTTGACGCGCCCACGCCCACCGCCGCGCCGAAGGCCGCACTCAGATTCATAAACGGGAAAGTGATACCCAAGCCCGAGATGGCCTCGGCTCCGACAACCTGGCCAATCATGGCGCGGTCGATGATATTGTAAAGGCTGGAGGCCGTCATCGCAACCATGGCCGGCAGCGCATATTGTAGTAAAAGTCCGCCTACTGGCTTCGTACCCAGTTCAAGTGTTGCTTTTTTATTATCCACGCTGCAAAGATACGAAATAATTGATAATTGGCAATTTTTCGAAATGAAAAATTTCTCAACAACACGTGATAATTGATAATTATTTTGTACTTTTGCGGCATGAAAAAAATTTTTGCTCTTTTTGTTGCCGCTGTCGCCATATTCCTGACAAGCACAGCCCAAGGCAATAGCCGCATAGCTTTCCCGGGGGGGAAGTGCTATCTGTACAGAATTGTTCTGACCGACAAGAAAGGCTCAGACGGCTCACTGAGGCATCCCGAGACGTTTCTGTCGCAAAAAGCGATAGACCGGCGGACAAGGCAGGGAATAACTGTTGACGAGACCGATCTGCCCGTTTCGAGGAAATACCAGCAAGCCATTGCGAGGAAACAGATTGAAATCGTGTCGAAAAGCAAATGGAACAACACGATTGTCGTAAAGGTGAAGACAGCTGAGCAGGCCGAAGAGCTGAGAACGCTGCCTTTCGTCACCGATGTCGTCGAGGTCTTCGCGGCTCCCGACTCGCTGAACCTCTCCGTCCGCAGCAATGTGGCCACCTTGCTCGATGAGGAGGACACACTGGAGCTGCAACCCTATGGACGGGCGAGGAAGCAAGTTGAGATGCTCGGAGGCATCAAGCTACACGAGGCAGGCTTCCGCGGCAAGGGCATGACCATCGCCGTCATCGACGGCGGATTCATGAACGCCGACCGAATACCCGCTTTGCAGAAAGTAAATGTCATCGGCGGAAAGGACTTCGGCTTTCCTGCCTCTGACATCTACAGCGAGAGCGACCACGGAACTTGCGTGTTCTCGTTGATGGCCGCCAACGAGGCCGGGGCCATCATCGGCACGGCTCCTGAAGCCTCTTACCTGCTGCTCCGCTCTGAGGTGGGAGCCTACGAGAGCCTTTGCGAGGAAGACTTCTGGGCGGCGGCGGCTGAATATGCCGACTCGGTTGGCGTGGATGTCATCAACACCTCGCTCGGCTACAACACCTTCGACAATCCCCGGCATAACCACCGCTACGCCGAGCTCGACGGGCATCGTTCCATCATCTCCAACTCAGCGTCCATGCTTGCCGACAAAGGCATTGTCCTTGTCAACAGTGCCGGCAACAGCGGCAACAACACATGGAAGAAAATCACCTCACCGGCCGACGCCGAGAATGTGCTGACAGTGGGAGCGATACGTTTCGACGGCACAAACGCGAACTTCAGCTCTGTGGGCCCGAGCCAGGACGGACGTGTGAAACCCGACATCATGGCTCCAGGCAACCCTGACTGGGTCATACGCGGCGACGGTCGTCTTGGAACCGGCTCCGGCACCTCCTTTGCCTCGCCATTGGCCTGCGGCATGGTGGCATGCCTATGGCAAGCACTTCCCGACAAGACGGCAAAGCAGATTATCGACATTGTGCAACGCGCATCTGACAGATACGACACTCCAGACAACATTTTCGGCTATGGCATTGCAAACTTCTATAACGCTTTTCGAGCTCAATCAACGAGTCGCTGAGGTTATCGCGACGGAACTCTCTGACGAGTACTGGGTGGAGGCCGAGCTGTCGGAGGCACGCGAGGTAAGGGGACACTGCTACATGGAACTCGTACAGAAAGACCTCTTCGGAGCCACTCCCGTAGCACGAGCCTCGGCCAAATGCTGGAAGAGCACATGGGCCAGGCTACGCCCGAAGTTCGAGCAAACGACAGGCCGGCAGCTGCACAGCGGGATGAAGGTACTGCTGCGGGTCTGTGCCAACTTCCACGAGGCATACGGCTTCTCATGGATTGTGACCGACATCAATCCGGAGTTCACCATGGGCGACATGGCACGCCGCCGACAGGAGATTATCAGAAAACTGCACGAGGAAGGCATCTTCGACATGCAGCGAGAGCTCCGGATGCCCACATTCGCACAGCGCATTGCCGTCATCTCAAGTGAGACAGCCGCCGGCTACGGCGACTTCTCTGGTCAGCTCAGCGACAACGAATACCATTTTCAGTTCCATACCCGCCTTTTTCCTGCCATCATGCAAGGACAGCAAGCCGGGGAAAGCATCATCGCCGCACTCGACAAGATTAACCGCGAGGCCAGCCACTTCGACTGCGTGGTCATCATCCGGGGCGGAGGAGCCACCGCCGACCTCAGCGGGTTCGACACACTCGCACTGGCCGAGAACGTAGCGCAGTTCCCCCTGCCCGTCATCACCGGCATCGGTCACGACCGCGACGAGAGCATCATCGATATGGTCGCGCACACACGCGTAAAAACCCCGACCGCCGCAGCGGCGTTCCTCATCAGCCACCTCGCCGAAGTATGGGAACGCATAGAGCAAGCCCGAAAAGCCATCCACACCGCCACCGCCACACATATCGCCAACGCCCGCAGTCAGCTCGCCATGCTGCAATACAAGACGGCTGGCGCGCGGCATCTGCTCACCCGCCAGCACCATCGAATAGAACTGTTAGCCCAGCGGGCAGAAGCCCTCAATCCCGAACGGCTGCTCGGCCGCGGCTACAGCATTACCCTCTGCAAAGGCCGGCTCGTGCGCGATACCAACCAGCTGAGGAGCGGCGACGAAATAGTCACAAGACTAAAAAAAGGAACCATAACATCAATCATAAAATGAACAGGGAAATCAAATACGAAGAGGCCGTAAAACAGTTAGAGAAAATCGTCAGCAGGCTCGAAGCCGGAGAACCCGGCATCGACCAGATTGCCGAACAGCTGAAAACCGCCCACAGGCTCATCAAGCTTTGCAAGGACAAACTCACCAAGACCGAACAGGAAATCGACAAAATATTGGAAGAAAACCCGTAAAAACTGAAATAATTGATAATTGACAATTGATAATTCATAATTATTTCGTACTTTTGCACCCGATTATGAACCCTCCCCTTCGGGGGGAGGTCGGGAGGGGGCTCGTCAACTCGTCAACTTGTCAACTCGTCAACTTGTCAACTCGTCAACTTGTCAACTCGATATATAGGTAAAAGCAAAAAGACTGGAAAAATGAAAAACTTAGACTGGGCAAACCTGTCGTTCGGCTATATGCCGACCAACTACAACGTTCGCTGCTACTATCGCGACGGCAAATGGGGCGAAGTGGAAATCTGCTCCGACGAGTATCTCAACATGCACATGGCCTCAACCTGCCTGCACTACGGGCAAGAAGCCTTCGAGGGACTGAAGGCCTACCGCTGCCCCGACGGCCACGTGCGCATCTTCCGCCCCGAGGAGAACGCCGCCCGCATGCAAGCCACCAGCCAAGGCATCATGATGCCCGAAGTGCCCACAGAGATGTTCGTCGATATGGTGAAGACCGTCGTCCGCCTGAACCAGGAATACATCCCCACCTACGAGAGCGGGGCAACCCTCTACATCCGCCCCCTGCTCATCGGCATCACCGCACAGGTAGGCGTGCATCCCGCCAGCGACTACCTCTTCCTCATCTTCACCACCCCCGTAGGACCCTACTTCAAAGGCGGCTTCCAGACAAACCCCTACGTCATCACCCGCGACTACGACCGCTCCGCACCCCTCGGCACAGGCTGCTACAAGGTGGGCGGCAACTACGCCGCCTCGCTCCGCGCCAACAGCATCGCCCACGAGCAAGGCTACGCCTGCGAGTTCTATCTCGACGCAAAAGAGAAGAAATACATCGACGAGTGCGGCGCAGCCAACTTCTTCGGCATCAAGGCCGACACCTACATCACCCCCAAGTCCGCCTCCATCCTGCCCAGCGTCACCAACAAAAGCATCATGCAGATAGCCGAGGATCTCGGCATGCGCGTAGAGCGCCGCCCGATCCCCCTCGAAGAGCTCGACACCTTCGAAGAAGCCGGAGCCGTGGGCACCGCCGCCGTCATCTCGCCCATCAGCCACATCGACGACCCCGCCACCGGCCGCCGCTACAGCTTCGGCGACAAGCCCGGGCCCTGGTCGCGCAGACTCTACGACACCCTGCGCGGCATACAATACGGCACCGTCGAAGACCGCCACCACTGGACAACCATCGTCATCTGAGACCATCAAGACAGCGAAACAGCGCGGAAACCCCAACCTTTCTAAGAAACCCTCAGCCACCGTCTCGGGCAGTCTCACGCCCTCGTCGGTTAGGATGAGGGACTCCTCCCCTTCGGGGGGAGGTCGGGAGGGGGCTCGTCAACTCGTCAACTTGTCAACTCGTCAACTCGTCAACTCGTCAACTTGTCAACTCATCAACTCGTCAACTCGTCAACTTGTCGATATCGTTCAGTATCCTTAAAGACATCAGAGACAAACCGTTTGAAACATTTTGGAAGGAATACCTTTCCATCATGCCTTTTACTCAGTAAAGTCAAATTATAGATTTTTTCCCTTTCAAAGACATCATTACAAATCATTACAATTCGCCCTCTCTGAAAACTTTAGCTTTTGCTGAATCCAGATTGAACCAAAATT
>JAFRZC010000104.1 GCA_017442765.1 Prevotella sp. | reverse complement strand
TTCGCAATCTCACTCTTCAAGTCGCTCATCTGCATGTCGAGCTGTACGCGGCGCATGAAGCTGTTCTCGTCGAGGAATCCCACCACGGCCACACCGATGACCACCACGATGAGATATTTATGGTGACCTATCATGTTGACGACGGCGCGAAGACGACTTTTCATTTTTTCCCGTTTATCCATAAAATTCCAATTAGCCTACAAAGGTATGAAATAAAAATGAAATAACCGACACAATCGGAAAAAAAATTCTAAAGAGACCGCCGTTTCAAAATAATTGCTTAAATTTGCAGTCGGAATCAAACAACCGAAAAACTATGGAAGAGTATATTGTTTCGGCGCGGAAATACCGTCCGCAGACTTTCGACGACGTGGTGGGTCAGTCGGCGCTTACCACCACGCTGAAGAATGCCGTGAAGAGCGGTAAGCTGGCGCATGCCTATCTTTTCTGCGGGCCGCGTGGTGTGGGCAAGACCACCTGCGCCCGTATCTTCGCCCGCGTCATCAACTGCGAGAACATCACCCCTGAGGGCGAGGCCTGTGGCCACTGCGAGAGCTGTCGGGCCTTCGACGAGCAGCGGTCGTATAACATCTTCGAACTCGACGCGGCTTCGAACAACGGCGTGGAACACATCAAGGCGCTCATGGAGCAGACGCGCATCCCGCCGCAGGTGGGGAAATACAAGGTGTTCATCATCGACGAGGTGCACATGCTTTCGCCACAGGCGTTCAACTCGTTTCTCAAGACACTTGAGGAGCCTCCCGCACACGTCATCTTCATCCTCGCCACGACCGAGAAGCACAAGATTCTACCCACCATCCTCTCGCGCTGCCAGCAGTACGACTTTGAGCGGATGACCGTGCAGAGCATCATCGACCACCTCAAGGGCGTGGCCGCGAAAGAGGGCATCACCTACGAGGAGCAGGCCCTGGCCGTCATTGCCGAGAAAGCCGACGGCGGTATGCGCGACGCGCTCTCCATCTTCGACCAGGCCGCGTCGTTCTGTCAGGGCAATATCACCTACGACAAGGTCATCGAAGACCTGAACGTGCTCGATGCCGACTATTATTTCCGCATCATCGACCTTGCCCTGGAGAACAAGGTGAGCGACATCATGGTTCTCTTGAACAGCATCATCGCCAAAGGCTTCGACCCGGGCAATCTTGTGCTGGGGCTGGCCGGTCATGTGCGCAATGTGATGATGGCCAAAGACGAGCAGACACTGCCTTTGCTCGAAGTGAGCGAGCAGCAGCGCAGGCGCTATCAGGAGCAGGCGAAGCGGTGTCCCGTGAAGATGCTCTACAGCGCACTGAGAATCATGAACCAGTGCGATCAGGCCTACCGCACGTCGTCGCACAAGCGGCTGCTCGTGGAGCTCACGCTCATACAAGTGGCACAGCTCACACAGCCCGACGACGACACACCTGCCGCGGGGCGCAGCCCTAAGCGATTGAAATCCCTGTTTAGAAGACTTATCACGTCTCAGCCTAAACCGGCAGCGCAGGTGGCCGGGGCTGAGAGAAGAGAGAGAGAAGAAAAGAAAGAGGAGAGAGGTATCCGCGTCAGTTGACGGAGAAAACTGAGGGACGTATTGCCGAGCCCGCGCCCCAGAAGAGAACCATCAGCTTCAAGAAAATAGGCATCGCGCTCAGCGACCTGAATCGCGTACCCGAGAACCCCGTTTCCCTGCAAGATCCGGAAGTGGAGGACAAGGCTGCTGCCGAGCAGTTCACCCAGGACGAGCTCGAACGACAGTGGCTGGCCATGTGCAACCGCATGCCCGGCAAGCTGTCGGCACTGGCGCAGCGGCTGAAGAACCTCACTCCGCGCATTGCCCGGTATCCCGACATCGAATTGGTCATCGACAACCAGATACTGCTCAACCAGATTTTGGCAATAAAAGGCCGCATCCGCGCCACCCTGGCGAACGCGCTGAAAAACAACAGCATTCAGTTTCTTCCCCGTCTGACCGAGGGAGAGGAGATTCGCCGCATACGGTCCAAGCCTGAGATACTTGCAGACATCAGCAATTCCAACCCCGCCTTTGCCCAGTTGCGCAAAAAGCTGAAGTTGGAATTGGTGTAAACTTTTTGGGATTATATCAGCGGCATTCCCATTTTCTCACATTGCCTCCGCATATCGTCGGGCCAGATACTGGCCTGTATCTCGCCGATATGCGCTTTTTGGAGCATCACCATGCACAGGCGGCTCTGGCCGATACCGCCACCGACGGACAGCGGCAGTCTGCCGTTCAGCAACTGCTGGTGGAAGTAGAGATGCTCACGCTCCTCCTGCCCCTCTATCTTGAGTTGTCGCAACAGACTTTCCCTGTCAACACGAATACCCATCGACGACAATTCAAACGACCGCTCCAGCACCGGATACCATATCAATATATCTCCGTTCAGACCCGCCTGTCCATTCTCCGCCACCGTTGACCAGTCATCGTAGTCGGCGGCACGCCCGTCGTGCTTCTCGCCATTGCTAAGCCGGCCGCCGATGCCGATGACGAACACCGCTCCATAAGCCTTACAGATGGCATCCTCGCGCTCCTTCGGCGAGAGGTCGGGATACATCCGCAGCAAATCCTCGCTGTGGATGAAATGTATCTTCTCGGGCAGGAAGGGCTTGAGCTGCGGATAGGTCTCACAGGCCAGATATTCCGTCCTCAGGATGGCGGCATAGATGCGCTCGACCGTGCTGCGAAGGAATCCCAGCGTCCGCTGCTCACGGGTGATGACGGCTTCCCAGTCCCACTGATCCACATAGAGCGAGTGCAGGTTGTCGAGCTCCTCGTCGGCACGGATGGCGTTCATGTCGGTGTAGATGCCGTAGCCAGGCTCCACGCCATACTCGGCCAGCGACAGCCGCTTCCACTTGGCCAGCGAGTGCACCACCTCGGCCTGCGCGTCGCCCAGGTCCTTGATGGGGAACGTCACCGGACGCTCCACGCCGTTCAGGTCGTCGTTGATACCCAGTCCCTTCAACACAAAGAGCGGAGCCGTCACACGGCGCAGCCGCAACTCCGTAGAAAGATTCTGCTGGAAGAACTCCTTAATCAGCTTGATGCCCTGCTCGGTCTGATGCCGGTCGAGCAAGGCCTTGTATTCCGTAGGCTTAATCAGTCTGCTCATTGTCTGTATTCTTGTAATCCGACTGCAAAGGTAGTACAAAATTCTGAACCTTATGCCGCTTTAGGAAACAAATCGTGTTAATTGATGTTAATCCGCAGGCCGAAATGTTAACGCATTCTGTCGGCTTTTACCTTCATTCTGGAGCGCGAAACCGCCCTTTTCTCACCCTTTCACTTCTCCTTCACTCTCCTTTCACTCCCCTTTTTCTGCGAAACATATATGTTTCGCATCCTAAAACATGGTCTTTCGGAGTGCGAAAGACGGTCTTTCGCAAGGTGAAACATATATGTCTCGGAGCTGAGAGCTATATGTTTCGCAAAACGGAAAGTTGCACACTCGCCTCTAACCCCTCACTTCTCACCTCTATTTACTGGCCTCGCCAGCTGCACACGCATGGTTGAAGAATTTACGGCCACAGAATTTTTCGCTCAGAAATCGCCAGTATTCATGTTAAAACGAAACGGGGAATTGTTAATTTATATTTATTTCGGTTTTTGTTTTGTGGTATGCTCTTTTAGTTGTACCTTTGCCGAAAATTTTAAATGTTTTTGTACCGATGAACGGCGAAGAACTCTCAGGCAAGCGCATTGCGCTGCTGCTCTCGGGCGGTGTCGATAGCGCGGTGGCCCTGCACGAACTCGTGCGGCAGGGCTATCAGCCCGACTGCTTCTATATCCGCATCGCGCCCGAGGAGCAGGAGGGCGACCAGTGGGACTGCGCTGCCGAGGAGGACCTGGAGATGGCCACGGCTGTCTCACGAAAGTATGGCTGTCGGTTAGAGGTGGTCGATTGTCATCGTGAGTACTGGGAGCGCGTGACACGCTACACCATGGAGAGTGTGAAGGCCGGACGCACGCCCAACCCCGACGTGATGTGCAACCGCCTTGTCAAGTTCGGGGCTTTTCACGAGAAGCGCGGCCACGACTACGACCTCATCGCCACTGGCCACTACGCACAGACGGAGTGGATTGACGGGCGGAAATGGCTCACGACAAGCCCCGACCCCGTGAAAGACCAGACCGACTTCCTCGCACAGATCTACGACTGGCAGCTGGCAAAGGCTGTCTTTCCTATCGGACACATGACAAAGACCGAGCTGCGCGAGACAGCCGAGCGCGAGCACCTCGTGAATGCCCACCGCAAAGACTCGCAGGGCATCTGCTTCCTCGGAAAGATTAACTACAACGACTATGTCCGACGCTATCTGGGCGAACGGCCGGGCGACATCGTGGAGTTGGAGACAGGCAAGAAACTGGGTGAGCATCGCGGTCTGTGGTTCCACACCATTGGCCAGCGCAAAGGGCTCGGACTGGGGGGCGGACCTTGGTTTGTCATCCGTAAGGACATGGAGAGCAATACTCTCTACGTTACACGTGGCTACGAGCCGGAGAAAGCCTACAAGAGTAAGTTCGCCATCGGCGATTTCCACTTCCTCACCGTCGGCGAGCTGCCCGAACACATCACCTTCAAGATCAGGCATACACCCGAACACCACCGCGCCAAAGCAGAAAAAACTGCCGACGGCTGCTATGTCATACACTCCGAAGCTCCCATACAGGGCGTGGCACCCGGACAGTTCTGCGTCGTCTATGACAAGCGTCACCACCGCTGCTACGGCTCAGGAGAAATTATCGTTTAATGCATTAAGACCAAAAAGATATCTTGAAACAAACCTACCGCACATTCATCACCATAGGACTGACCGTAGCCGTGCTGCTCTTCATGCACCAGCTGCCCACACTGACCATTGGCGGCATACAGCTGCGGCCGGTGAGCATCCTCAGCGACCTCACACAGGGCAAGGACGACCGGCAGCAGATCGACGTCATCCCCAAACCCAAGCAACAGCCCCTGTTGGTACAGGCTGACACCATCGACGGCAAGCAGGTGACATTCAAGGAGACATGGCCGAACAATGTGGTGAGAATCACGGACTACTCCGGCGGACAACCCGGCGGCATGAGCCATTTCTATACCCAGCTGTCGCGCCTGCTCTGCAAGAAAGAGTTGCCGGGACGACCCGTGCGCATTGCCTACTACGGCGACTCGTTCATCGAGGGCGACATCCTCACCGCCGACCTGCGCGAGATGCTCCAGACGCGCTACGGCGGCTATGGCCCGGGATGGATCGACGCGGGAAACATCATCAACTCCATGCGCCTGACCATCAGCGCACGCTACAGCGGACTGACCGAGCACACCGTGATGAAGCGAAAGGAGAACGGCTACGACTTTGGCAAAGCGGGCATCTGCGAACGCTACTACCCCTATGGCACCGGCTCACGCATGACCTTCAC
>JAFRZC010000103.1 GCA_017442765.1 Prevotella sp. | reverse complement strand
GCAATCTGCTTGTCGGCCCGACGGCAACGG
Source organism: Prevotella sp. (assembly GCA_017442765.1). Next base: position 2,918 of record JAFRZC010000103.1, on the reverse strand, counting down.
ATCTTGATGACAAGGAAGGGATCTTTACCACTGCAGAAGGGCTTGCAAAAGTCAACACGCCGGGCGCTTCCGCAGTAAAGAACCTTCCGATGAATGAAGTGATCACTTCCTTTGCCGGTCTTCGCCCCCACGGCGACAGAGGCGATTTCGTGATCGGAGAAATTGAAGGCGCTCCCGGATTCATCGATGCGGCCGCGATCGAATCTCCCGGGCTTACCGCATCGCCGCCCACTTCGGCATCGTCGACCGCCCCAACGCCCGCAGCTCCCACTCCAAGGCTGTCCTGCGTGGCGGCGGCATCGTCTTCCTGCTCGCCGCATGGCTCTATGCCGCCTTCTTCGGACTGCAGCAGTGGCCTTTCCTCGTGGGGCTCACGCTGGTGGCCGGAGTGAGCTTCGCCGACGACATCCGCTCGCTTCCCGACAGCGTCCGCCTCGTGGCGCAGTTCTCAGCCATGGCCCTGCTCTTCTACGGCTGGGGCATCCTCAACTGGCAGTCGTGGTGGGTCGTCGTCCTCGGCCTCATCCTCTGTGTGGGCATCACCAACGCCTTCAACTTCATGGACGGCATCAACGGCATCACGGGCGGCTACTCGCTGGCCGTACTGCTTCCGTTGGCATGGCTTAATGACGGAATGCACTTCACCGACCAGAGTCTCATTGTCGTCACCATCCTCGCCGACCTGGTGTTCTGCTTCTTCAACTTCCGCCCCAAAGGCAAGGCACGCTGCTTCGCCGGCGATGTGGGCTCGGTGGGGGTGGCGTTCATCGTCGTCTACCTGCTCGGCCGGCTGATTCTCCGGACGGGCGACTTCACCTATATAGTGTTTTTGGCCGTCTATGGTGTCGATTCGGTGCTGACCATCGTGCACCGCATCCTCCTGCACGAGAACCTCGGCGAGGCCCACCGCAAGCATGCCTACCAGCTGATGGCCAACGAGCTGCGGATGTCGCATGTCGTGGTGTCGCTCATCTATGCCTTCTTGCAGCTCCTCGTCGCGGCCGGGATGCTGGCCCTGCCCCGTACCGCCACGGCCCATTGGCTCTACCTGGCTGCGGTGTGCGCGGCCCTCGGCGTGGCCTACATCCTCTTCATGCGGAGGTATTTCCACCTCCATGAGGAATATCTCGCCGCTTCCGCCGCCGGTCCTTCAGGCACCACTGCGGAATGAAGAGGTACTTCAATAATGCAAACAGCTTTCTCATACTCGAGGAACGTTGAATCCCTGCTTTTATTGTCGTTGTTGCAGGTCGGAATGGAAAGACGGTAGTTTGTCTATCAGTTCCGATGTCCGGTCTGCCAAGAAAAGGGGCATGTTCAACAGGTTGCCGTCGTACTTTAGATTCTGCATGGAATAACGCAGACGCAGTTTGGGGGAGTATTTTTTCCCATATTCTATGAGGCTCTTCCCTCGTATGCTTGTGCCCGACTTCACTTCTATCGGGATGACGGAGGTGCCTGTCTGTAAAAGGAAATCCACCTCGGCTTGATTGCCGGATGACCAATAGCAAAGTCCTTGCCCGTATTGATACAGCAGGCTTTGCAGGATGTAGTTCTCTGCCAGGGCTCCCTTGAATTCTTTGTAGTTGTTGTCGGACCTATGGAAGATACCGGGAGGTAAATTCGCCTGCACCCTCAGCAGTCCGATGTCGTTCCCATAGATTTTGAATATGTTCAGGTCTTCGTATGACTTGAGGGGAAGACTGGGCTCTCTGCATAGGCTGACACGGTGTATCAGCCCCGCGTTCTCCAGCCATATCAGGGCATCCTCATATTCCCTCGCTCGCGCTCCAGGCCGTACTGTCTGATAGATGAACTTGCGGTTCTCTTTGGATAGTTGGGACGGTATCGATTGCCAAATGTGGCTGATTCTGTTGGCGAAGATTGGGGTCGTGTGTTTTATGAAATCCAGTGCATAGTCCTTCAATATATTGGATAGCTTCTCGTCAACAGTGCCGACATTCCCTTCTATCATTGCCATTGCTGCTTCGGGCATGCCGCCGCAGACCCTGTATGCCGAAAACGCTTCGGAGAGCAGGTTGAAGAAGATTTCGGGTATCGGGTCGAAGTCTTCAATCGATGCGTAATAGTCGAACAACTGCCGGTTACGTGTCTTAAGAAATTCCGAAAATGATACCGGGTACATGTTGATGTGGTCAACCTTGCCGACTGGAAATGAAAAGCCCTCGTGACTCAACATCAAGCCTAGCAGCGAGCCTGCGCATGCTACGGCATATTCCGGTGTTTTCTCGCAGAAGTATTTTAGTGACTCTATTGCCTGCGGACACTCTTGGATCTCGTCGAATATTATGAGTGTACTATGAGGACTGATGGGTACATCGGTCAAAAACGACAGTTGCTCCACAATCCGTTTGGGGTCTTTTGTCCGTAGGAACAATTCCCCGATGTCCTTGTTCTCATCGAAACTGAAGTATGCGCAGTGTTCAAATTCTTTTTCCCCGAATGCTTTCAGCACCCATGTCTTGCCGACCTGTCTGGCTCCGAATACCAGCAATGGTTTGCGGTCGCTTTTTGTTTTCCATTTGACAAGCCTTTCCAGAATGTCTCTTTCTATCATTATGTATGAATTATGTGTGTTTTGCCGCAAAAATAATATGAAATATGTGCAAAAATAAACTTTTTTTATGGATAATGTGCGTTGTTGTGTTGATTTTTTTGTTCGGGAACGCTCTTCGGTTATATATCAATGAACTATGATGAACTTTTCTTGTTATGTTGGCCATGGCGATTGGCCTTACCGTACGGGCTACAGTTGTTGTAATCTGGAAAAAAGTTGGTTTCTTCGCACCCACGTTTTCTCGCCTCGGCATACGAGCGAGCTCGTCTGCTCTCGGCTTATCGAAAACGTTCGATTTCATCAGGCCGTTTTCTCGCCTCGGCATACGAGCGAGCTCGTC
>JAFRZC010000102.1 GCA_017442765.1 Prevotella sp. | reverse complement strand
ATGTAGCCGTCGCTCATGATGGCGGGCAGGATGCGCTTACCGGTCTTATTGTCGACAAGGCGCAGACGGTTGGCAAAGCTGACGGTCTTGGCGGGATTGACCAGCGTGACTTCCCACTTGTTGCCGGCCTTCGAGCATGTGGCTTTCAGCCGTGCCTCGGGCAGGGTGAGCAGCTGGCGGTAGTCGAGGTCTTTCTCGGCATTACGCCAATAGAAATTCTCAGAAAGCAGCTTGCCGCCGGCATCTTTCAGCTCAAGACGGATAAACTGAATGGGGGTGCTGTCGGCAATCTGGCTGAAGGGTATCACAAATGCCTCACGGATGTTGGATGCCGTAACGCTGAGCGGTTTGTCCGTGGAGGTGCTGTAAAGCTCCTTGCCATCGATGTTATAGACGTGGGCGGTGACACTGACGTTCTCGAGCGGACGGGCGGTGGCATTGATGACTTTCACACTGTTGGTCAGACAATTCCACTGCACATGCTGCGGCTCGCAAGCCTGACGCGCGCCCCAGTAGCAGCCCGTCGGGTCGTAGTAGTAGTCGTAGGTCTGCCAGACAAACGAGGGATAGGCGGGATGACTCATCCAGATGAGCAGGGCCGAGGCATCATTCCACATCTTGTCGTTCCAAGCCTCGTACATGCCCTTCATGTCCTCAAGATTGATGAGCTGAGCCTTCTCGCAGAACTCCTCGAGCGACTTAGACTCGCCGTAGCGGTCGTTGACCGACTTCTTGTAGTCGATGGGGCCGCCGTTCCACGCCTCCTTCCCGAAGAAGTGTTTGTTCCATACGGTCTCGTCGTCGTGCCCAAGCTGGTCATCGGTAGGCAACGGCCACCAGTCTTTCTCGGGAATGAACTCGCGCACCGACTCGAACGTGGGGAACGTGGCCATGCCAATCTCCGAGCGGAAGCCGTAGCCGTGGTCGATGCCGTAGGGATAGGAGGGCTTGTTGAAGGCGAGGTTCGACGCCGAGGTCTCAAAATGATGGCGTGGCGGCATATCCTTCCACCAGCCTGAGCCCGACTTCGCGTCCTGATTGGAGCACGAGGTATAGAGACGGTCGCCAGCGTCCTCCTCCATCACGATAAGTCGCAATGCCTGATCGATGTCGGCGACGGGATGGGTCTCGTTGGCTCCGCACCATGCGGCAATAGACGGATGGTTGCGCAGACGGCGCACCTTGTCGCGGGCATTTATCTTGAACGCGTCGTGCTCAACGACATCGTTGTAGGCCACATAGAGCCAAAAGTCGTTCCATACCATAATACCATATTCGTCGCAATAGTCGTAGAACTCATCGTCGGTGACGCAACCCGTCCACAGACGTATCATGTTGTAGTTCATCTCCTTGTGCAGGCGGATAGGCAGCTCATACTGCTTGCCGTGCATGCGCAGCAAATACTCGCTCATACCCCAATTGCCACCCTTGATGAAGATGCGCTGACCATTGCAGTAGATATTGAGCACGGGAAAATCAACGACATTCTTCTCTATGCGGTACTCATATTTCTTGATGCCGAAACGGAACGAGCGACGGTCCGTAACCGTCCCTCCATCAAGACACTCCACCTCGCAGGTATAGAGCTCGGGCTTGCCGTAGCCGTTAGGCCACCACAGACGCGGATGGTCCACAACCAACGCCGCCACATCGGAACGGCTCACCTGAACATTACGCTTCTCACCGGCACGCACACGGACTTGCTTCTCAAACGCGATGCCCTCGGGCAGAATCTTGCCGCGAACGGTAAACGTCTTATCCTCACCGGAAACGTTGCGCACGTCGGTAGAGAAGTTCAGCTCAGCCCTGTCGAGCGACGGAAGATAAGAACGTACCCAGGGATCCTCCATCACGGCCGCACCGCTCTTCATCACATAGCAGTTGCCCGTGATGCCGGCCAGACGACCCGGCACATAGGGCATCCAATCCCAGCCGGCACCCGCCAGATAGCTCGGGCTGCACGCCACGCCGTAAGGGCCTTCGCCCTTGCGCGTCTTCTTCTGGTCGGTATCGTAGATGAGCACGGCAACGGCATTCTTTCCCGAGCGATTGACAAGCTCAGTCACGTCGAAGCGCGAGCGCAGCATGTGGCCGCTCACGTCCTTGGTCGATTCTTCCGTGCCCGAGACCTTATGGCCGTTGAACCAGAAATCGGCATAGCGGTTCGTGTTGTCGAAGCACAGCCAGTAGTGAACGCCCTCCTGCTCCCCTTCGGGTATCTCAAACTCGGTACGATACCAATAAGGCTTACTGTACTTCGTCTCGTCCACACGGTAAATATTGTCGGCAATGTCAGGATTCTCCTCACGCCCTGCCGCCACATAAGAGGCAAATACCACACCGGGGACAATGCCCTCCACGCCGTCAGTAAGCGCGAAACCGGCAGTTGAAACTTCCTTACCCGAGGCCGCCACCCCGTCCTGCGGAGCAACCGACCACACTACTTGTCCGTCACCGCTATTCAGCGAGACAACCTTCTGCTGTGCCTGCATCGTCAGGCTTGTCAACAAACAGCCTACAATAACTAATACACTTTTTCTCATATTTATTATTCGTATTTTATTTCAATTGATGATTTGGCTTATCTCCCATCCATAGTTCCAATGTGCCGCCTGCGACAATTTCGCTGAAATCGATATGACATGCCTTCAGGGGCTTGCCATTCAGCACAAGACGCTGTATATAAACATTCTCAAGCGAGTTGTCGTGCGCAACGACGGTGAAGATTTTTCCGTTGGGCTGACGGAACCGTATCTTGGAGAATACGGGCGAGGTAATCTCCACACGCATATTGCCCGGACAAGCCTGATGAATGCCCGAGGCCGAGAGCACATACCACGCCGACATCTGTCCCACGTCCTCGTTGCCGCAAAGTCCCTCGACATCGTTCTTGTAGGCATGACGGCAGATATAGCGTGTCCAGTATTGTGTCAGCCACGGCGCGTCGAGCTGATTGAACAAGTAGGGCACAAAGTGAACGGGCTCGTTGGCATGATTGTAATAGACGTTCCAGAACATGTCCTGTGGGGTCTGCTCGAACATCCACTGCAAATCCTTCAGCACCTTGTCGCGGCCACCCATCAGCCTGACCATGCCTTTCACATCGTGGGGCACGAACCAACCCTGCTGCAGGGCATTGCTCTCCATCGCACCATACCACTCCTGCAAGCGACCCTGCTCGGGCCATTCCACCCATGAGCCGTCTTCATTACGCGGACGGAACCAGCCCTTCTGCTTGTCAAACATCAGCCGCCAAGCCTCGCTTTTCTTCAGAAAATCTTTTTCGTCGGCCTTCTTCCCGAGAGCCTTGGCCAGCTGCGCCACGCACCAATCGGTATAGGCATACTCCAAGGTGTGCGACAGGCCGAGCGTGCCAGGCGTATAGCCGAGACGGTCGTTGCCGAACTTCGCAGAAGAATTTTTTGCATACTGATAAGCCTGCTCAACGTCATAGCCCCGTATGCCCTTCGCATAGGCGTCGGCAAGCACAGAGATAGCGGGATTGCCAAGCATGCAGCCACTATAACTGTTGAGGAACTCCCAACGCTCATAATACTCGCGACCGCTCTGCTCGGCCATCGAGATGAGCGAGCCAAGCATGTCGTTGACCAGCTCGGGATTGATAATCGTCTGCAAGGGGAACTGCGAACGGAAGACATCCCATCCGCTGAAGATGGTACGTTTCTGGAAGGTGCCGTCACTCTGATGTATCTGATAGTCACCACCCACATAACGCCCATCGACATCGGTATAGATACGCGGGTCTATCATTGTATGATAGAGTGCCGTATAGAATATCGTCCGCTCCGTGTCGGTACCTCCCTCTATCTCAATCCTGCCCAGCTCACGGTTCCATTGCTCACGAGCCTCGCGGCGTACCTGCTCAAACGTTTTTCCCGCGACCTCCTTCTCAAAATTCCTCCGGGCACCGTCGAGATCGACAAACGAAATGCCGACCTTCATCTCCACTTGCTCGCCCGGCTCTGTCGGGAACTCGGTGAAGAAACCGATGCTCTTACCTTGCAACGACTGCCCACCACGAACGACCTTCGCACTGGCCAATATGCGCTGGTAGGTCTCGCCCGCCACGTCATCGTTGTGACGGCTCTGTCCCTCTGGAATCTCCGCCTGCCAAAAGCCATAATCGGAGAAGGGACGCGAGAACTCGGCATGGAAATACACCGTGTAGAGGGCATGCCCCTCACCATCGCCCCAACCGCCACCGTCAGGAGTGCAGCGCATCCAGCCTTCTATGCTGTGGTCGTCGGTTACGCTGACCTGCTGCTCCTCTGCCGTTCCACCCACACGACGCGCCAAATCAATCTGTATGCGCGACTGGTCGTTCTGTGGAAACGTCATACGCAGAATACCACAATGCGTTGTGGCAGAGGTTTCCACCTTGATATTGTAATCGGTGAGCTGGACGGAATAATAGCCGGCGCGGGCTGTTTCCGAGGTCTTATCGTAATGCGAACGCCAGCCCTTAATCCCCCCGTCTTTTCCTGAGGAGGTAAACATCCGGCCTGTGGTAGGCATCACAAGAAAGTTGCCGAGGTCGCCATTCCACCCTACCCCGCTCATCTGTGTCATTGAGAAGCCTTCGATGGTTTTGTGCTCGCTGCTGTAGCCCGAGCCGTTGTCGCCGCCTGTGATAGTCTGCGGACTCACCTGAACCATTCCGAAGGGAGTCGCCGCACCGGGGAAGGTCTTGCCAAGACCATGATAAGCACCTGCGGCATCGACATTGGTCGAGGCACCGATAAAGGGATTCACGTAAGAGGCTGGCGACGGTTGTGCCCACATCATACCGCCACAGCCTAAAGCCATTAATAATAAAAAGGTCTTTTTCATTCTATTTTTTCTTTATTTTGTATGTTCTGATTCCAAAACGGGGCATCTGCACTTGCAACAATTGATTCTCCATTCGGAGCTGCCCAACGATATTTCCCTGCAAATCGACCTCCTCGACCGATGAGACAGGAAAACCGAGCTTAATGTGATGGGGGCTGCCGTCGCCATCGGCATTGAAGAGACGCATCAGCAGATTGCCATCTTCATCCACTTGCATCGCACTGAGCTGATAGCCTGTGCCGTCGAGCGAGAGGAGCGAAGCCTTCCCTGCCTCACCTCCAGTAGGAGAACTATACACTCCCCTCTCCTTGCGAGAGGGGCTGGGGGTGAGGCTGCAGAGAATGAGCGGATGGTTCCACTCCTCATTCCTGTCGGACACACCGGCCTCATCCCATCGGCCTTGATGAGGAAGAAGGGCATAGCGGATATGGGTGTCTTCGGTTATCTTATGATTCCTCCCCCAAAGACCCTGTCCGGCATATTGCACGGTAAGCGCAAGCGGATGGTTTGGAGCAAAGGAGTAGGACGTGGTATGATTACTAAACAATGCCAGTCCACGACCAACCTTTTTGTCGTAAAGATCGACCCACGAATGGATGATATTGTGCTGGATGTCGGTCCAACGGTCGAAGAATGTGCTGTCCAACCGGCTCTCACACACATCGAAGGGGGCGTTCTTCCAAAGTTTCGGCTGTCTGAGTGTCACTGGGAAATAGACATTGAGCATTTTCCTCGTGTTATAAAAAGGTGCTGTCTTGTCTTCTTTTGTCCGACGCTTATGGTCGCCTATCTTCAGATGCTCAAGGTGTTCATCTGGCAGGGCAGTCCAGTTGATGGTCAATTCTACATCTATCAAGGGAGTTCCCTTTTTCAGCGTATAGGTCTGACTGAACGGAACACCGGCAATCTGACCGTTTATTTGCACGCGCTGTATAAGATCATTATCTTTCACGACCGTCGCCATAGCCTTGGTCTCTGTGGAGGAGCGGTAACGCCCGTCGCGCTCAAAATAGCCGCGCAACTCACCAAAGCCAAACTCATCTTTTCTGTTAATGGTCTCACGGCGGCTCTGCTTATCGAACAAGCTGGTTATTACTCCGCCACGACTCAAGTCGAACTCCATCCGATAGGTACCGTTGTCAACGACGCAACGGGCATCGGCAAGGGAGACAGCGTTTGACGAGGGGGCGGGAGTAGGCTCAATATGAGCGTAACCGAATGCAGGAACATCAACCAAGACATCCGTCTCCTGTCCCTGCTCATCGGTGAGGCTGACCACCTCATGCCGCTGTTTGCCAGTTGTGTTAAGAAAAACAGCCTCACCCCCAACCCCTCTCCAAAGGGAGAGGGGAGTATAATGTTCCCCAATTGGGGAGTAACCACTCCCCTCTCCCTTTGGAGAGGGGCTGTCGGTAGACTGCTGGATACTGGCATCGGCCAACCGGCAAGCCTCAGCTGTCCAAAGGGCGATGTTGTCAGCCCATGTACCTCGCTTGTTCAACCGGTTATAGGGAACTATCCATGAGTCGTGGTGCTGAGCGAGCATCAGTTGCCGCCATGCCTCATCAAGCAAAGCCTGATCGGGACGGAACCCTGTCTTGATATTGGCCATTGCGGCTATGCGCTCGGCATCGAGCAGTCTGTTCTCAGCCCGACGTACCTGCTGACCTATCCGCTGCATGACCTGTGAGCCCCACACGAGTGCCACTTGCACGCCTTCCTGAGTCATGTGGTAGTCGGTGGCTGAGGCTTTGTCGGCTATTCGCTCGATATAGTCTGTCCAAAGAATATACTCAGACGGATCGCGCCGACCGAGCCAGGGGCCGTACTTCCACCCCGCATCCTGATAGCACATGCCTACAGGATTTCGGATACCGGCCTGTCGGCAGGCTTGCAAGAATTGCGGCGTGTTTTTCCATGCGATGGTCTGCCACACCGTGTTCTCCTGCAATGCCTCACAGGCGTAGCGGGGCACTGACAGCATGGAAGTACCGTCGGGACCTATCCAGTTGACCAGCTCACCGCCGAACGGCTCGGTATAGCCTCCCCAACAGGTGTCAGGACACTTCAACACTGCATGGCGAAAGCCAAGTTGAGACAGGATCTGCGGCAACTGACTGGTGAAGCAGGGCTCCTCACAGCTATACGTGGCGAAGGGTGTGGTGGGGAAATGCTCACGCAGCTTGCGCATTCCATATTGGAACTGCCGGATGATGCTCTCGCCTGCTATGGGGTAAAGGTATGACTGCGCATAGGATGGATTGGTAATCTCTATGCGCCCGCTCGTTTCCACCATGTGGCGGAACCGCTGATAGGCTTCCGGTGTGCGGACGCGAACCGAGTCCCAGGTCTCAGGCTCTATCTCAAGGCCGATGCGCCACTGGGGATGTTGCTCCAGCTGGTCAACCAAGAACTGGGTGTACCATTCCAGGGGATAATGCCCATAGACTCCCCCGTGATAACCGTCGGCAAAATAGGCTTGCTGGGCACTCAGGGGGGTGAGAGATGAGAGATGAAGGATGAGCGCAAGAAGGGATGAGAGATGAGGGATGAGGGATGAGGGATTTTTTTTCATTGTTGTTTGGTTGTTTGGTTGGTGGAATTATCAATAAAGTCTTTAGGCAACAGCCCGAATTGCTTGTAGAAGCACTGCGTGAAGTACGACGGTGAGGTGAACCCGACCATGTAGCTTACTTCGTTGATTTTATATTGATTGGTCTTGAGCATCTGCGCCGCGCGCTTGAGCCGCTCGAGCTTGATGTAGTTGTTGGGGGTGAGGTTGTAGATGCCCTTTATCTTTCGGTTGAGGTTGGTGCGGCTCATGAACATCTGCTCGGAGAGGCTGGCAATGTCGAAATCGCTGTCGCTGAGGTTCTCGCTGACAACCTTCTGCAGCCGTTGTACAAATTCCTCGTCGGCATGGCTGACGGCAGTGGCATCGAGCTGGGCGAAGGGCGAGGAGGCGTATGCCTGACGCATTCCTTCACGCTGACGCAACAGGTTTTGCATGACACTAACGAGATATTCCACAGAGAAAGGTTTCTCGATGTAGGAGTCGGCACCGCTCTCCATTCCTTCTACTTTCGCTGAGTCGAGGGTGAGCGCAGTGAGCAGGATAAAGGGAATGTGGCTGTAATTAACATCGTGCTTGAGCTGCCGACAAAGTTCAAATCCGCCCATTGGTTCCATCATGGCATCAGAGATGATGATATCGACATCGTTCTTGGCGAGCACTTCGAGAGCCTGCTGGCCGTCGGTGGCCATCAGCACGTGGTAGGAAGTCTGTAGCACACGACGCTGGTAGTGCAGCATCTGCTGGTTGTCCTCCACGATGAGCACGGTCTCGCGCTCTTCTTTTTGTTCTCCGGCTTCCTCCAGGGGAGAGACTTCCCCCTGCTCCTCCAAGGGGAAGGAAGGTGTTTCCGCGTCGGGCAATATGGATGTCTGATGGAGCGGCAGGGTGAGCCGGAAGATGTTGAGCTGCATGGAGTCGTCTATCGAGAGCGTTCCCGTGTGGAGCTCGGCAAGGGTGTGGGCGAGCGCAAGGCCGATGCCGCTGCCGGGAGTGGCGGTGTTGACGGCTGAGTCGGCACGGAAGAAGGGTGTAAAGATTTTGTCGCGCAGCTCCTGCGGGATGACGGGGCCGTCGTTCTCGCAGACAACGACGATGTTCTCCTCATTGCCGGAGAGCGTTACCCTCACGTACTTCTCGCAGTATTTCACGGCATTGTTGATGAGGTTGCTGATGATTTTCCTGTAGGCCTCCTTATCGACATAGCCATAGAGGGGTTGCTCGGGCAGCATGAGCTGTCCTTCTATGCCGCGGTTCTTCATAAGGGTGGTGAAGCGCACATAGACACTCTCGGTGAGCTTGCCGATGTTGCTGCGCTCGAAGTTGAGCTTGAGTCCGCTTTGCTCCGTGCGCCTGAAGTCGAGCAGCTGGTTGGTGAGCTCGAGCAGTCGCGAGACGTTCTGGTCCATGATGCTGAGGTCTTCTTTCTCCTCCTCGTCGTGCGGTTTGCGCAGGATGGTCTCGAGGGGACCCTTGATGAGCGAGAGCGGCGTGCGTATCTCGTGGGCCACGTTGGTGAAGAAGTTGATTTTACTCTGATAGAGCTCCTGTTCTTTCTCGTGCTGGAACTTCTCCATGGCTATCTTCCTTCTCAGACGGCTTCTCTGGTTGAGCCAGCGATAGATGAAGGTGGCGATGGCGGCGATGACGAGCAGGTAGAGCGACCAGGCCCACCATGTGGCATAGAGGGGCGGACGGACGATGATGCTCAGTTGGTATTCTGATGCACTTGTCGCGTCGGCGGGTTGCATCCGCACGCGGAGGGTGTAATGGCCCGAGGGGAGGTTGGTGTATTTGATGTGGTTGTCGTCGTGCAGGTCGAGCCAGCGGGTGTCGAAGCCCTCGAGCATGTACTCGATGTGCCCTGAGGCAAACTCGTCGAAGTTGAGCACCGAGACTTTCAGCGAGAAGGTGTTCTGGTCGTGGCTGAGGCTGATGCGACGGGTGTAGGTGATGCTCTCGGCAAGGGGTGTACCGGGGGTATAGTTATCGACGACGGCATTGTTGATGAGCAGCTCCGTGGCCACAATCTTCGGTTTGTCGCTTCTCGCAGTCTCGCTCTCGGGCTTGAAGGAGACGAGGCCACCGAGCGTTCCCATATAGACGTATCCGTCGGAAGCATAGAGCGACGAGCTGTAGTTAAAGTTGTTGTCGAACAGTCCGTTAGCGGTTGTATAGACCCGGCATGCCTTTGTCTGCGGGTTGTAGCAGAGCAGCCCGTCGCTGGTTGACATCCAGAGCTGCTGCTTGTCGTCCTCGACTATTCTGAAGACGACGCGCCGCGGCTGATAGCTGGGCACCTCTATCTCGGCGAAGGTGTCGGTCTTCGGGTCGTAGAGGTTCACGCCGCCGCCTTCCATCGTAATCCAGATGTCGCCGCCGGTGCTTTCCATGATGCTGACGATATTGTCGGACGAGAGGTGCCGCTTCTCGTCGCGCGACGAATAGCGTACCCAGCCGGCCGACCCGCGCTGGCGCTTGTAGATTCCCAGCCCATAGACGACGACCCACTGCTGCCCCTTGCGGTCTTCGAGCATGTCGTAAACAAGATTGGCGGGCAGCCCCTTGACAATCTCAAAACCGTCTGCCTTGTCGTCGTAGGCGTAGAGCCCGCTGAAGGTTCCGACGTAGATCTGCCCGTCGCGGAACTGGTGTATGGTAAAGATGTTGTCGTTGGCAAAGGTGCCGGGCATCCCTGCCCTGTAGGATTTGAGCAGCCGGCCGGTGGCGATGTCGATGACGTGGAGTCCGCTTGAGAAGGAGCCCACCCAGACAGTCTCGCCGATGCAGCACAGCCCGTGGATATTGGGGAACTCCTGACTGGCGGCGATGTGCTCGAAGGTCTTGGTCTTGGGGTTGAAGCGGTTGAGGCCGCCGTCCTCGGTGCCTACCCAGATGATGCCGTTCTTGTCTTCCACGATGTCGCGCACACGGCGGCCATGCAGTGAGTTGGGCACATCGACGCGGGGGATATAGGCGTCGAAGACGAACACCCGCCGCGGGGCATAGTTGATGCCGCCGAAGTAGGTTCCCGCCCAGATGCCGCCGTTGCGGTCGCGATAGACGGTCTGCGTGGGATTATCCGACAGGCAGAACGGGTTGGTGGGCTCGTAGCCATAGTGCTGCAGCTCGTGGGTCAGCAGCTCATAGACATAGATGCCGGCCTCTGTGGCAGCCCAGATCGTATTGTCGCAACGCAGCACGCTGTGCACGTAGCGGTTACCATCGGCGATTTCAAAGATGCCGCGCGACGTGCGACTGTCGAGATTCACCTCAATCAGCCCGTTCGTCTCCGTGCCGACGTAGAGCAGGTTCTGCTCGGTCGGCACGATGCCGTTGACGGCCATCCCGCCGAGCAGCTCGTTGCCCTCGCCGTCGAGAAGGGGTTTTATCGTGGCCAGCGCATTGTCGCTATAGTACAATCCGCGACCGTAGAAGCCAAGCCATATACGGTTGCCGCCGTCGAAGGCGATACTCGTGACGTTGGGCAGCCCCTCAAACCTGTGGCGGCGCAGCTCGTCTTTCTCCACATCGTAGCAGAACAAGCCCTGCCCCTGGGTGGCCATGTAGATCTTGGAGCCGTGGCCGACTATCAGGTGCACGTTAGCCGCGACGGAGTCGCCCTCGAGCGTCCGTGCGCTAAACCGGCGAAACGAGTCGGTGACAGGGGAATAGATATACACTCCCGCGCTGGTGCCCACCCACATCTCCTTACGGCCGTCAACGTGGAGCGTGTTCACATAGTCGTTGCCCAGGCTGTGAGCGTCTTTCTGCTTGTAATAGTTCTTGAACGCGCTGCCGTCAAAGCGGTTCAGGCCATACTTCGTGCCAAACCACATGAAGCCCATGTCGTCTTGCACGATGGCGTTCACCGTATTGTCTGAGAGACCGTTGTTGCGGTCGTAGTGGCGGAACTGATACTCGCCGCGCGCCTGCCCCGCACACAGCAGCAGCAAAAACAGCACTGGCAAAAGCCGCACAGATATTAATCGTTTCATCATCGCACGTCTAAGTTTTCTTTACCTTATTATATATATAGACGACCGAACGGGCAGTTTCCCCGTAAAAACGACGCATAAACCCATTCGGCCAGCCTTCAGAACACGAAAAACAAGCGTTCACGATGCGAAAGCTAAGGTTTCATAAAGTAATATATATTATATTACCGGGTAATATATATTATTTTACTGAGTAATATATATTATATTACCGAGCAATATATATTATATTACTTTGTAAAAGTTATTCTTTTACATCGCAACCCCTTGTCAACGGGAAAATGAAGCCATGCAACTCGGAAAAACTCAAATTTATTTGGCCTTTCCCTCGTTTTTGCGTAATTTTGCAGTTGGATTTGAACAAGGATACACATAAATATAATAAGGATAAGCATGATTCTGTTTTTCAAGACCCGGCAAGAGACCATCGTGGCGACTGAGATCGACCATCGGCCAAACAAACAGGAAGTGGATGCACTGGCATGGCTCTACGGCGACGCCATGCTCGTGGAGAGCGACCACGTGGAAGGCCACTTCGTGGGTCCGCGCCGCGAGATGATTACGCCCTGGAGCACGAATGCCGTTGAGATTACCCAGAACATGAGCCTCAGCGGCATTCGGCGCATAGAGGAGTTCGTGCCGTTCAGCGAAGACTTCGACCCGATGCTCCAGCGCGAATACAACGGGCTCGACCAGCAGGTCTTCACCGTCAGCCGACAGCCGGAACCCGTCAGGCATGTCGATGACCTCGAAGCCTACAACGAGCAGGAGGGACTGGCACTGTCGAAAGAGGAAATAGCCTACCTGCACGAGATTGAGAGACAAAACGGCCGGCCGCTCACCGACTCGGAGATTTTCGGCTTCGCACAGATCAACTCGGAGCATTGCCGCCATAAAATATTCGGAGGCACCTTCGTCATCGACGGCGAGGAACAGCCACAAAGCCTCTTCGCGATGATTAAGCGCACCACGCAGGAAAACCCCAACCGCATTCTCTCGGCTTATAAGGACAATGTGGCCTTCGCACACGGCCCGATTGTAGAGCAGTTTGCGCCACGCGACGCCTCGAAACCCGACTTCTTCGAGGTGACCGACATTGAGAGCGTCGTCTCGCTGAAAGCCGAGACGCATAACTTCCCCACTACCGTCGAGCCGTTCAACGGTGCCGCGACGGGTACGGGCGGCGAGATACGCGACCGCATGGGCGGCGGCACAGGCTCGTGGCCCATCGCCGGAACAGCCGTCTATATGACCGCCTATCCAAGAACAGGAGAGAATATTGAGAACATCGAAGAGAGAAAATGGCTCTACCAGACACCCGAGCAGATTCTCATCAAGGCCTCGAACGGTGCCAGCGACTTCGGCAACAAGTTCGGCCAGCCGCTCATCTGCGGCTCCGTGCTCACCTTCGAGCATCAGGAAGCACCCGTCTCCGCAAGTAGCGACTCTGCCCCCGGTTCCGTATGTTGTGGCTCTGCCACAACTCCCCCCCTCTACGCCTACGACAAGGTCATCATGCTGGCTGGCGGCGTAGGCTACGGCAAGCGGCGCGACGCACTGAAGAAAGAGCCGCAGACAGGCAACAAGATTGTCGTGGTGGGCGGCGACAACTACCGCATCGGCCTCGGCGGAGGCAGTGTCTCATCGGTCGATACAGGCCGCTACTCCAACGGCATCGAGCTCAACGCCGTGCAACGCGCCAACCCCGAGATGCAGAAACGCGCCTACAACCTCGTACGCGCGCTGGTCGAGTCCGACGACAATCCCGTCGTCTCCATCCACGACCATGGCTCGGCAGGACACCTCAACTGTCTGTCGGAGCTCGTCGAGGAGTGTGGCGGAGAAATAGACATGAGCCAGCTGCCCATCGGCGACACGACACTCTCGGCCAAGGAGATTATTGCCAACGAAAGCCAGGAACGCATGGGACTGCTCATCGACGAACACCACTTAGACCACGTCAGAGCCATTGCCGAGCGCGAGCGCGCACCGCTCTACGTGGTCGGCGAGACAACCGGCGACGCACATTTCGCGTTCCGGCAGGCCGACGGCACAAAACCCTTCGACCTCGACGTGGCACAGATGTTCGGGCACTCACCCAAGACCATCATGCGCGACGAGACCGTCAACCACAGCTATGCACCGGTCGAATATCCCGGAAAATCCGAAAACGCCGAAATATCCGGTTCCGACCTCGCCACCCTCCTCAGGGACGTGCTCTCTTTAGAGGCGGTGGCCTGCAAAGACTGGCTCACCAACAAGGTTGACCGCTCCGTAACCGGAAAGATTGCACGCCAGCAGTGCCAGGGGCAACTGCAACTCCCCTTGAGCGACTGCGGCGTAGTAGCGCTCGACTACCGAGGCAGAAAAGGCATCGCCACATCGCTCGGCCATGCCCCGCAGGCCGGACTGGCCTCACCCGAGGCTGGCAGCGTGCTCTCCGTGGCCGAGGCTCTCACCAACATCGTCTGGGCACCGCTCGCCCAGGGGCTCCAGTCGGTAAGTCTCTCGGCCAACTGGATGTGGCCCTGCCGCTCACAGAAAGGCGAGGACGCACGGCTCTATGCTGCCGTGAAGGCACTCAGCGACTTCTGTTGCAACCTGCACGTCAATGTGCCGACGGGAAAGGACTCGCTCTCCATGACCCAGCAGTATCCCGACGGACAGAAGGTCATCGCGCCGGGTACCGTCATCGTCAGCGCAGGCGGTGAGGTCGGCGACGTGCGCAAGACCGTGTCGCCCGTCGTGGTCAACGACAAACACGCCTCGCTTTACTACATCGACTTCTCATTCTGTGAGCACCGCCTGGGCGGCTCAGCCTTGGCGCAAAGCCTCGGACGTGTGGGCAGCGACGTGCCGACAGTAAACAATGCCGACTACTTCGCCGACTGCTTCAATGCCGTGCAGGAACTCATCCGGCGCGGATGGGTGATGGCCGGGCACGACATCTCGGCGGGCGGACTCATCACTTGTCTGCTTGAGATGACCTTCGCCAACACCGAGGGCGGACTGCGCGTCAACCTGCACGACCTGCAGGGCGACGACCTCGTGAAGATACTCTTCGCCGAGAATCCCGGCGTGGTGATTCAGGTCAGCGACCAGCGCAAGTGGGACATGAAAGAACTGCTCGAAGACCTGGGCGTGGGGTTCGCCAAAATCGGCTTCACCATTCCCGAGCGCGCCCTCATCATCAAGAAAAACGACTTCGAACAAATGTTCGACATCAACTCCCTGCGCGACATCTGGTACCGCAAGAGCTACCTGCTCGACCGCCGGCAGAGCATGAACGGCTGCGCCGAAGCCCGAAACGAGAACTACAAGAAACAACCCGTTGACATTACCTTCCCCAAGCACTTCACCGGCAGACTCTCACAATACGGCCTCATCCCCCGCCGGTCTCGTCCCGCAGGTCGCAACTCCAGTTCCGTATGTTGTGGCTCTGCCACAACTCCCACAGCTCCCAATGCCGCCATCATTCGCGAGAAGGGAACCAACGGCGAGCGCGAGATGGCCTACGCGCTCTATCTGGCAGGCTTCAACGTGAAGGATGTGATGATGACCGACCTCATCACGGGCCGCGAGACACTCGACGAGGTACAGATGATCGTCTTCTGCGGCGGATTCTCCAACAGCGACGTTCTTGGCTCAGCCAAGGGATGGGCAGGCGCGTTCCTCTACAATCCCAGGGCCAAGGATGCCCTCGACCGCTTCTATGCCCGCAAGGACACCCTCTCACTCGGCATCTGCAACGGCTGCCAGCTGATGGTGGAGCTGGGACTGGTGGGCAGTGATACCGACAACTCGTCAACTCGTCAACTTGTCAACTTGTCAACTCGTCAACTTGTCAACTCGCCAACTCAGACAAAGATGCTCCACAACGACAGCCGGAAGTTTGAGAGCGCCTTCCTCTCTGTGCAGATTCCAGAGAACAACAGTGTGATGCTAAGCTCGCTGAGCGGCAGGAATCTCGGCGTGTGGGTGGCCCACGGCGAAGGAAAGTTCTCGCTGCCCGCACCCGAAAGCGAATACCACATCGTGGCTAAATACAACTACACCAGCTATCCGGGCAATCCCAACGGCTCCGACTATAATGTGGCGGGACTCTGCTCCGCCGACGGCCGCCACCTTGCCATGATGCCTCACCCCGAGCGCGCCATCTTCCCCTGGCAGTGCGGCTGGTATCCCGCCGACCGCCTCGCCGACGAGATCACGCCCTGGATGGAAGCCTTCGTCAACGCCCGCAAGTGGTGCACTGAGAATAAGAGAAAAGAGCTATGATGATCTTTGAGCTGTTTAAGACTTTTTTCAAGATCGGGCTGTTCACCTTGGGTGGCGGCTATGCCATGATCCCGATGATTGAGGCCGAGGTGGTCGATAAGCACAAATGGCTCGACAAGAAGGAGTTTCTCGACCTGATTGCCGTGGCGCAAAGCTGTCCCGGCGTGTTCGCCGTGAACATGAGCACATATATCGGCTATAAGCTGCGGCGCGTGCCCGGAGCCATCTTCACCACGCTCGGCACGGCACTGCCGTCGTTCATCATCATCCTGCTCATCGCCATGTTCTTCCGTCAGATAGAACATGTGGCATGGGTGCAGGCCATGTTTCGCGGCATCCGTCCCGCCGTTGTCGCACTCATCGCCGTACCCACCTTCTCGCTGGCCAAGCAAGCCCACATCACACTCGCAAACTGCTGGATACCCATCGCCTCGGCACTGCTCATCTGGCTAATGGGCGTGAACCCCATCTACATCATCCTCGCAGCCGGACTCGGCGGCTACCTCTATGGACAATTCATAGAAACCCCTTCACAAACAGAACAAACCGCAAAGGAGGAGACGAAATAAATGATTTTTCTTGAACTCTTCTATACGTTTTTCATCATCGGCCTGTTCGGGTTCGGCGGTGGCTACGGGATGCTCTCGCTCATACAGACGGAGACGGTCGTGAACCATGCGTGGCTGTCGAGTGCCGAGTTCACCAACATCGTGGCCGTGTCGCAGATGACCCCGGGACCCATCGGCATCAACTCTGCCACTTATTGCGGCTACACCGCCGTACACAATGCCGGCTTCAGCGATGCCATGTCCATCCTCGGCAGTGCCACTGCCACGTTCGCGCTCATCCTGCCCACGCTCATCCTGATGATTCTTATCAGCCGCATGTTCATGAAATACATGCACACTCCTTTAGTAGAAAGCGTTTTCACGGGTCTGCGCCCTGCCGTCGTCGGACTGCTCGCCGCCGCCGCGTTGTTGCTGATGACTCCCGAGAACTTCTCCACGCCGAAGGAGAACCTCTGGCAGTTCTGCATCAGCATCGCACTCTTCTTGGCTACTTTCGTAGGCACCCGCTACCTGAAAATCAATCCCATCCGCATGATTTGCTGGGCCGCCTTTGCCGGACTCATGCTATTATACTAAATACTTTTCCCGATTGCATCGAGAGCCTGACGGATGTCGTCAAGCAGGTCTTCGACATCCTCGATACCCACAGAGAGGCGAATGAGATCGGGTGCGATGCCTGCCTCGCGCAACTGCTCGTCGGAAAGCTGTCGATGGGTATGGCTGGCAGGATGGAGCACACAGCTGCGGGCATCGGCCACGTGGGTAACAATGGCGATAAGTTTCAATGAGTCCATGAACTTGATAGCCGTTTGGCGGTCGCCTTTCAAGCCGAAGGCCATCACACCACACGAGCCGTTAGGCAGATATTTTTCTGCCAGTGCGTGGCCCTCGTCGTCGGGCAGACCGCTGTAGCGCACCCACGCCACGCGCTCGTCCTGCCGCAGGAACTCGGCAATGCGCTGCGCATTCTCACAATGGCGCGCCATGCGCAGATGCAGCGTTTCCAGTCCGAGATTCAGCAGGAAGGCGTTATGGGGCGAGGGGATAGAGCCGAGGTCGCGCATGAGCTGGGCCACGAGCTTGGTCATGTAGGCCATCTTGCCGAAGGCCTTGGTGTAGGTCAGCCCGTGATAGGAGGCGTCGGGGGTACACAGTCCGGGGAACTTCCCGGCATGGGCATCCCAGTCGAAGTTGCCGCTATCGACCACGCAGCCGCCGACCTGCGTGGCATGCCCGTCCATGTATTTCGTGGTGCTATGGGTCACAATGTCGGCACCCCACTCGAAAGGCCGGCAGTTGACAGGTGTGGGGAAGGTGTTATCGACAATCAGGGGTACACCATGCCGATGGGCAATGCGGGCAAACTTCTCGATGTCGAGCACACGGCATCCCGGGTTCGAGATGGTTTCGCCGAAGAGTGCCTTCGTGTTGGGCCGGAACGCGCGGTCGATTTCCTCCTCCGAGGCTTCCTGACTGACAAACGTGCAGTCGATGCCGAGCTTCTTCAGTGTCACGCCGAAGAGGTTGTAGGTGCCGCCGTAGATCTCGTTCGACGTGACGATATGGTCGCCCGCCTCGCAGATATTGAACACGGCGTAGAAGTTGGCAGCCTGTCCGCTCGATGTGAGCATAGCCCCCACCCCGACCTCCAGCGCGGCAATCTTGCGGGCCACGGCATCATTGGTCGGGTTTTGCAGCCGCGTATAGAAATAGCCTTCCTTCTTCAAGTCGAAGAGGTCGGCCATCTCCTCAGTGTTATCATACTTGAACGTGGTGCTCTGGTAGATGGGCAGCACGCGCGATTCTCCATTCTTGGGCTCCCATCCTGCCTGCACGCAGAGGGTGGCGGTCTTCATCTTCTTATCCATGATTACTAATCTTTTTATCGATGTGCAAATTTTGAAATGCCTTGCAAAATTACAACAATTCTTTTAAATAAGGAAAAGATGATGCGAAAAACATGTGCCTATATTATTGTGTCTATGTTTCTATGTCTCTTTGTCGGAATAGTTCCTGTACCGGGAATTGCCTGCAACAGCTTCAGCGCGCTGTCGGGGCGGGTGTGCATAAGGCTGTCGGCAAGGGACAGGACTGTCTCCCATCTGCTCCCCCGAGGGGGAGAGACTGATTTACCGTTACACCCGGCGAGGGTGAGCAACAGGGCACACGACAGGGCTACATAAACAATGTTCTTCTTTTCATTCGCAGATACAAATGTAAAGATACTTTTTTGGTATCCGGGGTAATGGATGACGAACTTAGTAGTTAGAAGGGTACCCGTTGCGTTTAGAACTCGATGATGAGGGTCTGGCGGGGTGTGAGAGTGAAGTCGCCCTTCAGGGTCACGGTGCGGCCGGTGATGACATCGTGGGCCTCGGCATGGCTGCCGATAATCTCGGCATAGCGCTTGGCCGAGAACGTGGCAGGCTTCGATGTGCCGTTAAGTATGGTCATTACCGTACGACCCTTATACTGCCGTGCAATCACATAGACTCCCTGATAGGGAATAAACTGTGTCTGCTTGCCTCTGGTGATGACCTCGTTGCCCAGCCGCCAGTGGAGCAGGCGCGAGAGCCATGTGAACATGGCTTGCTGTGCGGCGGTGCGCCCCTCTACGGTAAAGCCGTTGGCCGTGTCGCCCGGAAATCCGCCCGGGAAGTCGCGGCGCACGTCGCCGTCGGTCTTTTCTTTCGTGCCGTTCATCAGAATCTCCGTACCGTAGTAGAGCTGTGGCGTGCGGTTCATGGTGAGCAGCAGCCCCAGAGCCTGCTTCAGCGCAAGCGTGTCGCAGCCGTTCTTCAGGAAGCGGTCGGTGTCGTGGTTCTCGATGAACGCCATCACCGACGACGGGGTCGGGTAGAGATAGTCATAGACCAGTCCGTTGTAGATGCGGTTAAAGCCGTTCCACCATCCGTCGGTCTCCTCCCAGCGGGCCTTGTCCAAACGGTCGAAGAAGGTAAAGTCCATCACGGTCTTCAGATAACTGTTCTCCTCGCTTGCCTTTGAGTCTTTCTGCCAGGCAGCGGTGTAGCCGGGCTCGGTGACCCACGTCTCACCGACGACGTTGAAATTGGGATACTCCGTGTCGATGGTCTTCATCCATTTTGCCATCGCCGCCGCGTCGGCATAGGGGTAGGTGTCCATGCGGATGCCGTCGATGCCGATGGTCTCAATCCACCACACGGAGTTCTGGATGAGGTATTTGATGACGTGCGGATTCTTCTGGTTGAGGTCGGGCATGGTGGGCACGAACCATCCCTCCACCGTTTCCTTCAAATCGATTTTCGAGGCGTAGGGGTCTTTTACCGGTGTGAGCTTATAGCTGGTCTGCAGGAAATCGGTGCCTCGCGGGTCGCTTGAGCCTTTTTCGGTTGTCTGCTCCAGCCATTCGGGCAGGTTGAGCCAGTCTTTCGACGGCATGTCGTGAGTCCAAGGATGCTCGAAGCCGCTATGGTTGAAAATCATGTCCATCACCACCTTCAGTCCTTTGGCGTGTGCCTCATCGGTCAGCCGACGATACTCCGCGTTCGTACCGAAGCGCGGGTCAACACGGTAGTAGTCGGTCGTGGCATAGCCGTGATAGGTCGAATAGCCGAAGGGGTTGTCGGGCGAGTTGTTCTCCAGCACAGGTGTGAACCAAAGTGCCGTCACACCCAGCTCATTGAAATAGTCGAGGTGCTGACGGATGCCCTCAAGGTCGCCACCATGACGCAACGAGTGCTGTGTGCGGTCGCACTTGTAGGCGTTCATGCCGGCTATCTGGTCGTTGGCGGTGTCGCCGTTGGCGAAGCGGTCGGGCATGAGCATATAGAGCACATCGGCATTGGTGAAGCCCATGCGCTCCTCGCCACGCTTCTCACGGGCCTTCAGCATATATTTCACGGTTTGCTTCTTGCCGTTCAGGGTGAACTGCAGGTTCATCACACCCGGTTGGGCACCCGACATATCGAGATAGACAAGCAGATAGTTGGGCGAGTCGAGCCGCACAAGCGAGTCAACACGCACACCGGCATAGTCGGTTGAGAACTCCGCGTCGCGGATGCCCTGACCATAGACCATCAACTGCAACGAGGCATCCTTCAGCCCGCAGTACCAGTCAGTCGGGTCGATGCGTGTCACCATGCCCTGCTTCGGGGCTTTCTTCGCTGCACTAAGGCTCAGACTACAGAGCAACAGTGCCATGACAAATATACTTTTTCTCATAGTTGTTTAGATTTATTTGTGCAAAACTAATCAAATCATCCGATATATGCAAACGTAACTGCCAAAAATTTGCTCATTTCATAAAAAAGACTTACTTTTGCATGTGAACACAGAGAAAACCTTTAACCGAGTTATTATGAAAAGAATCATCGTAAAACAAGTATTCCGCCTTTCAGCCCTTATGCTGATAGCGACCGCGCTGACAGCCTGTCAGGACAAGAAAGCCGGCGACAGCAATGCCGACACGGAAAAACTCATAGAAGAGAAAGTGCAGAAAGCGGTCTCAGAAGCTCTTTCCGATGCCAACCGCACCGGCACGTCTGCCGAGGAGGGCACTGCCCCGACCGAAGCGTATGACACCGCCGTCGAAGAACCTTCCACGCCAAAGTCGGCAACCAGAAAGGTCTATATGGGTATGTGGGGCAATGTCGGCGGAACGGGCTTCATGTTCGACATGGACGGCACCACCGGCAGCTATATCCCCTACGACATGGCCGAGGCAAAAGAATACGGTGCCCGACGGCAGCTGCGGCTCGTCTCCTACAACCCCAAAACCGGAAAGTGCATCATCAATGCCTTCCTAAAAGGCAAATACATCGGACAGTTCGACGGCATCTTCGAAGAGGCGGGCGACCCTGACGACGAGGAGTCGCATTATTTCCAGGCCTACAACGGATTGTTCAAAAGCATAAACGGCGACAAGCTCGAATTCCACTTCCACTTCGACTGAAAAAGAACCATCCCGCAAACACAATGAACAAGCGACAGCTCCTCCCCGCTCTGGCCGTGCTCACGGCACTGAGCCACCCAACAGCAAACCGGGCACAAGACCGCGCGTCGGACATGTCGCCGCTTTCGTGCACGAGCATCATGGTGGGACGGCTGGCCTCGGCTGATGGATCGGTCATCACGTCGCACACCTGCGACTCGTGGTATCGTACGTGGATGCAGATGGTGCCCGCCCGCAACCATAAGGCAGGCAGCGAGACCGGCATCTTCGACGGGCGCATGCATACGCAGTCGGCCAGCGACAGCACAAAGATGCACCGGCGGGGCAGCATCCCGCAGGTTGCTCACACCTACCGCTACCTCGATACGGCCTATCCCTGCCTCAACGAGAAGCAGCTGGCCATGGGCGAGACAACCATCACGGGCCGCAGAGAACTGCAAAACAAGGACGGCATGTTCATGATTGAGGAGCTGCAACGCATTGCGCTCGAACGTTGCGCTACCGCCCGCGAGGCCATCCAACTGATGGGCGACTTGGTGAAGCGATATGGCTACGGCGACTCGGGCGAGTGCCTGACCATCGCCGACAAAAACGAGGTGTGGATATTCGAAATCTTCGGCGAGGGAGCTAAAAAGGTGGGCGGCGTATGGGCTGCCGTGCGCATTCCCGACGACCACATCGCCGTGTCGGCCAACATCTCACGCATCGACCGCATCGACACAGCCGACAAGCAGAACTACATGTACTCCGACAACCTGTTCGACGTGGCGCGAAAGCTGAAACTATGGGACGGAAAGGGCGAGTTCTCGTTCTGGCAGACCTTCAGCGGCGGCAACTACATGAACGAGAAGAAGAACTACAGCGTGCGCGAGCATTTCATCATGAATGCCCTTGCCCCTTCGCTCTGTCTGTCAGACACCGTGACGAACCTGCCGCTGAGCATCAGGCCCGACTCGTTGGTCAGCGTGGCACGTGTCGCACAGCTGCTCTCTTCATACTATGAGGGAACCAGTAAAAACCTGAGCGGACGGATTCTTATTCCCAACCCGAAGCGGAAAGACAAGGATGGTAATCTGGCGGAGAATGAGCCCGACAGTATCGTCTCGCCCGTTGCCAACCCCTGGATGCGGCCCGATGAGATTTGCATATACTACGCCAAAGGCGACTCGGTGATGAAAAACATCCGAACGGTCAGCGTGCCCTGGTGTGCCTACAGCACCGTGATACAACTGCGCTCATGGCTGCCCGACGAGGTGGGCGGTGTGGCATGGGTGGCACTCGACAACTCAGGGCAAAGTCCGCGCTTCCCCATCTTCAGCGGCACGACAGAACTGCCCCGCATGCTGCAAGTCTGCGGACAGCATACCGACCGCGACGATGCCGCCCTGTGGCACTACCGCAAGGCCAACAGACTGGCCACCGTGCGCTGGGGCAGCTTCAGAAAGACACTGGAACCCGCACGCGACTACTTCATGGAAAAGGGTCAGCGCGAGCTGCCATTCATCGAGAATGCATGGCAAAAACAGCACGACACCAATCCCGCGAAAGCCCAGACCCTGCTCAACGGCTACACCGCCGACTTCTTCGGTGCCACCATCCACCGCTGGGACGAAATGGCCCGCCATCTCTGGCGCCAAACCTGGACAGGATTCTAAGCACTTATTTAGCTGAAGAGAATAGCATCTACGAAGAATATCATCATGAAATATTTACCATCAGTTTTTGTCGCCATAGCTATAGCACTTACGTCTTGTGGCTCCAATGGCACTTCTGTAAGGTCGGAGAACAAAGATAGTCTGCAACTGGTTGTTGACAGCTACCGAAACACAGACATCATGTTGTCGTTCAAAGGATTGAAAGTAGGTGACTCACTATCTATAGATAGCAATGGATTATATGGCGATAGTATCAAACTATACCCAATAGATGAGTATACATATCAAGGCTGTGTAAGCATCCCGTATATGGACGGGGACGGGAAAAAACGTACGGAATTTCCAAATATCCATGTAGATGTTCTAAAAGGACGTATTGCCAAAATCAGCATATTGTCAGAATCATGGGGATTATGTAAGTTCTTCATAGAGACATTCAACGACAGATATTATAAAAAAGAACCTGTCGAATCTGGGGGATTAGGACGTTATAATGAAACCTACTTCTGGACGTTCAAAACGCAAAGTATCATTATTAACCGGAAATATCATTTAGACCCGCAACATCGCATTTACCACATAACTGACAGTGTACTCATAGCCTACGCACATGATGCTATGGCAAAAACCCTTGACAGCATCTTTACCAAAAGGGACTCCCTAAAACGGGATGAAAACAGGAAGCGAATAGAAAACGAAACTAAGCAGCTTAGAGAGAATATCTGATATAAAACTACTCTAACGTGAGTTCGATATAAGGAATTATGCAATAAGCCCGCAATTGCCTGTATCTAAAAGAGTTATTATAGAATCGCTCACAAATCAATATGCCCCTAACGCCATTATTAAGAATAGCATATTAGAACAAAGTATAAAAATAAAATAGAATAGACAACTTCTATTATCCCTAAAAGTTTCAGTCTTTTGCTCTTCTGAGCCAGAGGCGTAGAAGAGGGTCGGCAATGGTATAACGACGTTCCCGCTCTGTGATGATGTCGTACTCCAGTAGTTTTTTCATGGCCGACTGCACAGCACTGGCTGATTTTAAACGATGGCGCTTGATGAAATCAGATGAGGTTATACGCTCTGCCACGCCCTCGTTGCTGATGGCATAGAGCAGTTCTTTCTGCTGTTCGGAGATAAAGGCCAATTGCTCACGAAGGCGCAAACTGCTTTCGTCTATCAATCGTTTGATAAGATCGTCCACCTGATCTTGACCGCACACTGCTCCCTCAGACGTAACGGCAAAGGCATCGTGCATGATGCGCTGAAGATAGAAGGTCACACCATCGAAAATATCATAAACTTTCCTAATCGCCATCGCATCAATATCTTTTCCTTTCGCAGCGAAGTGCTTTTTCACAAAATCTGAGTATATTCCCAACTGGATTGGAGCCAACGACAACAAGGTGGTACTCATATAAAATGGACGACTGGACGACTGGAACATCTCTCCCATGATGTGGCGTTGGCTACCGGCAAAGATGAAGTTAGCATTAGTCATTCGCTGGATGTGTGACCGCAGCAAGGCTTCCACATTCTTTTCCGGATAGTTCGTAATCTGTTGGAACTCGTCAATAACAATAACACAACGCTTCTCCGCACCCTCTATATAGCGAAATATCTCTTCCAACGTGTACTGAGGAGCAGTGATGTCGCCAAGTTTTATATCGAATGTGGGCGTATTGAAAATCGGGTCGTAGCCAAAAGCCGCACTAAGAGATCGCAATGTAGTCGCAAAAAGTTTCATCATCCGGTCGCTCCGCTTAGCCACAGAGCGATAAACAGCATTGCCCAACTCGAGGATAAACTCTTTCAATGTGGTGGTGTGGAGAATATCAATAGCAATGGTAATGTATTCTTCAGCAATTTCTGGTTTCTCAAAACAATAATTCACAAGACCAGTCTTCCCGACACGCCGGGGGGAAATCAGCACAGTGTTAGTCTGATTATTGATGTTTGTAATCAGTTGCTTAGACTCGTTTTCCCTATCACAAAAGTATTCAGATGGAATCTTTCCTGCAATGATAAATGGATTAAGTTGCATGGCATTGCCTCCTTTTTTAAGATTTTTATCGCTGCAAAGATAATACTTTCGGTGCAATTATGCAAATAAAATTATGTAAAATAAATAATTTTACGAACATAATTGCGCCGAAAGCTTCAGCAGAGTACCAAAATCTTCTTTATCCAGATGGTTTGCTGCCGGTAATCTCCATCAGTTGTGGAGGATAAGTGCCGACTGGGGATCGACATTGATGGTGCCGCCGCTCATCTGCCCAAGTCCATCGGGATTGATGACACCATCACAGCAGACAATCGTCCAATCGCCTTCGGGAATATCGACATGCACGGCCTCGCGGTTGGCATTGAGGATGACAATGATGTCTTTCCACTCGTCAGCACCGGCATGGTCTTTCAGACGGAAAGCGACAAGGCAGTCGGCCGCGGGCAGAAACTCGAGATGCTTGCGCACCAGCTCGGCACTGCCAAGGCGGAAGGCGGGATGAGCCTTACGCAGAGCAATGAGGTTCTTGTAATAGGCGAACACCTGCGGATACTGCTCCAGATGCGACCAGGGCATGACGTTAATAGAGTCGGGCGAGTTGAAGGAGTTGTGTACGCCCTTCTTGTCGCGCAACATCTCTTCTCCTGCCAGCATAAAGGGCACTCCCTGCGAGGTGAAGACGGCGGTCTGTGCCAGCAGGTCGAGACGGATAAGCTCATCCTCGCTGATTCCCGGCAGCTCGGTCTTCAGGCGGTCGACAAGACACATGTCGTCGTGGCAGCTGACATAAGAAATCATCTGCGTCGGCTCGTCGGCCCACGGCTCCTTTGAATAATTCACTTTGCTATAATCGACCTGCGGATGCTGAATCATTCCGGCTATTCCTGCCTTTAGACTCTCTTCCTCGCCTGCAATACCAGCAAGGAAAGCTCCCTTCGTGTCGTCTGAGAACGGACCACGCAAAGCATCGCGAATATCATCGGAGAAAGCGGCAATACGCGGCATCTGCCTGATATGTGCCTTCATAGCCAGTTTCTCATAAGGATAGGCACACGAACCTGCACTCCACCCCTCACCATAGATGAAGATCGTGGGATCAATCATGTCAACAATCTTGCGGATGGTGTTCATCGTATGAATGTCGTGGATGCCCATGAGGTCGAAGCGGAAGCCGTCGATGTGGTACTCGTTAATCCAATATCGCACACTCTCAATCATAAAGAGGCGCATCATGTCCTGCTCAGAGGCAGTCTCGTTGCCGCAACCTGAACCGTTGCTGTAGGTGCCATCAGCGTTCTTGCGGTAGAAATAATCGGGATAGGTGCGCTGGAATCCGCTCCCGTCGATGTCGAACGTATGGTTATAGACCACATCGAGGATAACACGGATGCCTGCTTCATGAAGGGCATGGACCATCTGCTTGAACTCCTTGATGCGCACAACGGGGTCGTAGGGGTCGGTGGAATAGGAACCGTCGGGGACGTTATAGTTCACCGGGTCGTAGCCCCAATTGTACTGAGGTGTGAAGTCGGCCTTTGCTGGAACGACACCCTCGGGCAGTGCTTCGTATGCGTGTTCGTAATAGAGGTCGGGATCGATGCGTGTCTCATCTACCGAGGCATAGTCGAACGAGGGCAGGATATGCACGGCGTTCACACCCAGCTCTTGCAGGTGTTCAATGGCTTTCGGCTCAGAGAGCGCAAGGAATTTACCTTTATGCTGGAAGCCTGCGACAGGGTCGATAGAGAAATCGCGATGGTGCATCTCATAGATGACAAGGTCGGCAGGCGACTTCAACTCCGGCCGCGCATCCCACTCCCACCCCTCGGGCTCGGTGTCGCGCATATCGACAATGGCACCACGCTGACCGTTCACACCTACGGCACGGGCAAAGATGCCCGGGGTCTCCTTACCCAACTTGCCAACCTCAAAAGTGTAGAACTTGCCTTTCAGGTCGCCTTTCACATAGGTCGTCCAGTGCGACGGCTTTGTCTGGTCGCGCTTCATCCTTACGGTCTTGACAGCCTTTCCACCGAGACCATCGTTGTAAAGCCTCAACACAACCTGCCCGGCGTTGGCGGGGGCGAAAACAGTAAACTTGGTTCCCTCGGGACGATAGACCGTCTCGGGACCTTGTGCATGTGCAAACGTTGTCATACCAAGCACTAATGACACTAACAGGATTTTCTTATTCAATCTCATAATTCCACTTATTTTGCGATGATAGATATGGCGAAACCACCTCCGGGTGCCTCATTGATTTTGAGGATGTCACCTTGCTTTACTTTCTTCTTGGTGATGGTGTAGGCCTTGGGATTAGTCTCATAATGGGCATCAGGCGCATCGGCATAGATGGTGCACTCATACTGACGACCTTTGTCAAGGAAGTCGAGACGGATGACCGACTGGTGTCCGTTCTCATCGCACTTTCCGCCGACGAACCAGTTGCCGGTGCCCTTGGCCTTACGTGCGACGGTGATATAGTCGGCCGGCTCTGCCTCGAGATAGCGGGAGTCGTCCCAATCGACAGCCACGTCGCGGATGAACTGGAAGGCATCGTCGTACTTTGCATAGTTCTCGGGCAGGTCTGCAGCCATCTGCAATGGGCTGTACATGGTCAGATAGAGCGCCAGCTGTCCGCAAAGCGTGGTGTGGACAATGTTCTTATTGCCGCTCCATGTGGAGAGCTGTGTCTCGAGTACGCCGGGTGTATAGTCCATGGGGCCACCCTGCAAGCGGGTGAAGGGCAGGATGACGGTATGGTCGGGACGACTGCCGCCAAAGGCCTCGTATTCCGTTCCACGCGCCGACTCGTTACCGACGAGGTTGGGATAGGTACGGCACAAGCCCGTCGGACGAACGGCCTCGTGGGCATTGACCATGACATGGTGCTTGGCCGCCTCCTTGATGCAATGGAGATAGTGGTTGTTGGTTGACTGCGAGCAGTGGTGGTCGCCACGCGGGATGATGTCGCCCACATAGCCGCTCTTCACCGCATCGTAGCCATATTGGTTCATCAGCGTGTAGGCTTTCTCCAGATGACGCTCATAATTCTGTGTAGATGAAGACGTCTCGTGGTGCATCATCAGTTTCACGCCTTTTGAATGGGCGTAGTCGTTGAGTGCCTTGAGGTCGAAGTCGGGATAGGGTGTGACGAAGTCGAAGACATAGTCCTTTGAGTGTCCGAACCAGTCTTCCCATCCCACGTTCCATCCTTCCACGAGCACCTGGTCGAGTCCGTTCTCGGCGGCGAAGTCGATATACCGCCGCACTTTCTCGTTGTTAGCCGCATGGCGACCGTTGGGCTTCACGCTGTTCCAGTCAATCTCGTCGAGCTTGACGGAGGGGAACTGGTTGGTGTAGTTCCACGAGCTCTTTCCGACTATCATCTCCCACCATACACCACAATATTTAGTAGGGTGAATCCATGAGGTGTCCTCAATTGCACAGGGCTCGTTGAGGGTGAGGATGAGATTTGAGGAGAGCATGTCGCGGGCATCGTCGCTCACCATTACCGTGCGCCACGGCGAGGTGCAAGGTGTCTGCATATAGCCCTTCATGCCTGTGGCATCGGGAGTGAGGTGGCTCACGAAGGTGAGCGGCTGCGGCAAGACATAGCGCGTAGCTTTCGGTGCAGGTGTATAGGTGTTGCTGTTGCCGTCGAGCTTTGTGGTCAAGGCTTTGGTCTCCTGATCCACCAGTTCAAGGTGCATCGTGGCATAGTTGACGCAGGCAGCCTCGTGGATGTTGATGTAGAGTCCGTCGTCGGTCTTCATCTGCAACGATGTCTGCACACCCGTCGGCGAGAACACCGCCACCGAGGAGTTGGTCCAGTTCACAGCATCATGAAATCGTGAGCGTATCTCCGACAGACGCGACTCCTGTGTCTCCTGCTCCTGCGTGTCGTAGTCGCCGGGAATCCACCAAGCCTTGTGGTCGCCCGTCATGGCAAACTCGGTACGCTCATCTTGTATGACAAAATAGTTCAATTCTTTCTGTTGCGGAAACTCATACCGGAAGCCGATACCGTCGTCATAGACGCGGAAGCGAATAATGACGTCACGGAAATGCATGTCAAATGCCCGCCCGCGCTCACCGGGACCTGCCGT
>JAFRZC010000101.1 GCA_017442765.1 Prevotella sp. | reverse complement strand
GCCCTACGAGGTGATGGACGGCCAGCAGCGCACCATCTCCGTCTGCCAGTATGTGAACGGCGACTTCACCTACGACTTCCAGTATTTCCACAACCTGACACAGACAGAGCAACAGCAGATTCTCAACTACGAATTGTTCGTCTATGTCTGTTCTGGCAACGACAAAGAGAAACTCGACTGGTTCCAGACCATCAACATCGCAGGCGAGCGCCTCACACAGCAGGAACTGCGCAACGCTGTCTATGCAGGAAAATTCGTCTCAGACGCCAAACGCTATTTCTCAAAATCGAACTGCGCCGCATGGAACATGGGCAAACACCTGATGAACGGATCGCCCATCAGGCAGGACTATCTGGAGACAGCCCTGAAATGGATTGCAGCAAGCCAGAGCACGCCGCAAAGCCGCATGACCATAGAGGGCTATATGGCCAAACACCAGCACGACCCAAACGCCGCGCAGCTGTGGCAACATTTCTCGGCTGTCATCACGTGGGTGGCCGCGACATTCGACATCGGTAAACGCAAGCAGATTATGAAAGGCGTTGACTGGGGCTCACTCTACAACCGCTTCCACGACCTGATTGTTGACAAAGCTGAACTGGACAAGGAAATCGGACGGCTCGTCATCGACTCGGAGGTGCAGAACAAGAAAGGTATCTGCTCTTATGTGCTGACCCGCGACGAGCACGACCTCGGCCTGCGCGCCTTCCCCG
This sequence comes from Prevotella sp., assembly GCA_017442765.1. The sequence goes on along the minus strand of JAFRZC010000101.1, from coordinate 15,251 downwards.
ACGACATCAAGCTGGAGGTCTATGAGCGCCAGCACCACCGATGCGCCAATCCCGACTGCATGAATGCCGGCATGGAATTTGAGTTTTCGGAAATGGAAGGCGACCACATCACACCGTGGCGCGATGGTGGCCGCACAATTGTTGAGAACTGCCAGATGCTCTGCCGCGAGTGCAACCGACGAAAAGGAGCAAAATAAAAAAAACACCCTGCGAGGGTGTTTTTTTTGTTTTTTACTTGAAGTAGCGTTTGTAGAGTCCCATGAAGCCGGCGCAGTGGCGGGCTTCGTCTTTTGCCATTTCGTGAACGGTGTCGTGGGTGGCATCCATTCCGGCTGCCTTGGCGTTCTTGGCAATGCGGAACTTGTCTTCGCATGCGCCTTTCTCGGCAGCGATGCGAGCCTCGAGGTTGTCCTTGGTGGAGCCGAGCACATCGCCGAGCAGCTCGGCAAAGCGACTGGCATGGTCGGCCTCCTCAAAGGCATAGCGCTTAAAAGCCTCGGCAATCTCAGGATAGCCCTCGCGGTCGGCCTGACGGCTCATGGCGAGATACATACCAACCTCGCCGCACTCAGCACTGAAATGGCTGTTAAGGTCTTTAATCATTTCCTCGTCAGCACCTTCCTTACGGGCAGCACCGAGGATATGTGCAGTAGCGAAGGTGGGCGTATCGCCCTCGTCTTCGAGTTCCTTGAACTTGGCAGCAGGTGCCTTACAGATGGGGCAGCGCTCGGGTGCCTCGGTTCCCTCGTGGATGTAACCACACACGGTACAAATAAATTTTTTCTTCATGATGTTCAGTTTTTAAAAGTTAATACTATTTTTTATCAATACTTATCACTCTCCTCTCTCCTGCTTACCCCCGACCCCTCCCCAAAAGGAAGGGAGTACTCTCTCTCCTCTCTCCACTAAAGTAGTCTTTTTACAAGGTCGTCGATGCCGACGAGCTGCTGCTCACCTGTCTGCATGTTCTTGAGAGTAACCTGACGGTTGCTCATCTCATTCTCGCCGGCCAGTGCGACAAAGGGGATGCCCTTGGCATTGGCGTAGCTCATCTGCTTCTTCATCTTCACCGCGTCGGGATAAATCTCTGTGGCGATGCCTGCCTTGCGTGCCTGTGCGGCAAGGGGCATGATGTAGGCAGTTTCGCTCTCACCGAAGTTGATGAACAGAAGCTGCGTGGAGGTAAGCACGGTCTCGGGATAGAGGTCGAGGGTGTTGAGCACATCGTAGATGCGGTCGGCGCCGAAGGAGATGCCTACGCCCGAGAGCCCGGGCATACCGAAAATACCAGTGAGGTTGTCATAACGGCCGCCGCCGGTGATGCTGCCAATCTGCACGTCGAGCGCCTTCACCTCGAAGATGGCACCCGTGTAGTAGTTCAAGCCGCGTGCCAGCGTAAGGTCGAGCTGCATTTCATTTTTCAAGCCGAGGGTCTTCAGCGTATCGAGAATGAAGCGTGTTTCCTCAACACCCTTCAATCCGGTTTCCGACGATTGGAGCACCTCGGCAATAGTGTCGAGCTTCTCGTCGTTGGTGCCGCTGAGCATGATGATGGGTTGTAGTTTTGCAATCTGTTCCGCGCTGAGACCGTCGTTGCGTAACTCTTCGTTGACGTTGTCGATGCCTATCTTGTCGAGCTTATCGATGGCCACGGTGATATCGACAATCTTGTCGGCGGCTCCGATGACCTCGGCAATGCCGGTGAGTATCTTACGGTTGTTGATTTTTATCTGCACACGGATGCCGAACCGCCGGAACACGGTATCGACAATCTGCATGAGCTCAACCTCGTTGAGCAGGGAGTCGCTGCCCACGATGTCGGCATCGCACTGATAGAACTCACGGTAGCGACCTTTCTGCGGACGGTCGGCACGCCATACGGGTTGTATCTGATAGCGGCGGAAGGGCAGCTGCAACTCTTCGCGGTGCATGACGACGTAGCGGGCAAAAGGCACGGTGAGGTCGTAGCGCAGCCCTTTCTCACACATACGGGCAGAGAGGTGGAGCGGATTGCGCTCCATGAGTTCCTCGTCGCTCACCTTTGCCAGGCAATCGCCTGAGTTGAGTATCTTGAACAACAGTTTGTCGCCTTCCTCACCATATTTGCCCATGAGCGTCTGCAGGGTTTCCATCGCCGGTGTCTCTATCTGCTGGAAACCGTAGAGCGCATAGACCTCACGGATGGTATTGAAGATATAGTTGCGCTTGGCCATCTCGACGGGCGAGAAGTCGCGCGTTCCTTTGGGTATGCTGGGTTTATTAGACATAATAACAATTTATAGACATCATAACATAAAAATACCCCTATAATCTTATCGTCTGTTCGCGGTCAGGACCGAGCGAAACAATGGCGATGGGGGTGCTGAGCTGAGCCTCAAGGAACTCGATGTATGCCTTGAAAGCCGGCGGGAAATCCTCCTCACGGGTGACATGTGTCATGTCTGTCTGCCAGCCGGGCAGTTCCTCGTATATCGGCTCAATGCCCTCGTCAATGGAATAGGGGAAGTGGTTGATGACCTCTCCATTTTGGCGATAAGCCACGCAGGCTTTGATGGTGGGGAAGGTGTCGAGTACGTCGCTCTTCATCATGATGAGCTCGGTCACGCCGTTCACCATGATGCTGTAGCGCAGCGCCACAAGGTCAATCCATCCGCAACGTCGCTCACGCCCCGTGACGGCTCCGTACTCGTGGCCGAGGTCGCGCAGCTTCCTGCCGTCGTTGTCGAAGAGCTCGGTGGGGAAAGGCCCCGCACCGACACGCGTACAATAGGCTTTCATGATTCCATAGACATTCCCTATCTTGTTTGGCCCAATGCCCAAGCCGGTGCATGCACCGGCACAGATGGTATTCGATGATGTGACGAAAGGATAGGAGCCAAAATCGACATCGAGCATCGTACCCTGTGCGCCTTCGCAAAGCACCGACTTTCCTTCGGCAAGCAAGCGGTTAATCTCGTGCTCACTATCGACAAGCGGGAACTGGCGCATGTAGGCGATGCCTTCCATCCAACGGCTTTCCGTCTCGGCAAAATCAGCGGGAAGTGGGAAGCCGAACGTGCGTAGCATATCAAGGTGGCGTGCCTTGTGAGCGGCATATCTCTCCTCAAAACCTTCAAGGATGTCGCCCACACGAAGACCGCTGCGCGAGACCTTGTCAGTATAGGTAGGGCCGATTCCCTTGCCCGTGGTGCCCACCTTCTGTACGCCCTTGGCGGCTTCCTGTGCCGCGTCGAGCAGGCGGTGGGTAGGCATGATGAGGTGAGCCTTCTTAGAGATATACAGGCGCGACTTCAGTTCGTGGCCGCACCTTGCCAAGTCCTCCGCCTCGGCCATGAAGAGGTCAGGCGCCAAGACAACACCATTGCCGATTATATTTACTTTTCCGCCTTGGAAGATTCCCGAGGGGATGCTCCGAAGCACATACTTCTGTCCTTCAAACTCAAGCGTGTGCCCGGCATTGGGGCCACCCTGAAAACGGGCGACAACATCGTATTGCGGAGTCAGCACATCGACAACCTTTCCTTTACCCTCGTCGCCCCACTGGAGACCTAAGAGCACATCTGCTTTTCCTTTAATCATTTTGTTCTCCTGTTTGTTTTTACCTTTTTCGCCTCTGCCTGCATCCTGGCCTGACGGGTCATTTTCGCCTTGCACCAACTGCAAATACCATAGACGTAGAGGACATATCCGTCTTTACGGAACCACTTGAACTTTGTCTCTTCCACGGCATTACTAACATTAGGCGCCTCAACCTCGAGTGCCTTCCCGCACACCGTACAGATCTGATAGCAGTGGTTTCCACGATTATAGCAAGGCTCATACCATGTACCGTCCAGAAAACGATGCCTGACAACAAGACGCAATTCCGTGAACAGACGCATAGTGGCGTAGAGCGTGGCTCTGCTGACATGGAACTTTCGTTTTTCGAGCTTTTCGCCCAGCTCCTCTATTGTGAACGGCCTGTCCATGCGGTATGCCATCTCAAGAATGGCATACCGCTCTGGCGTTTTCCTGTGATTATTGCTCTCAAGGAACTCGTCTAATCTCCGCCTTACGCCGTCGTCTATTTTTATATTCATCTGATTAAAACCCGTGCAAAGATAATAAAAAAGGATGAAAGATGAAGGATGAAGGATGAAAAAATTGACTATCAGCTCCTATTTTACCATTCGTCAAAGGCAAAAAGGGTATTCATGGCAGCATGACGTACACCAAGACTCCCCTCCCCCAATAACTCCTCACACCTGCGAGAAAGCCGCTCACGACATGCTTGTTCACATATCTCGCCTTTGCGCAACAAGCGTGTGAGCATATGGAGACCGGCTATCTGGCGCAAGGGTTCCGACGTTCCAATCCAACCAAACGCCAGTTGTCTGGCATCAGGGATATGCTGTATCAAGTTGAACGCGAGCATCTCGGCCATCTCCTGCGTCCTCACCTGCGCCATCCATTCACTGGCAAGGCTGGCAGTCATCCGCGAAGGGGGCATGATAAGCGCGGCCATAATCTTACACTCGCGTATGTCCTCCCGCCAAAGGGCAAGGGCAAGGTCGGCATCTTCGCCATAGGGTTTTGCCATCTCTTTCAGGCGCACATAGGGAACGCCCCAGTTGAGATGATAGCCGACACCCTTCTCACGCATCGAGCGGGAGGTAATGCCGTTCATCTCCAGACGAAATGAGCGCTTTATCTGCTTGACTTTCTCACAAGTATCCATATTCTTTGCTGTATCTGAGCATTTGGTGTGCGTAGGTTTCCGTATAATCAATCTCTATGTCGCGCAGACAACCGTCCGCATCATAGACAGGTGTCATACGCGGATTGATGAATCCTTTGTAGGGTGCGAGGTCGAGACGGCGGTATCGCTCAAGTATCTCCTCATGAAGCGTTGCGTTGACACGCACGCCATAAGTTTCCACCAAATGGCGGGCAGTCTCGTAGTCGCCTTCGCTCTTGATGCGCTGGACTTCGACGAGGAGCGTGGCAAACAACTCGCGCAAGCGACGATAGTCGTTTATTTGCAGATAAGTCTTCCCTGCTTTCCTTATCAACTCGACGGCTCCGTCGGCATGTGCCAAAACCCAGTGGGCGATGAGTGCGCGGTTGCGCATGTGCGCCTCTTCTATCTGGTGGCCGGGGGTGATGCGCACGAGCTGGGTCATGAGGCCGTTCATCAGATAGGTGTAATAGTGCGAGCGGTGAGCCCCCATGTCGGGAAGAAGCCCCAGCTCCACCAGTTTCTCATCGGCGATATAGTACAAGCCGAAGAGGTCGGCGCGCGCCTCCTCTATCGTATTGCCGTAGGCCTTGAGCGCATCGGGGTCGGTCGTGGGCAGAAGCTGGCCGCTTCCATGACCGAGACATTCGTGCAAGTCAGTGTGGAGGTCGTCGCATAGGTCGCCATAGCGGTCAATCATCTCCAGCGTCTCGCCATCGATGACAAACTCCTCCTTGAACCCATTGCCATGAGCTGCCTTATTGTAGGCATCGGTGAGATTGCCGATGGTAACACTTTTCGAACCGTAGCGGGCACGTATCCAGTCGGCATTGGGCAGATTGATGCCGATGGCGGTCGAGGGGTATTCGTCGCCGCCGAGCATGGCCGCACACACGACGTTGGCCGTGACACCCGTTACCTCTTTCTTCTTAAAACGCCCGTCCACCGGCGAATGGTCCTCAAACCACTGGGCGTTGTCGCTGATGGTTCGTGTGCGGCGAGTGGCCTCCAGGTCCTTATACTCAACGATGCCCTCCCACGAGCCTTTCAACCCCAACGGATCACCATAAACCTCGATGAAGCCGTTGATGAAATCCACCTGTCCCTCCTGCTCTCTCAGCCATTCTATGGAATATTCATCAAAAATGTTTAAGTCTCCTGACTGATAATATTTTACAAGTAAATTAATAACTTTTTTCTGTTGTTCGTTCTCGGCACACGACCTTGCCTTCTCCAGCCAATAGACAATACGCTCGACGGCCGCGCCATAGAGTCCATTGGCCGTCCACCGCTCCTCGGCAATCTTGCCGTTTCGTTTCACCAGTTTTGAGTTCAACCCGTAGGAAGGTGGCGTGTCGGTGGCGGCATTCTTCATTTGAGCATAGTATGCCTCAACCTCTTGTTGAGTCACATTCTCATAGAAATTGCAGGCGGAGGTGAGCACGAGGTCTTCCCCGTCGGCCTTGTTCACGCGCTTGGGCAGCACGGCAGGGTCGAACATCACATCGAGTACCTCGTCTGGCAGGTTCGCGCCCGCCAAAGCAAGCTCCTTGACGAGGAAATCTCGCGTAAACCCCGGCACGAACTTCTCACACCCGTAGTGATGATAGATGCCGTTGGAGAACCACACACGCTTCAGATAGACCTCCAACGCACGAAACTCCGCAGCAGTTCGGTCGCCTTGATATTGCTCATAAACCGTTTCCAGTGCCTTTCTAATCTGAAGATTGTATCGGCCGAACTGGTCGGTCGCGATGTCGCGCCCGCAAAGCGTGGCCTTTGCCAGATAATAGATATATTTCTTCTGACGGAGCGACAATTTTTCAAACCCGTTAAGCCGATACCTGAGCATTTGCACATCGGCAAAACGCTCGTCGGCATAGCAAAAACTACCTGCTTTATTTGTTATCATGGTGCAAAGATACAACTTTTTCGCGATTTTATTTTTTTGTTTCCAAAAATTTTCGTACCTTTGTGCCCGATTTGACTCCGAGGGGGCTCAAGGAAGCATGGGCACGGTGCCCGTCGCCTCGCGGAAACCGTTTATTTTTTATTTATAATGTACGCAATTGTAGAAATTAACGGTCAGCAGTTCAAGGTCGAGCAGGGCAAAAAGCTCTTCGTGAACCGCATCAATGATGCCGAGGAAGGCCAGACTGTTGAGTATGACAAAGTGCTGCTCGTCGATAACGAGGGTGCTGTCACGGTAGGCGCACCGACCGTAGAGGGTGCGAAAGTTGTAGTAGAAGTGTTGAACCCGCTCGTAAAGGGCGACAAGGTGATTGTCTTCAAGAAGAAGCGCCGCAAGGGCTATCGCAAAAAGAACGGCCATCGCCAGCAGTACACACAGGTTGAAGTTAAACAAGTAATCGCGTAAAACGCAAGGAGGACAACATTATGGCACATAAAAAAGGTGTAGGTAGTTCCAAGAACGGACGCGAATCGGCTTCGCAAAGATTAGGCGTCAAGATTTTCGGCGGCCAGCGCTGCGTCGCAGGCAACATCATCGTTCGCCAGCGCGGCTCAAAGCACAATGCCGGAACAAACGTGGCTATGGGTAAGGACGACACGCTCTATGCACTCGTCGATGGAACCGTTCAGTTCCGCAAGACACGTTGCGACAAGAGCATCGTCTCGGTAATCCCCGCAGCCGAGGCTTAAAAAACGTAGTGAACAAGTTATTCCAGACAACCAACAGCATCCCGAAGTCGCAAAAGGCTTCGGGATGTTTGTTGGTTGCAACCCGACAACACACTTACCCGTCGGCAGAAGACCGCCGACCGACAAAAATTCCCTAGGGAATTTAGGCTGAAAGATATATGTCTCACTGGAAATTCCCTAGGGAATTTGAGCCGAAAGATATATGTTTGGCAACAAATTCTCGTGAAAATTTCGTGCGAAAGACCGTCGTTCAGCAAAAATTCTCGTGAGAATTTCATGCAATAGATTTTTTTTCGTAATTTTGCAAAACATATAATATACGGTAATACACAGCAAACATTATGCTTACACTTAAACTCATCACAGAAGATACCGAGCGCGTGATACGCGGCTTGGAAAAGAAACACTTTGAAGGCGCACGAGAGGCCATCGGACAGGTCATCGCAACAGACCGCCAGCGCCGAGAGGCTCAGCAGCAGCTCGATGCCACCAAGCAGCAAGCCAAGCAGATGGCCGCACAGATTGGAATGCTCATGAAACAGGGCAAGCGCGACGAGGCCGAGCAAATCAAGCAGCAGGTGTCTGCCCTCAAGCAGAAAGACAAGGAACTTCAGGAGACGATGGACAAGGCCCAGGAGGAGGTCAACGCCCTGCTCTGCCAAATACCGAATATCCCCTACGACGAGGTGCCTGAGGGCAAGACCGCCGAACAGAACCGCGTGGTGAAAAGCAACCTCAAGGAATGCACACCCGACGACACCGTGGGCAACTGGACCGTGAACCCCACATTGGGATTGGATGCCCCCCTCCCCCACTGGGAGCTGGCGAAAAAATACAATCTCATCGATTTCGACCTTGGCGTGAAGATCACGGGGGCAGGCTTCCCTGTCTATATCGGCAAAGGCGCACAGTTGCAGCGCGCGCTCATCAACTTCTTCCTCGACGAGGCACGCAAGGCCGGATATACCGAGATTATGCCGCCCACCGTCGTCAATGCCGACTCGGGCTACGGCACCGGCCAGTTGCCCGACAAGGAAGGGCAGATGTACCATTGCGAGATCGACGACCTCTATCTCATTCCCACCGCCGAGGTGCCCGTAACCAACATCTACCGCGACGTGATTCTCGACGAGCGCGACCTGCCTGTGAAGAACTGCGCCTACACCCAGTGCTTCCGCCGCGAGGCCGGTTCCTACGGAGCCAACGTACGCGGCTTGAACCGCCTGCATGAGTTCTCGAAGATAGAGATTGTGCGCATCGACACACCCGAACACTCACGCGAGAGTCACCGCGAGATGCTCGAACACGTGGAAGGCCTGCTCAAAAAGCTCGAGCTGCCCTACCGCATCCTCCTGCTCTGCGGCGGCGACCAGTCGTTCACCTCGGCCATCTGCTACGACTTCGAGGTCTATTCCGAGGCACAAGGCCGCTGGCTTGAAGTGTCGTCGGTCAGCAACTTCGACACCTATCAGGCCAACCGTCTGAAGTGCCGCTACCGCCATGCCGAGGACAAGAAGATTGAGCTTTGCCACACGCTCAACGGCTCGGCACTCGCCCTGCCCCGTATCGTCGCAGCCATACTCGAGAACAACCAGACCGCCGAGGGCATACGCATCCCCCGTGCACTCGTGCCCTACTGCGGTTTTGAAATCATCGAACAGTAAGGTCTGTTGATACTAAAAAGCAAGAGGAGCAAACGGAAATATCCTGTTTGCTCCTCTCTCATTATAGACATCGATGGGGGTTCAAACCAGTTTGTTGTCTTTGGGGAAGACGATTGTGGGCTTGAAGGTTTTGGCCTCTTCGAAATCCATCAGGGCATAGGAGATGATGATGATGGTGTCGCCCGGCAACACCTTGCGTGCGGCTCCGCCGTTCAGGCAGATGGTACCCGAGCCGCGCTCACCTTTTATAATATAGGTCTCGAAGCGTTCGCCGTTGTTGTTGTCAACGATATACACCTTCTCGCCTGCTATCATGTTGGCGGCATCCAGCAGATCCTCGTCAATGGTGATGCTGCCGACATAGTTGACGTTTGCCTCGGTCACCTTCACACGGTGTATCTTCGATTTCAGAACTTCTATCATCATGATGCCTCGTTTTTATATTTTATATGGTCGATAAGCCGGATGGGAGTGGCACCGCAATAGACGGTGATGCAACCGACAACATAGGGACTGTCGTCCCAGTTTTCCACCTCCTGCAAGGTATTACCATCGACAATGGAGAAATACTCAACTTCAAGTCCTTCTACGGCATTAAGCTTCTCCACCACATGGTCGCGCGTCTCTGCTACGGTATGTTTCTTGGCATACGTCACGCTGGCCTTCAACGCCTTGTAGATGGCAGGTGCGATGGCGCGCTCGTCGGCAGAGAGCAGGGTGTTACGCGAACTCATGGCAAGGCCGTCTTTCTCACGGACGATGTCACACTCCACTATCTCGATGTCTGCACCCATATACTTCACCAGCTGCTTGACAACGGCAATCTGCTGAAAGTCCTTCTCGCCGAAGTAGGCGCGTGTGGGGCGCACGATATAGAACAGGCGGCTGACCACCTGGCAAACGCCATTGAAGTGCCCGGGGCGCTTGGCTCCCTCCATCACCGTCGAGACGGGCGGAAACTCAAACCGGCGCGTGTCGGGAACGGGGTACATCTCCTCGACAGACGGAGCCAGCACATAATCGGCACCCACCCGCTCCAACAACGCGCAGTCGGCCTCAAGCGTGCGCGGATAGCGGTCGAGGTCGCCCTTGTCGTTGAACTGGGTGGGATTGAGAAACACGGAAACCACCGTCACGTCGTTCTCCCTCACGCTACGCTCCACCAGCGAGGCATGGCCGGCATGGAGCGCCCCCATCGTGGGCACAAGACCCACTGTCTTCCCCGCCTTGCGCTCGTCGAACAACGCGTTTTGCAATTCCACTATCTTATTGACAACCTTCATCTTCGTGATATTTTACGGTGCAAAATAACAACATTTTTCTTAAATAAGAAAGAATAAGTTTTAAAAAATGCCATTTTTTATCAATATTTTGCGGTTTTCGGCTGTGAAATCATTAAATCTGAAGAATTTTTCGTAACTTTGCAGGAGATTATAAACTTTCAACATGAATAAGAAGATATTATTCATCAATCAGGAAATCAGCCCGTATGTTCCCGACACCGAGCTGTCGGTCATGGGCAGAGACCTTCCAAGCAAGATTCAAGAGGCCGGCAGCGAGATTCGCACGTTCATGCCTAAATGGGGCACCATCAACGAGCGTCGCGGTCAGCTGCACGAGGTGATTCGCCTTTCGGGCATCAACCTGATTATCAATTCGGCCGACCACCCGCTCATTATCAAGGTGGCCACCATTCAGCAAGCGCGCCTGCAAGTCTATTTCATCGACAACGAGGACTACTTCCAGAAGCGTCGGATGGCCGAAGACGAGACCGGTACGGAATATGCCGACAACGGCGAGCGCGCCATCTTCTTCGCCCGCGGCGTGCTTGAGACGGTGAAGAAACTGCGCTGGGCACCCGACATCATCCACTGCCAGGGATGGATGAGTGCCGTCGTTCCCCTCTATATCAAAACAGCCTACCGCGACGAACCTTGCTTCGCCGACAGCAAGATTGTCACCTCCATCTTTGCCGACGAGCTGAAAGACCCACTCGGCAAAGACTTCAAGCAATGTGTGGCCTACCGCGACGCGACCGAGGAGCTGCTCAAGCCCTATAAGAAGAACTTCGAATTCATGGATCTCGGCAAGCTCGCCATCGACTACAGCGACGGCGTGGTAGAGGCAGGAAAGAGTGCCAATCAGCGGCTCATCAAGCACGCCCAGAAGAAGAAAGTGCCCCTGCTCCGCTATCCCGGCGACAACTATGCCGAAGCCTACACCGAGTTCTACGAGTCGCTCTTTTAGAAATTTTAATTGACAATTTTGATCGTTGTAATGACAAGACCATATCTATCCCACACACTCTCCGCCCTGCTGCTCGCCATGCTTGCGGCCTTCACGCTCGGCTCGTGCGACGATACCACCGACAGCATCGGCGTGTCGCTCACCGACGACATGGACCATCTGCAGATTGCCACCGACACGTTCGACGTGAGCACCCGCTCCATCGTGGCCGGCTCCGTGCTCTCGCGCACTACAACGGGCTACCTCGGCAAGATACGCGACCCCGAGACCGGTGCCTACATCACCGCCGACTTCATGGCGCAGTTCAGCACGCTCGAGGACTACACCTTCCCCGAGGCCGACCACATCATCAGCAAGATTGACGGCGACATCGTGGCCGACTCGTGCGAGATACGCCTGTTCTATACCGACTTCTACGGCGACTCGCTCACCACCATGAAACTCACCGCCTACGAGATGGACAAACCCATGAACGAGAACACCAACTACCGCTCCGACTTCGACCCGAAGGGCGAGGGACTCATCCGAGACGGCGGGATCGCCACCACGAAAGCCTATACGCTGACCGACCTCAGCGTCAGCGAGACCACCCGTAACTCCACCAGCTACACACCGAACATCCGCATTCTGCTCAACGAGCCCTATACCGACCGTCAGGGTGTGACCTACAACAACTACGGCACCTACCTCATGCGGAAATACTACGCCGACCCCACAAACTACAAAAACTCATATAACTTCATCAGCCGCGTCGTGCCCGGCTTCTACTTCGAGTCGAAGAGCGGTCTCGGTGCAATGGCCTACGTGCACATCAGCCAGCTGAACGTCTATTTCCGCTATCTCTCCGCCGACACCATCGCCAACGGCATCGCCTCGTTCCCCGCAACAGAAGAGGTGTTGCAGACCAGCCGCATCGTCAACGACGAGGCCACCATCGCCGCCCTTGCCGCCGACCCCACCTGCACCTACCTGAAAACCCCGGCGGGCATCTTCACAGAGATGACGCTACCCGTCGAGGACATCATCCGCGGCCACGACAACGACACCATCAACACCGCCCGCGTGGAGCTGCAGCGCATCAACAGCAGCTACGTCAGCGACTACATCTTCGACATACCGCAGACCCTGCTCATGATACCGCTTGACGAGATGCAGACCTTCTTCGACAACAAGCAGATAGCCAACTACAAGACCTCGTTCCTGGCCACCCTCAACAGCAAGACCAACAGCTATATCTTCGGCAACATCGGCGGTCTCATCCGCCACCTCGCCGCCAAGAAAGCCGCCGGAGAAGCCACGGAGAACTGGAACAAGGTAGTTATCATCCCCGTCACCATCACCCGCAACAGCGACGAGGAGCTGACCACCGTGCTCCACGACATGTCGCTCAGCAGCACCCGGCTCGTAGGCGGCAGCGAGAACCCCAACCAGCCCGTCCGCATCAGTGTCATCTACAGCAAGTTCAAGTAGGATATGGCCGACAACTACCTCGAGCGCCACTACGAAGAATACGAGCTCCGCAAACGCGAATGGCTCTGCAAGGGCAAGCACCCCGCGAAGCCGAAAGCCCGCCGGCAGATACAACGCCCCGACGACGAGGCGCTGTAGAAAACGATCCTCAACATAAGCAGAGGCGGCAAAACACATTCAGGCTGAAATCTTAAAAAAACATAATCGTGGCGGTGAAAGGTACGTCTTTCACCGCCGCAATTGTTAAAACACCATCCCCGTTTTAACATTCCCAAAATCACCCCTATCGTCCCTTTCACTCCCCTTACATTCCTCTTTTACCTCCCTTTCACTTCCCCTCTTTCCGCGAAACATATATGTTTCACCTCCAAACCATGGTCTTTCGCAATACGAAACACGGTCTTTCACCACCCGAAACATATATCTCTCGGAGACGAGAGATACATGTTTCAGAAGTGAGAGGTGAGAAATGAGTGGAGAGTAATTCCGTATATCGCTGTTTTGCAACAACTTACAAGGCACTCGCCAGAATCGTCTGTTTCGACGCGGGTGGACAATTGTCCCGCCGCTCTGGTTTCCCGCGCTCCTACACCGTTAAAATCCTCGGTCGAAAACACCCCGATTTTAACATTTCCACAAAGCAGGGAGCACCATGCACAGAAAAAGCCTGCCATCGGTGGCAGGCTTCCTATTGGGGAATGCGGATTTTCCTTAGAACTTATAGCCGAGGGTGAAGAGCACCTGATGGCGCTTGTTCGACACATCGACGGCATCGGCGATGTTGTTCATCGTGTGGTCGGCGGTGTTCTCGTAGCTCATGAAGGGCGAGAACTTGCCGTTCTGCGCGGCATACTGATAGGCGAAGTCGAGCGAAAGCTGTCCGACGTTGTAGCCCAGTCCGCAGGTGAAGCGGTTGGTGGCCTCCCAGTTGGTGTAGTCAGTGGCCGAGCTGTAGTAGGAACCGTCGGTCTGCAGGGTACCGTCCTTGAAGCCGTGCTTCTCATACATGGGCGAGACATAGTTGTAGCCTATACGCAGGGCGAGTTCAGGGATGGGCCGGTACTCGGCACCGAGCTTCAGGGTGGATACGCCCTTGAGGGTCTGCTCGGTATGGCGGTTCATCACATCGTCGGAGGCACTGGTGGTATAGTAGCCATCCCAGTAGTCGTAGTACCCGCCGGTCTCATAGCGGGTGTCGAGCGAGCCATAGTCGGCAAACTCATAGCTTGCGCCGAGGGCGAGGTAGTTACCCACGGTGTGACCGAGGCTTACGCCAAACTTCCAAGGAGTATAAAGTTTGAAGTCGTAGGACTCGCCGCCCGATGCTGTTGCACTTCCGTCGGTGATGCTGGTATAGTTGGTGGTTTTGAGGTCGTACCACGTGGGGGTAGCGATGCTCAAACCGATGCGGAAGGGCAATGCCTCAACAGGCCGGAAGATGATGCCGGCCTTGACATCAACACCAGTACCGTCAATCTTACGGTCGTCGGCTACGGTGAGGTCGAAGCCGTCGAGCTGCTCGCGGTATTCGCCATAGTGCTTGTAGTTCACGTCGTGGATGCCGAGAGCCAGACCCCAGTAGATGCGGTCGCGGTGGTTACCTGCCAAAGCGAAGTCGTACTCGCCGATATAGCCCTTATGGGCACGGTCGAGCGCGTAGGCAGTGGCAGGGTCGTAGTACCACGTGTTGCCATCGCCGTCGTAGTTGAGATTACGCGCATAGATATCGTCGAGCTGGTTGCACGAGGCGTAGGGATGATTGAGGTCGGGCACACCACTCGAGTTCGCGGGAAAGAGCAGGCCTTCATACTGCTTCACATAGGTGAGCTTGTTCTGCGAGGCATCGTTCAGCCGGTCGGCCGCCGAGAGAATGTAGTCGAAGTTGCGGCTCTTGTGATAGTTGAACGCGAAGTTCAGGAAGTTGTTGCTGCCTGTCTTGACTGCCCATACAAATCCTGCCTGGTCGAAGCTCATGTTGGTCTTCTTTCCCTCGGCAAAGTCCTCGCCGTCCTGCTGTGACACAAGGCCGAACGACACGTTTGCCGCCGAGCGGCGGAAGAGGCCGATGCCCGCGGGGTTGGTGCCGATGGTGGACAGGTCTGCTCCCAATGCGTCCATCGCGCCACCCATACCCACGTAGCGGGCTGTTCCGTTCAAGTCCTCGCCAACAATCTTGGCGTTCTCGTAAGTCTCCTGTGCTGCCCCTGCCATAGCTGCGAGCAGAAATGCAGCGGTAAATAGATATTTTTTCATATTCATTATTTATTTCATTGTTCAATTCACTATCATTTCTTCTCCCATAAAGGAGGCCAGGTGGGGCTATCTTCTTCCGCCAAAGCTGCCGCCACCGCCGCCTGAGCGTCCACCGCCACCGCCGAAACTACCGCCAGAGGAGCGAGAGCCACCGAACGACCCGCCGCCGAAACTACCGCCAGAGGAACGGCTGCTGCCGAAGCCCGACGAGCGCGAACTTGACGAACTGGAACTGGGGG
>JAFRZC010000100.1 GCA_017442765.1 Prevotella sp. | reverse complement strand
CATTAGTTCCTCATCCCATTTCCCGCTCTTACCGTTGAATTCTCCGAACACCCATATATCGTCGGAATTGGCAGGACACTCGATGGACATCTTGTAGCGAAGATACATGAACTTGTCCAAGAAATCGACGTGACCGAGGAACGAGCGACGATACTTATGTTTGCATTTGGCTGGGAACTGCAATTCAGGGAACGGGAAATACTCCAACATGGCAAACTCGCCCGAACGCGGTGGGTGCAGCCATACCTTTTTGCCGTTCTCGATGATGCCCGTGCTTTCCACTCTGTCCTTGTACGGCCACGCGGCGGCGAGGCTGTCCTTGTTATAGCTGTCGTGATAGGCGTAGAGGAGTTGACGTTGCGATGCGTCGGCCTCAAACGCGCTGTCCGTAGCCCACATGCTGAGGTATGACGTATGCACCGAGTCCCCACATCTTACCGTGACCATGTACACAAACTCCCTGTATGGCCTGTAGACATTCTGAGCATTGGCAGCCAGGGCAAGCAGGGCGGCGCATAGGAGCAATATCTTCTTCATTGTCCGTCTGTGTTTATTGTTTCCGTGCAATCTGTTGTTTCATTCGTGCATTTTCACCGCGCATATATGCGGGGTGGACTTTCGGGGCGAAAATCGGCCTCGCATATATGCGGGGAGCACTTTCCGGTTGAAAATAGACCTCGCATATATGCGGAGCGCACTTTCCGGCCGAAAACCGGCCTCGCATCGATGCGGGGTGCGTTTGCCGGGACGATTCGTGACCCCGCATATATGCGCGGTGCGTTTTCACGCCTCGGACGGCTCCGCGTCGGGCTGCGGGTCGGTGTCGGAGCTGTCTTTCTTTTTCTTGTTGGCGTTGGGGTTCGACATCGCGTGCTTGCGGAAGTATTCGAGGTCTTCGCTGACGAGGGCGACGAGTTTCTGCGCGCTCTCGACGTCGGGGTTGAGGAGGGCGTAGGCGTTGGTGAGGCGCACGAGGGTGAGGTAGGCGCGGTCGGTGGCCTCGCGGGCTGCCTTGAGCTCGCCCATGATTTGCGCCGAGCGCTCGTCGTTGCGCTCGGTGAGGAGCTGGCGCACGCGGTCGTTGGCGGCCTTGAGGCGGTCGGCGATGATTTCGAGGCCGAGGCGGCGCAGCTGGGTGCGGTACTGGAAGAGGTCCTGCAGCATGTTGTCGATGAGGCCGCTTTCCTTCATGTAGTTCTCCGTGGTCTTGATTTTGTAGTTCTTGATGACGCGCAGCAGGGGCTCGGCGTGCTGTGCGGTCTCGGCGATGGGGAACTTGGCGTAGGCCTTGACGGTGTCGCGCAGCGAGGCGTAGAGCTTGTCGCGCTCCTCGTCGGCGGCCTTGAGGGGGTCGGTGAGCTCGCTGTCGCGGTAGCGCTTGAAGGCTTCGTCCTCGGCCCGGAAGGCGGTGTCGAACTCGTCCTTGCCCTTGCGCCAGAGCTCGTGGTCGACGGGCAGCTCGGCGGTGCGCTTGCCGAAGGTGGTCATGTACTCGTAATGGGGCGCGTTGGCCGCGCGGCCGACGGTGATGTCGGGAATTTGAGCGGTAAGGTCCATAATCATTATATTTATTGGTTAGACATGAATTGAATTGTTGGTATGGTAGTTAGTCCGCTTTCCTTGGTGTCATAGTTTGGTATGGTTGGACTTCTACTTTCTCCCCTTTATAGTCAGACATTGGTATCTGTTCTATGCTTTGTCTCTTTCGTGGGTCGCGGCTTTTGTATGCATCCAATCCTGCATATAGATGGTTGTTCTTCCTGTCTATGAACAAGCGCGAGCCTTCCCACTGAGTTGCCCTGGAGTTGTATGCGTTTATCTTTATCTTAATGCAGTCCTCATCCGTGCCATACACATAGCCGTATTCGTTGTCGGTGCCATCATATGCCACGACCACAGAACTATCTTGATTTATGAAGATATAGACGGCATCTTCCTTCGAGCGTTCTCCTATAATCCATTTCGTATTTAGGATGCTGTTTGATTTTGAGGAAGCATCTGTCGTATTTGTCGTGCTTCCTGGCCAATGGAAAGACCAGCCGCCTTTGCCGGATGAATTATCTCTACCGCATCCGGCCATCATCGCCACGGCGCACAGCACCGCGAGGGTTAAAAATACTTTCTTCATATTATTGGTTAAACTTCGGTTTCCCGCCGTGGTTTGTTGAGGCCCCGCGCCGGTGGCGCGGGACCGCTGTCATTGTCACAGTAACTCTTCTGACCAGCCGTGGCCGAGGTCCCAATGGTAGTCCTCGACAAACTCGAAATCGACGGGCAGGTTGAACTCGTCCTCTATCAGTTCGTGCAGCTTCTCGGCATCCACCTGATGCAGCCAGCTGCCGACGCAGACGTAGAAGCGGTCGCTCTTCTCGTCGAGGAAGACGCGGCCACGAGGGATAAGCGTGTAGTTATGCTCCTGGTAGAAGATCGACCGTGTGTCGCCTTTGGCTTCGGCGCGGTGGTGCTGCTTTTGCCAGTAAGTCTTGTGAAGCTTTGAGATGGTGGCACGTCCATTGACGAAAGTGGCCTGCTCGGCATCGATCTTTTCGACGCCGAAGAGCGACTGGTTGGCTGCATCGTACCAGAAGATGCCCAGTTTGGGCTTGCCGTTGTCGAGAAACGGCGACATCGAGTCGACGAGGCTCTGGTGCTCCTCGCCGTTGGTGTGATTGATTCCGCTGTTGTCCTTGGTCATAATACTATTATAACGCTGTTAGAATAAATATATTGTTCGTCGCCTGGCGGCGAGGTACTCATAATGATTTTGTTCTCCGCTTCGTTATCGAAATGCCACTGGCATTTCTTCACATTCGCTCATCGGGCTCACGGGCCATAGCAGGCCGCGTGCGCGATGCTGATGGAATCAATTTGCTGTGGGATTTGCATAATGATATGGGTTTATTGGTTAGACTTTTTTTTATTAACGTGTGCTTATGACAAATCATTTAGATTTGATTCGTATTGATTCGTCGAATGCAGGTTCGTCAAGGGTTACGGTCTTGTATGTGTTGTCCAGAGTGTCATAGACGCGCCAGTCGCCAACGCCGAGGAAGCCGTCGATTATAATCCCCATGTATCCGGTGTAAAATCCGTCGCCCTCCTTGTTGATGGTGGAGCCGTCGTCGGTATATTCTTTGTAGTGCGCCTTGTATTCGAACCTGTTCAGGCCAATCACAGTGTCCGTTTTTTCGATGCCGGTGATATGGCAGTTTAGTTTCCCATTGATATACACCTTTTGTTCTCCACATTCGTTGCCATTGCAGTAGTTAACCTCCGAAATCATCCTCTCGGTCACTTCATAAAGCCACAGGCCGTCTTTTTTGCCATTGGCATTGTACAGGTTTATTTTTCCCGCCAAGGAATCGTTTGCGGTCTCAGTTGCCGTTGTCTCATCAAGCTCGGCAGGCGCATCACTGCCCTTGCATCCGGCCATCATCCCCACGGCGCACAGCACCGCGAGGGCTAAAAATACTTTCTTCATATACATTTTATTGGTTAAACTTCTGTTTCCCGCCGGGGTTTGTTGCGGTCCCGCGCCGGTGGCGAGGTACTCGTAGTGCGCCGCGTTGGCCGCGCGCGCGATGCTGATGGATTCAATTTGCTGAGGGATTTGCATAATGAT
>JAFRZC010000099.1 GCA_017442765.1 Prevotella sp. | reverse complement strand
GCACGGCACACACGGGCCATAATCTGCGCGTTCTGCGCATAGTAGGCCACGGAGATGTAGCGCGTATCGGTGGAGGCAAACGAGAGCCAATCGCCCCACGTCAGTCCGCCACCATTGTACTTATAGCCGTCGAAGACCTGCGTGGCGAGGAAGTTCATATAGCGCTCCATCGACGAGAAATTCTCCCTCAGCACCTCCTTGTCGCCGTACATCAGGTAGATGTTCCAGGGCACGAAGATACCCGCGTCGGCCCAGCCCACCTGTCCGAAAGGTGTCCCCCAGTTCTCGGGCGCGATGCCGGGATAGGCTCCGTCAGAGCCCTGACCGTCGCGCATGTCGGTCATCCACTTGCGGTAGAACGAATACATGTCGGCATTGAACATTCCCGTACGTGAGAAAACCTGTGTGTCGGCTGTCCAGCCAAGACGCTCGTCACGCTGAGGACAGTCGGTGGGCACGCTCAGCAGGTTGCCGCGCTGACCCCACTGGATATTGGAGAAGAGCTTGTTCACGTCGGCATGGCTCGTCTCGACGGTGCCCAGGTCACGCGTCGATGACGAGACAGGCTGACCCTCAAGGGACAGAACCTCTATATCGTCGGTGGCCGTGATTTCCAGATAGCGGAAACCGAAGAACGTCGTCGAGGGATGATACTGCTCGCCGTCCGCTTTTCCTGAAAGGGTATAGTAGAGCTGGGCCTTGGCCGAGCGGAGGTTCGCAAGATAGAGACTGCCGCCGGGGCCGTCGTTGCCCCGGCTCTTCGAGCCCGTATCGTTGAGCATCTCGGTGAAACGCTGGCGCATACGGACGCCTGCCTTGCCCTTCACCTTGAAGTCAACCCAGCCTACCATGTTCTGACCGAAATCAACAATGGCCGTCTGGCCTTTCCTCAGCGTGAAAGGCTGGAAGCCTGAGGTATTGGATACCGTGTTCACCATCCCATAGTCGGAGCCGGTCGATTTGCTGCCCTCGTAGATGATGACGGTCGAGGGATGGAGGATAAGGGAGGAGAGCACTTCGACATATCCGCCGGTGAAGGGGTCTATCTTTCCCTTGAAGTCGGTGTTCACGTCAACACCGTTCCAGCTGTCGGCTCCGGCAAGACCGGGCTTGCTCCAGTCGGTTTCGAGACGAGCGTCGTAGATCTCACCGTCGTAGATGTCGCCTTCGCGCAATGCGCCACGCAGCGACGAGGCCCATGTCTGATCGGTGACGACGGTCGCGGTCGTACCATCCTCGTAGGTCACAATGAGTTTTGCAAGAAATCCCATATCATGCATCCCGTATTGTCAATGGCTGATATTTCCTGTCCACCAACCACTCGTTACGACGGCTCCAAGGACATTCGCGCCTTGCTGAAGGAGGTGGGTCACGTCGTGACCGCTGTAGAAGACGCGATAACGATAGTCCGTCCATCCGGGCTTCAACTCTTCGTATATTGTCGTGCCGTCGGGCTGCAAATGCCCCACGCGCTCGCCATTGACAAAGATGTCGTAGACGCCGAGCCCGGCGGAGAAGAGCTTGGCCGAGCGGACAGTCTTGTCGAGCGTAAACGTTTTTCGGAAGAGCGGTGCCGCTCCCGCAGTTGCGTTTTGCATCAGCCGCTTCTCCCCGGATGCGGATTGCAGGTGACACATACGGCTACCGCCGTATTCCTCTATCACAGCATCTAAGAAATAAGCCGAGGAGAGTTCCTCAAAGTCCTCGCTCAGAACGACTCGTTCCGCACCGTCTTCATCGTATTCCTTGACAACAATGTTGTCGTAATAGGCTTCCTCGCCTGTATTCGGATCGATGCGCATGCCGATGTCGCCACTGACGGCCGTACCGGAATAGTCATTATAGGTATCGACAAGCGTTCCGTCGATGTAAGTCTTTATTGTTCCATTCTCCACCTCCACCTTGTAACGATGCTTGCTGTCCGTCAGCTGCGCCTTGTTGAACTGCGTAAACTGGCTGTCGTTCCATGTAAGATTTCCGTTCACATAGACATGATGGCGCACGGCGGGATTGTCGTTGTCATGACAATTGATCTGCCACATGTGATATGTATTGTGGCTGGTGGCGGCAAAGACGATGGCGGCACTGGCCTTTACCAATACCATATCGTACTCAACACTATAATGAATATATGAAGCCGTGCCGTCGCTCTGGAAAACCCAGACCGTACTTGTCCGCGAGCCGACAACATAAAGCCGTCCATCTTTCAACTCACCGCCATTAAATGGGTTGGCTGAGGTGAAATCGGCTTCGAACAGCACGTCGCCTTCAGTTGTCGTCACACGGAAATCATCGAAAAATGCTGTTTCCTCATCGCGGTTGCCATATTGCCCGAAGTCGGCACGCATGCCCACCTTACCAAAACCGAAGTCGCCATCGCGCTCGTCTATCAATACATTATTTAAATAGGTGGTCGCATGTCGGCCGTCGCTAGTGATTTCGATGCGCGCCGTGTATTCTCTTCCTGCCTGCAAGTCAACCTTCCCCCGCAAATCAATATCAGCCAGACAGGCGGCATTGCCGTCTTGCCAGCGGTGCGGGCGGAAACGAGGATAGTCGCCCTCGATATTGAACTGCCACATGTAGCAGTTGCCGGCATCCTTGGCGGCAAAGACGACGCCTGCCGCCACCTGCTCAATCTCGAACTTGGTCTCAACGATGTAGTTGGTCACAGTCGCCACATCGGGAGTTCCGTAGGGGCGATTGGAAGCCTTTATCCACTGGGCACCGCTCCAGCCACTCGTCATCAGACCGGTCTCAAACCAAGCCAGCTCGGTCGAGGTGGCCGAGTGGCCATGATTGTCGGTCACGCTGACACGCCAGTAATAGCGGGTGGCAGGTTGAAGGGTG
>JAFRZC010000098.1 GCA_017442765.1 Prevotella sp. | reverse complement strand
TGACACGCGCAGTATGCCTTCACGCTCACCGCGGCGCATGGCCAGCAGACGGTGGCTCGTGCAGCGGCGGAGAGGCTCGCTCCAGTCGAAGTAGTCGGAGTACTTCCGCGCCTCGTCGGAGTCGCGTTTCGCCTTCACAGCCTTCGAACTGATGACGGCACCTCGTCGGAACGCCTGTCGCACCACTGCCCGCGAGCGCTCGTCTTCGCTCACCTGTTCGGCGATGATGTCCTGTGCTCCCTTTAGAGCCTGTTCGACATCCGTCACTTCATTGCCTACGAAACGCTCGGCAGCACGCTCCGGATTCTGCTCCCGCTGCCGCAACAGTATCTCGGCAAGCGGCTCCAATCCCAGCTCGCGAGCGATGGAAGCACGCGTACGGCGCTTAGGGCGATAGGGCAGGTAGATGTCTTCGAGCACGGTGGCATCCCAGCACTCGTCGATGCGACGCTTCAGTTCGTCGGTCATGTTGCCCTGCTCGGTAATCGTACTGATGATGGTCTCCTTGCGTCGGGCCGTCTCTTTCAGACGGTCGTTCCATTCGCTGATGGCAGCCACCTGCACCTCGTTCAGTCCTCCCGTGCGCTCCTTGCGGTAGCGGCTGATGAAGGGGATGGTGCATCCCTCGTCGAGCAGTTTCAGCGTGTTTTCCACCTGACCGTCGGGGATAGCCAGTTTCTCGGCTATGATCTTTGTAAATACGTTCATATCAAAAATAAAAAAAGCCCTCCCGAGAGGGCTTGTGAATGTTCTTATTTTGAAACTTTCTTCAGTGTGATGCAGTCGATGTCGGGTGCGAAAGCGCTGCCATTGGCTATGCGGATGGTGTTCAGTCCTTTCTTTAGCTTCAGCGTGACAGGCTGTGCATCTACCCATTTGCCAAATGATCCGCTGTTGAGTCCCTGCATTTTCTCTGCAGCGCCGCCGTTGGCACTTATCTCCATCTGTCGTGTCTCTCCCGAGGCATAGCGCACCGTGGCGCTGTAGGTGCCGCCGGTCTCGCTGTACACGTTGCGCCACTCGAGGTAGTTGTCGGCATTGTTGCCGAGAAATCCCACGTAAGCACCGCCGCTCGTAGCGTCCTCGCGAGTTGTCACAGGACGGGCCGTCTGCTTGCTGGCAATCTCCTGATATTCCTTCAGCCAGGCCTCTTCTGCCTCGTAGACGGTCTGCTCCACGCGCTTGCCGATGGCGAAGAACGCTCTCGACCCGTGAGCAGGGATGTCGACCATGAACCGGTCGGCAACTACTTTCGTGTCGTCGCCGCCGATGCAGTCGTGCATCACTACGCCCTTGGTAAAGCCGATCTTATTGATGTCGAGAGCAATATGCTGTTCTCTGTCGCTCAGGTTTACTACCACCACGGCGCGTTTCTTGCCGTGAATCTTCTCCATATCCTTTGCAACTACGTATACGTCGCCGTCGCGTTGCACTACGGGAGCTCCCAGTCCGAGGCGGTCTTGGTTCATTGCCAGGAGTTCGCGGTTTTTCAACAGATTGAGCGAGAACTCAGGAATGGTGGTCATGTCGCAGCCAATCAGCAGCGGCGAACTGGTAATGCACCAATAAGCCATGTGAGTCACTTCCTCTTCCGGCTTCAGTGTGCGGCCAATCTCAAGCATATCGATGTCGTTGTAATGCCCGCCGCCGGTGTAAGCCTGAATGTAAAGATTCTCTTTTATGAGTGCTTTCACCGAGCCCCACGAACACCAGATGTCGCCTGTTGTGCGCCATGAGTCAGCCACTTCGCTGATCCATGTTCCTGGATATGCCCATCGGCACACGTTGAAGACGATGCGTTTGTTGAGTCGCTCAGCCTGACGCTTGATGGCATTGCTCACTTTGGTGTATTGTTCACGTTCGTTAAGCCCCATGTGTATTCCACCGCAATAGTCAACCTTTATGAAGTCGAAGTTCCAATCATCGAAGTATAGCTTGCAGTCCTGATCCTCATGTCCGGCAAATCCCACTCCAATTCCCCATGCATGACGGTTTCCCGATCCGCATGTGTTATCGCCGGCATCGGAATAGATGCCTGCCTTCAGCCCGATGGAGTGGATGTAGTCGGTCAGATGACGCATGCCATTAGGGAACAGTTTGGTATTCAGGCGCAGGTGTCCGTCATCACCACGCCCATTCCAATAGCCGTCGTCGATGTTTATGTATTTGTATCCGGCATCGGCAAGTCCAGTCTTCACCATCGCATCGGCTTGACTCTTTATGAGCTGCTCGTTGATGTTGAGGGCAAATGTGTTCCACGAACTCCATCCCATTGTG
>JAFRZC010000097.1 GCA_017442765.1 Prevotella sp. | reverse complement strand
CTCCACTCTCCTCTCTCCTCTATTCTCTCTTCTCTCTCCACTCTTGATAATAATCCACCACGAGGCGGTATTGAACACATAGAGCACCGCCCACAGGGCCACAACGGCGAAAAACCAGTAGCCGGCATTAGTCAGCCCACGCCATACCTCAGCGAAGTCGAGCTGCGTCACCATGATGACGAGCACGACCAGGCCAAAGGCGAAAAAACCGTTCTGGTATTTCTTCTTCATAATTGAGCTTTCTCATCGGCCTGCTGTACGGGTTCAGCAGGACCGTCTTTCGCCTCGCGCCTCTTGGGCACGGAGAAACGCAGTTTCTCACCCTCGTCGCGCCTCTCGCGATAGAGCTTCGGCAGCGGATTACCCATCGGCAGGTCGTAGCCCGTGCGGTTTCTGAACATATCGATGGCGGCATAGATGGCATAGCGCAGCGACGACGGGTCGGCCTGGCCCTTTCCCGCGACGGGCTGGCCCTCGCCGTTCACGGCTGTGCACACGAAGGGCAGTCCGGCATACACCATCACGCCCTCGCCCCGCGTAAGGGTCTTAAACGGCACCATGCCCTGCTCGTAGTACATGGCAAGGATGCCGTCAAAGGCATCGTAGCCGCCTTCGGCAAACAATTCCTCAGCCTTAAACGGGCCGAAGACGTGCAGGCCTTTCTCGTTGAGCTCGTCAACAGCAGGTTTGATGATGCTGTTCTCCTCGTCACCATCAGCGCCCGGGTTAAGAGCCAACACGGCAACACGCGGGTTGAGAATACTACAGTCCCGCCGCAAGGCCTGGTAGAGCGTAGTGGCCTTCTTGACGACAACATCCTTGTTTACGGAGGCAATGGCCTCCTTTAGGCTCACACGCTCGGTGGCAAAACCTATGCGCAGCCCGTTCTCAACCATCATGCACAACCCGCCGCTCTTGTATTCGGGCACACCGCCCCACACATCCTTGCCTTGCGGCAGTGTCACAAGCACATCGAAACCGCCTGCGGCATGGTCGGCCAGCGCACGGTCGAACGCCCGCTGAGCGGCACGCTCAGACTCAGGGGTAGGTTTCCCGAGCTCGACCTTCACCTCGTCGTCGAAACAGGTAAGCAGGTTCAGACGACCGGGGCGCAGCTCGTCGGCATTGCTGATGATACTGAAAGCAGCCTCCATGCCAAGTGCCTTACGATGATAGGCCGCAATCTTCGGCGAGCCATAGACCACAGGGGTCAGCAACTCCATCATTTCCGGGGTTTCGAAAGTCTTAAAAATCAACTCATATCCGACACCGTTTGTGTCGCCTTGCGTGATAGCCACGCGAATCCTGTTGTTTTCCATTGTTATATTTTTTTAATTGATAATTAGTTTCTCTATCGTCTTAACTCCTTAACTCCTTTATTGATAGATTTTTATCGTTTTGAGCGTGGCCTCAAGCTCGCGCACAAGGTTGCGTTTCTTCGACTCGGGCGCATAGACGAAGCCCTCGGCCACAAGCGTATAATGCCGGAGGAAGACAGTCCGCTCCACAAAGGGACCGCCCATGCCGTCGCCCTTCATCTCCCAGAGTCCGCGCGTGAAGGTCTGCCCGTGCCCTATCGACTGTCGGCGCAAACCGTCGGTCACAGTCTGCATATACATACTGTCGGTCTCGCCCTTGATGTTCACGCGCATCACGCTGTCGCGATACTGCATGTCGCCCTCCGTCAGTTGCCGCGGCACAGTGTAGATACAGATGTTTTGCCTCCGCGAGGAGCGGTTGTCGGAGAGCCAGATGAAGTCCTTGCCCGTCTTCATCGAGGTAAGCGTAGGCGGAATGAGCATGTCGATGCCGAACATCTGCCTCACCATAGCCTCAGCCTTCTGGTTGTGCTGGCGGGCAAGCTGTTGCTTCGCGCTGTCCATCTCATGGTCAACAAGCAGTTCCACCAGTTTGCGAGCATTGCGCCATACCATTTGGTCAAGCAGTTTGACAGAGGGTGCCGTGATATTGAGCACAAGCTGGCCGCGTGCCCACCGGTCATTCTTATAGCCCACATCGGCAGACGAGTATTTGCTGTCGTCGATATCAATGCGCACCAGCGTGCGGGCATAGCGGCAGGCAGGGGTTTCCAGTTGTTCGGGGCTGACGATGCGCACGTCGAACGTCGGCTCCGGCTGTGGCAATCCCGACATCTCAGCCGTGAGCAGGTCAACCATAGGCTGCGCGGCAGCAGAATCGGCGGCCATAAGCACCACATGATAGGGGTCGCCCATTGCCACCGGCAGGCTCTCGCTGTCTTTCTTTCCACAGGAAAGAAGCATCACGAACACGGAGAGACACAGACTATGACGGATGAACACGGAGTGCAAATTACTCATTACTTATTCCTCATTACTCATTACTTTCGACGAGAGCAGTCCGCAGGCTGCCATGATATCTTCGCCGCGCGAGGCACGTATGGTGGTGAAGAGTCCGTGAGCTGTCAGGTAGTCGCGAAGCCATACCATGCGCTCCTCTGTCGCGCCGTGCAGCGGCACGTCGGGAATCTGATGGAACCGGATAAGGTTGATGCGGCAATCCATTCCCCGCAGCAGCCGGACGATGGCACGGGCATGCGCCTCGCTGTCGTTCACTCCACCAAAGACAATATACTCGAACGAGAGCCGCCGCTGATGGGCGAAGTCATACTGGCGCAGAAGCTCCACCACCTCCTCTATCGGCATGGCCCGCTCGGCAGGCATGAGCTGCTGGCGTTGCTCGTGGATGGCGGCATGCAGACTGATGGCCACATGGCACTGGCTCTCGTCAAGAAAACGCTTCAGCTTGTTTCTCACACCGACGCTGCTCACCGTGATGCGGCGCGGACTCCACGCCATGCCCCAGTTGGCCGTAAGGACCTCGGTGGCACGAAGCACACTGTCGAGGTTGTCCATCGGCTCGCCCTGTCCCATAAACACGATGTTGGTCAGCTGGTCGCACTCAGGCAGCGCAACAATCTGGTTCAGGATGTCGCCAGCCGAGAGGTCGCCCTCCCAACCCTGCTTGCCTGTCTGACAGAACAGGCAGTTCATCTTGCACCCCACCTGGCACGACACGCAGAGCGTGGCGCGGTCGCCGTCGGGAATGAAAACCGTCTCCACGTACTTCGATGCCTTCCCGCCGACGATAGGAGCCGATGTGTCCCCACGCTGGGAAACCGTCCTCACGGGAAACAGGTATTTCACCGTGCCGTCCACACTGCGCTGGCCATCGACGGGCTGCATCATTCCAACGCAATATTCCGCCGACAGCCGCTCACGGGCCTGCTTCGACAGATTGGTCATCTCGCCGATGTCGCGCACGCGCTTCTCATAGAGCCACTGCGCCATCTGCTTACCAGCGAAAGCCGGAAGGCCAAGCGAGACCGCGACCTCCTTCAGCTCGTCGAGCGACATGCCCAGCAACGCCTTTTTTGTTTCCTCCATCGCTTCGATTGTTCCGTTCTGCCTGCAAAGTTACGAAAAATTCGATTAAGTGAGAAAAAAGAAATAGATTTCTTTTGTTACGGTCTTGTTTTTTCGTAACTTTGCAGAAAATTAAAAAGACACCCCATCAACATCGTATGAATAAGAAGATAGACTGCTTCCTGCCCTGTGAGGATTATGCCGGCATGGCATCACTGATCAACACGCTCAGGCAGAGTAAAGCCGTAGGCCACATATATATATTGGCAGCCGACGGTGTGACAGACCCGACAAGCGACTACCGCCTGCTACAAACCACACACCCGCTCTCAAGCCAGACAATGACCGAAATTGCCGAGGCGGCCACGTCCGACTATACGCTGCTTCTCCTGAAGCCGCAACCCGTCACCTTAGGATTACATGCCTTGGACCGCCTGCTGCGCGTGGCCGAGGACACGGGAGCCGCCATGGTCTATAGCGACCGGCTCTCCATAGAAGAAGGACAGACCGTGCGGCATCCTGTCATCGACTATCAGGCGGGAAGCCTGCGCGACGACTTCGACTTCGGAAGTCTCGTGCTCGTCAGCACCGCCCTGATGAAACAATGGGCCGGCCAGCCTGAGCGGGCAAGCTACCTGTATGCCGGTTTCTACGATCTTCGGTTATACCTCAGCCGCTGCGGGCAGATTTTCCATCTCGACGAGTATCTCTACACCGAGCAGGAGCTCGACACCCGAAAGAGCGGTGAAAAGCAATTCGACTACGTTAATCCACGCAACCGCGACGTGCAGGTGGAGATGGAGCAGGCCGTCACGCGACACCTCGATCACGTAGGCGCACTTGTCGATACCACGCGCTATGCCGTGCCCGACTTCGAGGAGCAGGAGTTCGCCTGCGAGGCATCGGTCGTCATACCTGTCTATAACCGTGAGCGCACCATACGCGACGCCGTGGAGAGCGCACTCTCGCAGCAGACACGCTTCAAGTATAACGTCATCGTAGTAGATAACCATTCCACCGACGACACAACCGCGATATTGTCCGGTATGTTGTCATCGCACGACAACCTCATCCACATCATCCCCGACCGCACCGACCTCGGCATAGGCGGATGCTGGAACATAGCCGTAAATGATGAACGGTGCGGACGCTTCGCCGTACAGCTCGACAGCGACGACCTATACTCCTCGCCGCAGACCCTCCAGCGCATCGTCGATGCCTTCCGCCGACAAAAGGCTGCCATGATTATCGGGGCATATCGCATGTGTGACTTCGACTTGAACACACTGCCTCCCGGAATCATCGACCATCGTGAATGGACCGACACCAACGGACCGAACAACGCCCTGCGCATCAACGGACTGGGGGCGCCCCGCGCATTCTTCACCCCTATCCTGCGCCACATCGGATTTCCCAATACCAGCTACGGAGAAGACTATGCACTCGGCCTGGCCTTCAGCCGCAACTACCGCATCGGGCGCATCTATCAGGAACTGTATCTCTGCCGCCGGTGGGGAGGCAACAGCGATGCCGCGCTGAGCACGGATCGCGTGAATGCCAACAACCGCTATAAAGACCGGCTGCGCACCATAGAACTGGCCGCACGCATCGCCGCCAACAAAATGAAGCCGGAAAAAGAAACGTGGCACGACAACCAGCTTGAACGGTTCTTCAACCGCCAGATGGAGTTGTGGGAAGAGGCTCGCCAACACTTCCGCGACCTGCAGGAAGTGAAGACGCGCGACCTTACCGCCGACAGTCACACCATCACCGTACAATGGAATCCCACGCGCATCGTCTCCACAGGGGCGAGCATCGACAAGAAGACCATCGGAAAGCGGCCGTGCTTCCTCTGCGAGAAGAACCGGCCGGAACAACAAATCGTGAAGCCGCTCGATGGGCACTTCAACCTGCTCATCAACCCCTACCCCATCCTTCCACAGCACTTTACCATCCCGCTGAAGCAGCATGAACCTCAGGACGTGCTGACCTGCTACGAGGAGATGCACCTGTTGCTCGACCGATACCCCGACATCATGGTGTTCTACAACGGGCCGAAGTGCGGGGCATCGGCACCCGACCATGCCCACCTGCAGGCCGGCAGCAGCGGCATCCTGCCGCTCCAAGTCAGCTGGCAACGGCTCAGTCGTGACCTGGAACAACTTTTCAGTCTCAACGACGACGAGGACATCTCGCTTGTACACGACTTCATCTGTCCGGCCATCGCCATTCGCAGCCGCTCAACCGAGAATGCCACCCTGATGTTCAGGAAGGTCTATGATGCCCTGCCCCCACAAGCCGACGGCTCGGAGCCGATGATGAACATCGTGGCATGGCGCGAGGATGGCGGACACATCTGTATTGTCATTCCGCGCGGCAAGCACCGTCCCAACTGCTACTACGACGAGGACGAAGACCGCCGAATGCTCGTCAGCCCGGGGGCACTTGACATGTCGGGGCTCATCATCACTCCCCGCCAGCGCGACTTTGAGCGCATCACCGCCGAACAGGCCATGCGGATTATCGCCGAGTGTGCGCTTTCTGAAGAGGAAATGGCACACACGGTCAACAAGATAAAAGGTGAGAAAACCACCGAAGAGCCGCGCCTCAACGCAAAACAGCCCACCGTCTGCGTGGGCATCGTCAGCGGGAAGAAGATTGAGTTTTCCCTCAACAAGCCCTATACAGCCAAAGGCGAGCAAATAGAAGGGCCGCAGACCGTGGAGTTCTCTGAGGGAGCCATCCTGTGGCGTGGCAACCAATACCGCGAGCTCGCCTTCTACCCGCAGAAGGCCGATGCCTCGTTCTCGCTTTACGATGTCACCATCGGCACAGGCTTCCACTGGGAACGCAAGGAGACACATACCTTCCTGGGCATCCTGCGGCTCGTTGTCGAGGCCGACCAGATATGCGCCATCAATGAGCTTCCTGTAGAGCAGTATCTCGAAAGTGTCATCTCAAGCGAGATGAGCGGCACGTCGTCGATGGAACTGCTCAAGGCTCATGCCGTCATCTCACGCTCATGGCTGCTGGCGCAAATTGAAAAGCGCGACAGGCAGAAAGACGGAGGAGCTGGTTTCTTCTCGTTCATCAAGAAAGACGACGAGCTCATCCGCTGGTACGACCGTGAGGACCACACCATCTTCGATGTCTGCGCCGACGACCACTGTCAACGCTATCACGGCATCACACGCGCCACCAATCCGCATGTCGCTGCCGCTGTTAAAGCGACAAAGGGACAAATCCTGACCTACGACGGCGAGATATGCGACGCACGCTTCTCAAAATGCTGCGGCGGACATACAGAGGAATACCAGTATTGCTGGGAAGACCAGCCGAAGCCCTATCTCACGTCGGTGGCATGTCCTTACTGTAACACCAACGACCGCCACGTCATCAGCCAAGTGCTGAACGATTACGACTGCGAGACCGCCGATTTCTACCGTTGGACGGTCAACTACACAACCGAGGAACTGACGCGCCTTGTCAGTGATAACCTGAAAATAGACTTGGGCGACATCGCCGACCTTATTCCTTTGGAACGTGGAAAGAGCGGGCGCATCTGGAAACTCCGCATCGAAGGCACAAAACGCTCATTTACCATCGGCAAGGAACTTGAGATACGGCGCGTGCTCAGCACCTCGCACCTCTACAGCAGCAGCTTCGACGTGGAGAAAACCGACAAGGGCTTCACGCTGCACGGACGCGGCTGGGGGCATGGTGTCGGCCTGTGCCAGATCGGCGCCGCCGTGATGGGCGAGCAGGGACATGACTATAAAGAGATATTGCACCACTACTACCACAGTGCAGAAATAAAGAAAATATACTTATGAAACAGAAATCGCCCTGGACATGGGTACCCACGCTCTATATCGCTGAAGGACTACCCAACGTCATTGTGACGGCCGTTGCCGTAGTGCTCTACATGCAAATGGGGCTGACCGACAGCGAGATTGGACTATACACAGGGTGGCTCGGACTGCCCTGGATTATCAAACCACTGTGGAGTCCGTTCGTTGACCTCGTGAAGACGAAGCGCTGGTGGATTCTGCTGACGCAGATGCTGCTGGGCTCGTCGCTGGCTGGAATAGCCTTTACCCTGCGCACCGACTTTTGGTTCCAGGGCACCATGTTCTGCTTTTTCCTCATGGCGTTCTCAAGTGCCACGCACGACATTGCCGCCGACGGTTTCTATATGCTCGAACTCGACGAGCATCGCCAGGCGTGGTTCGTGGGCATCCGCAACACATTCTATCGGCTGGCGGTAATCTTCGGCAACGGCGTGCTTGTGCCCATAGCCGGACTACTGCAAAAGGCATACCCCAAGCAAGAGGCATTCACATGGAGCCTGATTTTCTATGGTGTGGCCGCGCTTTTCATTGCTATCTGGCTCTACCACAGCTACATCATGCCGCGCCCCGCCGCCGATACGCTCAGAGACACCACCGCTAAGGAGGTCGCACGCGGACTGAAGACCATGCTCGTGGCCTTCATCCACAAGATGCCCTGGCGACAGATGCTGGCGGCCATCCTCTTCATCTTGTTCTACCGATTTCCCGAGGCCCTGCTCAACGCTATGAGCAAAACATTTCTCACCCGTCCGCAGGCCGACGGCGGACTGGGGCTTTCGCTCGAACAATACGGCATCAGCTATGGCACCGTGGGACTTATCGGACTGTTGCTCGGCGGCATCGTAGGCGGCATGCTGGCCAGCCGCGACGGACTGAAACGATGGATATGGCCAATGGTGTGCGCCATCACCCTGCCCGACATTGTCTATGTCTATATGAGCTACGCCATGCCGCAGAACATGCTGCTCGTGAGCGGCTGCATCTTCGTCGAGCAGTTCGGCTACGGGCTGGGCTTCACTGCCCTGACACTCTACATGCTCTATTTCTCAATGGGCGAGTTCAAGACCTCGCACTATGCCATCTGCACAGGCATCTCCTATCTCGGTCTGCAAGTGCCGGGCATGGTGTCGGGCTACCTGAAGGATGCGCTGGGCTACCAGCAGTTCTTCATCGTCGTGATGGCACTGTGCAGCATCACCTTCCTCGTGACATTCTTCATCAAAATAGACCCTGCCTTTGGAAAGAAAAAGTAAACACGTGCCCCTTTCGGGCCTCCCCATACTGGCAGCGACGGCCGTGCTCTCTGTTGTCTATTTCAAGCAGCTGCACATGGGAAACCCATGGATAGCGCTCTATGCTACGGGGTTACTGCTGCCTGTGCTTTGCGCCTATGGCAGGTTTTTCACCATCCATTTCTCTATTTTCGCTCTTGTAAGCGCGGCGCTCTTCACCGCATTGGGCTATATCGCCGCCACCACATCAGGCACCCTACAGATGTGGCTGTCAATACCCGTCTTCTATCTGCTGGCGCTCACCACAGCCACCCAACAGGAGAAACCCACCACAGGAAAACCTATGGCCGTATGGGTGGCGCTGCTGGTCGCCCAAGGATTAATCCTAATGACGGTCGGCAACATTCAGGTATTCGAGCGCAATGGCTTTGCACTATCCTGGAGCATGGCCTTCTATGCTGCCGCGGCATTGTCGCTGGCTTGTGCCCTGCTGCCGTATATAGGAAAAGCCATCCCCGAAACCCGACCCCACCCCCAACCCCTCCCCAAGGGAGGGGAGAGTACCCCCCCAAAACCTCTCCCCCCTCCCTTGGGGAGGGGTTGGGGGTGGGTTTTAGGCTTGATGCTCATCGTGCCCACCTTGTTCCTCATCGACATGCCCCACAATGGCGGGCTCGGCCTGTCGCCGCAGGAGTATGCCTTTGCCATGGGAGCTGTCGGCGTGGCCGGCTTGGCCATCGGTTTCCACTGTCCCCGCCCGCTCTCCTCAATTCCTCGGGTGTTTAAGTTGCGACGACTGCACACTACCATTCTCGCAGCCATCATTGCCACATCGGTCTATGTTGTCTTGAGCCGGTGGCTGCCCAAAAACTATCTGCTCGTCCTATCGCTTATCTTCATCAGTCAGACTGCCATCGGCTACATCCTCTCCGCCTGCCGCCACACAGGCATGGGAAAATGGGACGGAGGAGCGTTCGTTCTGAGCCTTGCGGTTTCCGGGCAGTTGCAGTTCGAGCTGGGCTACAGGCGTTACTTCCTATTCTGTCTGGCCGCAGTCCTTGTAGCCGCATTCGTCCTTCTCGTCATTGCCCACCGACGAAAAGCATAGACGCAGCAAAGAATCTGGCACCGTAAAAAAGCCTCCCAATTCCGGAAAAATTTTGCCTTTCTCTTTGCTTAATCGAAATTTTACACTATCTTTGACTGGGGTCGAAGATAGGCTGCACCTCGGAAATAAAAAAAAATTGTATTTATTTTGTTTTCCGCTCAGTTTGCACTATCTTTGCAAAGGAAAATAATAACAACATTTTGACTATGGATATTGTTAAACGTTTTTTGAACTATACGCAGTTTGACACGCAGTCTGCCGAGGACTCGCAGACTGTGCCGAGTACGGCGAAGCAACTGGTTTTTGCCGAGTATCTGAAGAAAGAACTGGAATCCGAGGGGCTCTCTGAGGTGGAAATGGATGAGCAGGGTTATATCTATGCCACGCTGAAGGCGAATACGCAGAAGGATATACCAACCATCGGCTTCATCTCGCACTACGACACGAGTCCCGACTGCTCGGGTGCCGACATCAAACCGCGCATCGTGGAAAAATACGACGGCGGCGACATCGTTCTCTCTGAGGGTATTGTCTCGTCGCCGGTGAAGTTTCCCGAACTGAAGGCTCATGTGGGTGAGGATCTTATCGTGACCGACGGGCATACACTGCTTGGTGCTGACGATAAGGCGGGCATTGCTGAGATTGTGCAGGCGATGTGCTGGCTGCGCGACCACCCCGAGATTGAGCATGGCGACATCCGCGTGGGCTTTAATCCCGACGAGGAGATTGGCATGGGTGCCCACCATTTCAATGTGGAGAAGTTTGGCTGTCAGTGGGCTTATACCATCGACGGCGGCGACCTCGGCGAGCTGGAGTATGAGAACTTTAACGCGGCTTCGGCAAAGATTCAGATAAAAGGTGTGAGCGTGCATCCGGGCTATGCCAAGGGGAAAATGGTAAACGCCAACCTCCTCGCCGCAGAATTCACTGCCCTGCTGCCTGCCGATGAGACTCCTGAGACGACGGAGGGCTACGAGGGCTTCTACCATCTGCTGGGCATCAAGAGCGGCATTGAGGAGGCGCAGCTGTCGTACATCATCCGCGACCATGACCGCGCACGTTTCGAGCAGCGCAAGCAGTTCATGGCTCAGTGTGTGGAGGAGATGAACGAGAAATATGGTGCGGGTACGGTGACGGCCGACATCAAGGACCAGTACTACAACATGAAGGAGAAGATTGACCCGCAGATGCATGTTATCGACATTGTGCTTCAGGCGATGAAGGACTGCGACGTGCCGCCACGTGTGCAGCCCATACGCGGAGGTACCGACGGTGCACAGCTCTCGTTCCGTGGGCTGCCCTGTCCGAATATCTTTGCCGGCGGTGTGAATTTCCACGGGCCGTTTGAGTTCGTCAGTATTCAGGTCATGCAGAAGGCCGTTGAGGTCATCGTGCGCATCTGCCAGCTCACTGCGCAGACAAAGAGATAATCTTGAGAATAGACAAAGAGATTTTTTGACAGAGAGATAAAAAGAATTGTTCTTTGTCTGAGAAGTGAAAAGAATTATCTCTGTGTCTAAATAGAATTAAAACCAATGGAGGACCTCATTAAAGACCTTGCACTGATACTGGTTGTGGCCGGAGTGGTGACGCTGGTGTTCAAGAGGCTCAGGCAGCCGCTTGTACTCGGCTATATCGTGGCCGGATTTCTTGTCTCGCCCCACATGCCCTACCTCGCGTCGGTGGTTGATAAGGAGAACATCCAGACGTGGGCCGACATCGGTGTGATGTTCCTGCTGTTCTCCTTAGGACTGGAGTTCTCGTTCAAGAAGATTCTGAAGATGGGGCTCTCGCCTGTGATTGCGGCCTGTACCATCATCTTCTCGATGATGATGATTGGCATCTGTGTGGGCAAGGTGTTCGGTTGGTCGCAGATGAACTGCGTTTTCCTCGGCGGCATGCTTGCCATGTCGTCAACTACAATTATCTATAAAGCTTTCGACGACATGGGGCTGCGCCAGCAACGGTTTGCATCGCTGGTGATGAGTGTGCTCATATTGGAGGATATACTTGCCATTGTGATGATGGTGATGCTCTCGACCATTGCCACTGGGAAGAATCCCGACGGCGGGCAGATGCTGCAGAGTGTGTTGCGGCTGGGCGGCATACTTGTGTTGTGGTTCGTGGTGGGCATCTTCTTCATCCCGATGCTGCTGCGGCGAACGCGGCGGCTGATGACCGATGAGACATTGCTCATCGTGTCCCTGGGGCTGTGCTGCCTGATGGCGGTCGTGGCGACAAAGGCCGGGTTCAGCTCGGCGTTCGGTGCTTTCGTGATGGGCAGCATACTGGCCGAAACCATCGAGGCCGAGAAGATTGAGCGGGTGGTGGAGCCGGTGAAGAACTTGTTTGGAGCGGTGTTCTTTGTGTCGGTGGGTATGCTGGTTGATCCGAAGATACTTGTTGAGTATGCCCTGCCCATCGTCGTCATCGTCCTTGCCATCCTTCTCGGCCAGAGCATTTTCGGCTCTACGGGCTTCCTGCTGAGCGGCCAGCCGCTGAAGACCGCCATGCGCTGCGGCTTCTCGATGGCGCAGATTGGCGAGTTTGCCTTCATCATTGCCTCGCTGGGCTTGTCGCTCGGGGTCATCGGCGACTTCCTCTATCCGGTTGTCGTGGCCGTGTCGGTCATCACAACCTTCCTCACTCCCTACATGATACGCCTCTCTGAGCCTGTCTATCGGCTGCTGGAGCGGCGGATGCCGAAGCGGTGGTTGCGACGGCTGAACCATCTGGGCTCAGCGGAACAGTCAACAGCCTCGGAGAAGAGCCTTTGGCGCTCGCTGCTCATGCAGATGACGGGCTACACGGTGGTCTATTCCATCCTCTCGGCTGCCGTCATCACCATCATGTTCACGCTCTTCCTGCCGTTCGTCCGCAACATACATCCGACGTGGGAGTTCCACTGGTGGGCAAACGGCATCACAGGACTGCTCACGCTCGTGCTGATAGCCCCCTTCCTGCGGGCCATGGTGATGAAGAAAAACCACTCGGAGGAGTTCAAGGCACTGTGGACGGAGCGGCGCATCAACCGTCTGCCGCTGTTGTTCACGGTATTGGCGCGTGTGGCCATAGCAGCTAACTTCGTGTTCTATATCATCAATTATCTCACACGCTTCAAGAACGCCCTCATCATCACGCTCGCCCTTGTGGCCATTGTGCTGATGGTAATGTCGCGCAGTCTGAAGAAACGCAGCATCCGATTGGAACGCATGTTTGTGCAGAACCTGCGGTCGCGCGAAATAGCCGCGAGGGTGTCGGGGCGTAAACGGCCGCTCTTCGAGGGTCACCTGCTCGACCGCGACATCCATATAGAGGAGTTCGAGGTGCCGCGCGAGTCGTCGTGGACAGGGCAGACACTTCGGCAGCTGCGCATCGGTCAGCGTTTCGGCGTACACATCAGCAGCATTCTCCGTGGTCGGCAGCGCATCAACATCCCCGGCGCCGACGACATGATCTTCCCTGGCGACCGCATACAGGTCATCGGCGACGACGAGCAGATGCAGCTGTTTGCCTCGACCATGCGCGACGAGTTTATAGAGGAAGACCCGGAGATTGAGAAGCGCGAGATGCGGCTGCACAAACTCATCATCACATCGGGCAGCCCGTTCATCGGCAAGACTATCGTGGAGAGCGGCATCCGCGAACAGTATGGCTGCATGGTGGTCGGTGTTGAGGAGGGGCAGCGTAACCTTACGCAAATCAATTCCCGTCGTCGGTTTGCGCAAGGCGATGTCGTTTGGGTGGTCGGCGAGCAGGCTGACATTGACCGACTGGAAAACTGATATTTCTAAAAAACAATCAAATATGAAAAAGAATCTTTTATCAATCATTGTAGTGCTTGCCTGCACACTTGCAGTTCAGGGACAAACCATCCGAAAGGGCGATAAGTTCTTCGATGGAAGCGCACTTTACACCGTACAGGAGGTGCGCATGGGGAGTGTTGTTTATATGACAAGCGGAGATGGCTTGGGCGATTACGACAGTGAGCTAACTTTGGAAAAAGTAAAAGGCAGGCAAGGCGAATATACGTTGCAGCCCAGTCGTCAGGCCGATGAGCCGCCATTCCTGTTTGCCGAGTTTGGCTGGCGCGTGCAGTACGTTAGACAGGATGGCATGAACTTCCTTGCCGTCCGCAAGCCTAACGGCGATGCCATGCACATCTTGGTGCTTACGCCCGACAATCTGGAGGATTGCCTGGCACAACAGGAAAATCTTGAGTCGGAGCTGCCCAGCGACATTCTCTGCACCGCCCTGCTCAACAAGACCTATCTTGGAAAGATTCCCCGCGAGGAGCTGCGGCTCATGCGCAACGAGATCCTCGCCCGCCACGGCTACCGCTTTGCCTCGAAAGACTTACAGGAGTGGTTTGGCCCGATGCCCTGGTACAAGCCTTGTGCCGACAACAATGCCATCCGCCTGAACATCATCGAGCGCACCAACATCGAGATGATCAAGAGCGAGGAGGCACTGCCTGCGGGACTGCATCCTGCCGACGTGGCCGGCGACGTTGACCAGTCGGACTTCGAAGAATGAATTTTAACCCTAAAGAATAATCGACAATGAAAAAATTAGTTGTTTTCTTATTTCTGGCTGCGCTGGTCGCAGTAGGATGTTATTTCGTGTTTGCCCCTAAAGCGGAAAAGGCCGCAGAGGAGCAGGCGTGGTATGAGAACGACTCGCTGCTACAAGCCGACCTTGCCGCGGCTATCCGCGACGCGCAGCAGCTCGACACCTCGAAAATCTCGCACAACCTTGTGCCTATCCGCAAGGACTATCCCGGCGAGGAGTGGACGACCATCGACGGGCACGACATGGTGCTCTGTGTGACACTTGTCGATTCGAGCCGTTTGCAGCGGTTCTTCAGTCGCGACGACCTGCACCGTATTGACCGCGAGACGGGCACATGGGTGACGCTGCCGGTAAACTGGATTCAGAAGAAACAGGCGTTTGAAGGTCTCGACAGCATTGCCGCCCACATGCGTCTGATACAGATGTACGGCCTCAGTCCCGATTGCGACTACGACATCATGGTGCAGTTCTATGCCGACCCGGAGACCACTTTCCGTCCTGCCCATGACCCCGACATCACCACGACTTCAGCCGGACTTGACTTTCCGGCATACGCTGACGAGAAATACACTATCGGTGAGACAAATTTCCGTGAGTGGTACCGCTACAGCGTGGCCTCGGCCTACGAGGACGACAGTCCCCTGCCCTGGACTCAGCTGGGCTATACCTACGACTGGCACCATGGTGCTCAGCGTGAGGGACTGTCGGAGTATGTCGTTTCTCACAACAGCCTTATCAAGGTGAAGAAACACGAGACCGCATGGCAGTTTATCCAGAACTTAGGGAAGAAATAAGGACTGCAAGGCTGGTGAAAAACGAAACAACGCCTTTCGCACAAAATTCCCTAGGGAATTTATTCCAAAAGACGGTCTTTCGCAACCCGAAAGACCGTCTTTTGGAATGGGAAACAT
Source organism: Prevotella sp. (assembly GCA_017442765.1). Next base: position 18,120 of record JAFRZC010000097.1, on the reverse strand, counting down.
AACCTGTTGTTTATCAGTTCTCTATTGCTTTTCTCAACTGATTGAGTGCCTGGCGGATGATAGCGCGGGGCTTACCGACGTTGAGGCGCATGAAACCGCTGCCCTGCTTGCCGAACATGGCACCATCGTTGAGCGCAAGGTGAGCGCGGTTGACGAAGAGGTCGATGAGCTGGCCGTGGCTGAGACCGAGCTCACGGCAGTCGAGCCATACGAGGAACGATGCCTGCGGACGGACGGGATGTATCTGCGGCAGATACTCGCGGCAGTAGTCCTCCACAAAACGGACGTTGTCTTCCACATAGCTGAGCATCTGCTGTCGCCACTCCTCACCTTCTGCGCTGAAGGCTGCCATTGTCGCGATGGGGGCAAAGATGTGTGGATAGTCGAACTCGTTGGCTTCGAGCCAGCCGGTGAACCGTTCGCGCAGCTCGGGGTTGGGCACGATGGCATATGAAGAGACGATGCCGGCGATATTGAACGTCTTGGTGGGTGCCTGAAAGGTGATGCTGATGGCGGCAGCCTCCTCTGAAACGCTGGCGAAGGGGATGTGCTTGTGGCCGAAGAGTGTCATGTCGCAGTGTATCTCGTCGGAGACGACAAGGATGTTTCTTTCGTGACAGAAGTGTGCCAGACGGCTGAGCACCTCTCTGTCCCAGCAGATGCCGATGGGATTGTGGGGATTGCAGAGAATGAGCAGGCGGGTCTTCTCGTTGCAGACGGTTTCGAGCCTGTCGAAGTCAATGGCGGGATAGAGGAGAACTCCCTTCCCTTCAGGGAGGGGTCGGGGGTAGGCTTTGAGCGGACATTCGACCACTTTCCGCTTGTTGCCCTCGGGAATATGGCGGAAGGGATGATAGATGGGCGGCATGATGACGACCTCGTCGTCGGGGGTGGTCATGCGGTTGACGACCAGCCCGATGCCCCTGACGATGCCGGGGATATAGCTGACCCACTCGTGGCGTATGTTCCACTGATGGTGAGAAGCTACCCAATCGACAATGGCCTGCCGATAGGCTGCCGGTGTGCTTGGATAACCAAGAATGGGATGGTCGAGTCGTCGCTTAAGCGCGTCGATGATGAAAGGTGGCGTGGCAAAGTCCATGTCGGCCACCCATAGGGGCAACAGGTCGCCGCGGCCAAACTCCTCCTGCAACCCGTTGTAGCTGAAGCATCCGGAGTCTTTGCGGTCGATAATCTCGTCGAAATTGATTTGTTTCATATCCTTCTTGTTATTTAGGAGTTAAAGGGGAGTGAAGGGGGAAAGAAAGGGGAGTGAAAGAGACGATAGTATCTCCATTAGCAAAACTATTGTCCCATTCTATCCCTTTCACTCCTCTTTTCATCCCTTTCACTCCTTTTTACGAACTATCAATACCATTGCACGGCGTTGGAGTAGCCGCTGCGCTTGTCGTATTTCAGTGCGTCGGTGAGCGTTGAGGCGTTGCAGCGGAACGAGAAGTTGTAGCTCGTATAGGGTGCGAGCACGACGGAGCACGACATGTTGAAACAGTGGAGGTCACGTTGGAGCGACGCGGTGGTCATCGACATTTTGTGCGCCTCGAAGTCGTAGCCCGACGAGAAGGCGATGTTCCATCCGTCGCTGATGCGCACGTTGCCGCTGACGTTGAGTGTCTGTGTGAACTTGTAGGGATAGCGCATGCGCTTGGTGTTGAACTTCTTGACATCGGTGTGTTCGCGCATGGTGATGCCGTAGCCGAAAGTGAGCGACCAGGGCATGGAGAACTTCATGTAGCCGTCTTCGTCGGTCTCGGCCTTTCCGCCCCTGCTTTTGCGCTTGGCACGCCGCTGGCCGTTGATCATGTCGTCATCTACATTGCTCTCTATATCGGTGTCGATGCCTTCCTCATTGTTCAAATCTTCATCGTCTTCATCATCGTCTGATTCCCGTGAGAACCATTTTTTTATCTTGTCGGGGGTGAGCGTATATGAGAAATTCTGCGACATGCCCTGGAATCGTCCGAACCGTCCATAGCCCCATTCGGTATGGTTGCCCACATAGGGACGGCCGTTGTCGTCGAGTTCGTAGGCGTAGGTGGCGAAGATGGCATTCAGGTTGAATGTATAAGACTTCCACCATTTCAGCCGGATGTTCATGGAGAGGTCGCTCCACGGGCGTTCCTTGGCCGCCATGTTGTAGGACATACGCAGACCGAGATTGTCGATGAGGCTGATTTTCTTGAATCCGGCAGTGTCGGTTTCCGACTTTATCTTCATCTCCAGATTGTTCTCAAGCGACATCGACACGCTTCCCGTCTGTCCTCTCCCGGGCACGCCGTAGAGCGCGTTGGCATAAGGTGAGTAATTCACCAGCGTGACGTTGCCGTCGGCATCGGTGCGCTGATATGTCTCCCAGTAGCCGTAGCGCGACGCGCCGAAGTCGGGCGCATAGCTGAAGCTGACCGATGGCGTGAGCATGTGGCGGATGGCCTGAATCTTGTCGCCGAACATTTTGTTCACTGCCTTTATGGGAGTCCAGAAGCCATAGACCTTGGTTGACAGCCCGAGCGAGAGGTTCCAGTCGTAAACATTATGGAAACCATATGTGGTGTCGGCTACCTCCACTTGCTGCTCGGCATCCCACGAGCGCATGATCTTGTTGGTGTACATGCGGTCGGCAAAGTTTACCGACGGGCTGACGTTGATGACGTTCAGCAGTGTGAAATTGGCCGAAATGGGCACGCGGTGCTCAAATCCGTTGCGCCATTCCTTGATGAGGTTGGCCTTCATGATGTGGTCTTCCTTGTCGGTGATGGAGTTAGAGAACCGTCCCGTGTAGCTCATGGCGATTTTCTCGTACCAGCGTTCCTTTCCCGCCATGTGCTTGCGGCGGAAGGGGTAGAAGCGCGAGATAGAGATGTTCAGGTCGGGCAGGGTCATCTGTATGGTGGAGTCGCGCATGTTCTGGGCCAGGTTGGCCGACGAGCTGAGCGTCATGCCGATGCTTGAGAACGTGGTGCTCCATGCCACCGACGAGGTGCGTGTCGATTGGGTAAGTGTCTGAGGGTTATACATCGAGGTGAGGTTGTTGCGCTCATAGCTCGACGTGGCGAAGTTCACGCTTGCCGACAGGCTCGAGAAGGGGTTTGCCTTTGCGTCCTGCCGATGGCTCCACTGAATCTTGAAGCTCTCCTGCCGTGCGAAGTCGGGCATTCCCTTGTCGCCGGTCTTTGTGTCCTGATAGCTGAAGAGGAACGAGCCGTTGTATTTGTAGCGCTTGTTGTAGTTCGAGGCTACCGACAGTCCCCACGAGCCTTTGGTATAGATTTCGCCTAAGAGTTTCAGGTCCATCTTGTCGCTGATGGCGAAGTAGTAGCCGCCGTCGCGCAGGTAAAAGCCACGGTCGCTCTCGTCGCCGTAGGAGGGCATGATGAATCCGCTGGAGTAGCTCTTGGTGAAGGGGAAGAATCCGTAGGGTATGGCCAGCGGCAGGGGCACGTCGGCCACCACGATATAGGCGGGGCCGAACACCACGTCCTTGCCCGGTCGCACCTTGGCACGCGACAGGGCGATGTAGAAGTCGGGATGCTCTTTGTCGCAGGTGGTGTAGGTGCCGTGGCCCAGATAGAGGTCGCCGTTGTCGTTACGCTTGGCAATCTTCCCTCTGAGGAAGCCTTCCTGCTGCTCGGTATAGACATCGCTGATGAGGCCCTTCTTCGACTTGAAGTTGAAGGTGATGTCGCGGCTCTCATAGGCATCCTGCCCCATGCTGAACTCGGGGGTTCCAACCTGTCTGACACCAAGTGTGTCGGTGGTGTCGCGCACGCCGACCGAGCGGATGAGCGAACTGTCGATGCTCACCATCATGCGCTCGCTCTTCAGGTCGTAGCTCTGATATTTCACCTGCGCGTCGCCGAAGAGCCATGCCGACTTCGTGTCGGCATGATATACCATCGAGTCCTTTGCCTCGTAGTTGATGGGAGCCTCAATGCCATTTGACTTTGAGCGATAGATGGAGTCGAGACGTATGGAGTCGTCAATCAGCCTGTTGTGCTCCTCGATGGCCAGACGGATGGAGTCGGGAATGGAGTCTTGGGGGGCGGGGGTGCGGGGGTGCGAGTTTCCTCCTCCCTTTAGGGAGGGGTAGTGGGCAGGCCAGGGGCTGAACGTCCGGGTGCCTGCTGCCACAAACATGGCAACAAGCAACATTAGCGATATAACGGTTTTCCTTCTCACTCTTTTCATTAGGCCGCAGGCCGCATTTGGCTGCAAAGGTACGATTAAGTGAGCAGAAAACCAAATTTTATTTGTGTTTTCTCGAACGTGACTACCTTCGACAAATGTCAAAGGTACAAAAAAGTTCATAATTCATAGTTCATAGTTCATAATTATTTTGTATTTTTGCAAAAAATAAATAGGACTAAAAGATTGTTGTTCATCAGATGAGAGGATTAGTGCTTGAGGGCGGAGCCATGCGCGGATTGTTCAGTGCGGGCGTAATTGATGAGCTGATGTCGATGGGATGGCAGCCCGACGGCATCATCGGCGTGTCGGCAGGCGCGGCCTTCGGGTGTAATATGAAGTCGGGACAGCCGGGGCGTGCCATACGCTACAACAAGCGGTTCGCCCGCGACCCGCAGTACTGCTCCATCCGGTCGCTCCTCCTTACGGGCAATCTTTTCAATGCGGCCTACGCCTACCACTACGTCCCCGATTACCTTGACGTTTTCGACAAAGAAGCATTCCGCAATAGCCCCATGGCCTATTATGTCGTTTGTACTGACGTGGCGACAGGCAAGCCCGTGTATCAGCGGCTCGACCACGTCGACTACGAGGCCCTGGAGTGGATACGTGCCTCGGCCTCGATGCCCCTCTGCTCGCGCATGGTGGAGCTCGACGGAAAGCGGTTGCTCGACGGCGGCGTGAGCGACAGCATCCCCCTGCGGGCTTTTCAGCAGATGGGCTACGGGCGCAACATCGTCGTGCTCACCCAGCCCGAAGGATACCGCAAGCATCCGCTCCCGCTTCCCGTCCGCGCCCTTCTGCAGGCAGCCTACCGCCGCCATCCGGCATTCGCCAGGGCCATGGCCGTCCGCCACGAGATGTATAACCGCCAGCTCGACTACGTGAAGGCCGAAGAGCAGGCAGGCCGCGCACTGGTCATCCGTCCGCCCCGTGAGTTGCCCATCGGCCATATCAGCCACGACCCCGACGAGATGCAGCAGGTCTATCAGATAGGCCGGCAGACCGTTAGGCAGACGGCCGCACAGATCAAGGAATTCCTATTGTAAAGACAAAGAATGAATCACTCGGGAGTGGCTCATTTCTTTTATACAGCTTCTTATACAACCCGAAAGACTATCCTTCACGATGCGAAGGCTAAGCTTTCGGATTGTGAAAGCTTGTCCGTCGTGTGATGAAAGGGTATTATGGGTGATAATGGGGTCAGGTGGTGATGCCGGTCTCTTTTACGCCGCCCACTTGTTTTAGCTTTGCGGCGATGTCTTGCGCTTCCTTGCGGTTGTGTACGCGCAGCTCGACGGTGCCGTTGAAGATGCCGTCGGAGGTGTTGATGTTGATGCCGCGGATGTCGATGTCGAGCTGGTCGGAGAGTATCTCGGCCACGTCGTGGAGGATGCCTTTGCGGTCGATGCCCTCAAGAGTGATGTTGACGGTGAAGAGCTTTCGGCGGAACGTGCCCCATCCGGCATCGAGGATCCGCTTGCCGTAGCTGGCCTTGAGCTTGTTGGCTACGGGGCAGTCGCGCCGGTGAATCTGTGTGCGGTTTTGCGGGTCGATGTAGCCGAGGATGTCGTCGCCGGGTATGGGATGGCAGCAGTCGGGATGAACAAACTGGTCGTAGTTGTCTTCGCTGATTCTTAGGTATGTGTGTTTATTTGCGGCATGGGACTCGTCGCTTCCTTCTTCCCGATGCTCGGAAGTGCCGGCCCCTTTCTCTTCTTTCCTCTCTCCTCTTTCGAGGAAGGGTATGTAGCGTTTCCATCCGGAGGATGTGGTCTTCTTGGGGGCTGCCATGAGCTGTGCGGGCTTGACTTTCTTGAGAATGCTCCCGTCGGTGCCGATGGCAATATACAGCTTGTCGGTATCAGGAAGCGCGAGCAGGCGGGCGAGGTTTTGCAGTACCGGGGTGGTGGGCTGAAGGTCGTTCTGCGCGAGCCATTGGCTGAGCCGTTCCTGTCCGGCCTTTTTCTCTTCGCGCTCGCGTCGCCGCAGGGCGGCTCGTATCTTGGTGGTTGCCTTGGCGGTGTGGGCGTAGGTGAGCCACTCGGGCTGGGGATGCTGTGCGGGCGAGGTGAGGATCTCGACCTGATCGCCGCTGGCTAAGGGGTGGCTGATGGGCACGAGCTTGTGGTTCACTTTCGCGCCGATGGCGTGTGTGCCGAGGAAGGTGTGGATGTGGTAGGCGAAGTCGAGGGCGGTGGAGCCCAGGGGCATGGTCTTGAACTCGCCTTTCGGGGTATAGACGAGTATTTCCTTGGCAAAGAGGTTGAGCTTGATGGTGTCGAGGAAGTCGAGGGCATCGGGCTGCGGGTCGTTGAGTATCTCCTGAATGGTGGTGAGCCATGTGCCGAGCTCGCCCTCGTCGGCAAGCTCGGGTTGCTGCAGCTTGTATCGCCAGTGGGCGGCGATGCCGCGCTCGGCAATCTGGTCCATGCGGTCGGTGCGTATCTGCACCTCTATCCAGCCTTGCTGGGTCATGATGGTGGTGTGGAGGGCCTGATAGCCGTTGGCCTTGGGATGGTTTATCCAGTCGCGCAGCCGTTCGTTCTGTGTGGTGTAGATTTTATTGAGCAGGCCGTAGATTTTGAAACACTCGTCGCTCTCTTTCTGTGGGTCTTTTGGGGTGATGATGATGCGGACGGCAAGGATGTCGTAGATTTCCTTGAACGGAAGGTTCTTGTGCTGCATCTTCTGCCAGATGGAGTAGGGGGTCTTGACGCGTGCCTTGAGCTGGTATTTGATGTGCTGCAGGTCGAGAAGCTCGCGGATGGGCTTGGTGATTTCCTGAAAGAGTTTGTCGCGGTCTTCCTGCGTGATTTTCAGCTGGCGCACGATGCTGTCGTAGGTCTCGGGGTGTTCGTACTTGAAGCTGAGGTTCTCGAGCTCGCTCTTGATTTGGTTGAGGCCGAGGCGATAGGCGAGGGGGGCATAGATGTAGAGTGTCTCGCCGGCAATTTTGTATTGTTTGTTCTTGGGTTGCGAGGCGAGGGTGCGCATGTTGTGCAGCCGGTCGCAAATCTTGATGAGGATGACGCGGATGTCGTCGCTCATGGTGAGCAGCAGCTTCTTGAGGTTCTCGGCCTGTGGCGAGCTGTGGTCGCCGAACACGCCGCCTGAGATTTTTGTCAGGCCGTCAACGATTTCCGCTATCTTCGGGCCGAAGATGTTGCGCAGGTCTTCTACAGTGTATTCAGTGTCTTCGACGACATCGTGGAGCAAAGCCGCGCAGATGCTGGTTGAGCCGAGCCCCATCTCGCCGCTGACAATCTGTGCCACGGCAAGCGGGTGCATGATATAGGGCTCACCCGACAACCGCCGCACGCCTTTGTGGGCTTGGCGCGCGAAGTTGAATGCCTTGGTGATGAGCTCTACTTTTTTGCGGTGCGGTGAGTCGAGATAGGTATCGACCAGTCGCTGGAAAGCGTCTTCTACAAGTCTGGCCTCTTCAGCTTCTGTCATCATAAACTTATTTAACTTTGAGTTTCTTGCCGGCGCGAATGTTGCTGTTCTTCATGCCGTTGAGCTTTTTCAGCTTCTCTACGGTGGTGCCGTTCTTGCGGGCGATGGTAGAGAGCGACTCGCCCTTCTTGATGGTCACTTCCTGCGGTGCACGCGACTTGCCGCGGCTCTTGCCGTGTCTGGTTGAGGTGGTAGTCTGTCTGCTTCGGGAACTACGGCTGCTGTGCCGGCTGTAGCGGCTCTGCTGGGTGTGTGCCGTAGAGCGATAACTTGACCGCGACGACGATGCCGTTGTGCGCTCAGGCTTCGGACTGTCGGCAACCTCGTCTTTCACCTCTACGACGGTGCGCTTCGTGAGCAGCTCGGCGGCATTGTAGGCATAGATGTCAATCTCCTTGTCGATGAATGCATTGACCATTTCAGCCGGCATACGGATGGCCGAGGCCTTGGTGCCACCGTTGACAATGTTCTGGCGATATTGCGGATTCAGCTCTTTCAGCTGATCCATGCCGATGCCGAGCACGTGGGCAATCTGCTCGAAATGAACGTCGCGGTTCACGACGATGGTGTCGGTCTTTGCCGGCAGGTCGGAGCGCATGGGGCAGATGTTGTGCTCGCAGTAGTAGTTCATGATGTAGTTCGCGGCAATGAACGCAGGCACATAGCCGCGTGTCTCCTTAGGCAGATAGGGGTAGATGCTCCAGTAGTCGTTCTGTCCCTTGGCGCGGTGGAGTGCCTTGTTGACATTCTCCGGTCCGCAGTTGTAGGCGGCGATAACCAGGTTCCAGTCGCCGAAAATTTTGTAGAGGTCGCGCAGATAGCGTGCCGCAGCCCACGACGACTTCACTGGGTCGCGGCGCTCATCGACCAGCGTGTTCACCTCCAGCCCATACTGCTTGCCGGTAGTAATCATGAACTGCCACAGACCGGCGGCACCGGCGTGTGAGGTTACTGTGGGATTGAGGCTCGACTCGATGACGGGCAGGTATTTCAGCTCAAGGGGCAGACCATAGGCCTCGAGTGCTTCCTCAAAGATGGGCATGTAGAAATTGCTGCGTCCCAACATGACGCTCACCGACTTGCGGCCCGACTTGGTATAGCGGTCGATGAACTTGCGCACCACGTCGTTGTAGGCCATCTCCATGACGGTGGGCAGCTGGCTCAGGCGTAGCTTATAGACATCGTCGTCGAAGTAAGGGTCTTCGTCTGTTGTGTTGCAGTCATCGTCGGATTGAAGATAGGTCTGCGAGGTGTAGAGCTTCAGCAGACTGTCTACCTCGGTCGTCATGGCCTCGGGAATATCGAAGGTCTCGGTTTCTCCCTGGGCGTTTATTACGGTGATCTCGTTGTCGTCTTGCGCCACGGCGGTTGTTGTGGCACCGAGAATCAATGCTGCGATGAATAGTTTTCTTGTTTTCATTATTCTCATGTTTTCTTTTTTCAGAATGTGAGCGCACATTGTATGCCGAGTGCGTTCGACTTTATCGGGTTGCGGTCAGCGGCTGTATTGATGACAGCGGGCTCAACGCGCAGGCTGAGGTCGTCGCTGAGGTCGAATTCAGAGAGTGAGGCATCCACGTATGCGTCAACCACCGACAGCGCATAGACGCCTATAAGTGCGAAAACGCTGAGGTCACGCCAACGGCGGTAGCGGTCTTTCCTGTTCTTGAACAACGTCTGATAGCGGCTCATGTTCTGTTCGTTGATTTGTGCCCCGAGGTGCAGGAACTGGTTGTAGCTCTCCGTCTTGGGGTCGTCGTCCATCAGGTCCATGTAGGCTTGCGAGTAATCCTTGTACATCTGGTTGTTCCAGCGCAAGGCGTATGCGCACCCCACGAATCCGCCATAGACGATGGGCAGTTTCCAGTATTTGCGGTTGTAAATCTGTCCGCCCCCCGGGATGACCAGTGCCAGCCACAGTGCCCGTTTTGGACTGGGTCGCCACGTGCTCCAGTCGCGCCTTGTCCGCTTCGCCACCGAGTCGGTCGTCACGGTCGTCTGCTTCGCGTCGTCGGGATAGATGACGCGCATTTCCGACGTTCCGTCGTCCACCTGTAGCCTTTCGACGGGTATAATCTCGTCGCCGAACTCATCGTATCTCACCGAGTCGTTCCGGCCGATGACCTGAGCAGCGGCAACACCCGTCAGCATAAGGCTGAGGAAAAGCATAAGGATGCGGTGCAGTTTCACGTTCTCGTTTGTTTTATCCGGTTTAGGACTTCATCTTGTCAAACACGCTCATGATGTGCTCCAGCTCGTCTTCATTGGCGAAGGGAATGGTGATTTTCCCCTTCCCTTTGGGCGAGCAGGTCATCTGCACCTTTGTGTTGAGAAACTTGGTGAGCCGTTTCTTCAGCACGTTAAACTCTTCAGGCAGTTGCTGCCGTGCGGCAATCTTTTTCTTTCCCGTCTCAATGTCGTCGCCGCTTTTCAGCCGTTGTGCCAGCTCTTCCACCTTGCGCACGGAGTAGCCGTTTTTCTGCACCTCCTTGAAGAGTTTTATCTGCAACGACGGACTATCGACGGCGAGCAGTGCGCGGGCATGCCCCATGTCGATTTCCTTTTTCTGCAAGGCCATCTGCACCTGAGCCGGCAGTTTCAGCAGCCGCAGGTAATTGGTGATGGCCGTGCGGCTCTTGCCCACCCGTTGCGACACCTTCTCCTGTGTCATGCCCTGACCGTCGAGCAGATGCTCATAGGCCAAAGCAATCTCTATGGCGTTGAGGTCCTCGCGTTGGATATTTTCCACGAGCGCCATCTCCATGACGTTCTCGTCCTTGATGGTGCGGATATAGGCGGGAATGGCCGTAAGTCCCGCAATCTGTGAGGCACGCCAGCGACGTTCGCCCGCAATGATCTGGAACCGCTGTTCATCAACCTGTCGCAGGGTGATGGGCTGCACAATGCCCAATTGCATGATGCTGTTGGCCAGTTCCTGCAACGCTTCGGGGTCGAACTCACGGCGCGGCTGGTTGGGATTGGCCTCAATCTGGCTGAGGGGAATCTCGTTGATGGTGGAGCTGCCCTTCGAGAGCACGCCGGTGGTGTCGATGAGCGCGTCGAGCCCGCGACCGCCTTCAATCTCGTCGAGTCCGCGTCCGAGCGCACTCTTCGTCTTACTGGTATATTTTTTCTTTACTGCCATGCTTCATTCTTCATTTTTCTTTCTTGATAATCTCGTTGGCCAGGGACAGATAGTTCTTTGCGCCTGTCGATGTGGCATCGTAGAGGATGGCAGGCAGACCGTGCGAGGGAGCCTCACTGAGCTTCACATTGCGCTGGATAACCGTTTTGAACACCAGTTCCTGGAAGTGGCGCTTCACCTCGTCGTAAATCTGATTGGCCAGGCGCAGGCGCGAGTCGTACATGGTCAGCAGGAAACCTTCGATCTCAAGTTTCGGGTTCAGTCGGCTCTTCACAATCTTGATGGTGTTGAGCAGTTTCGAGATGCCTTCGAGGGCAAAGTATTCGCATTGCACGGGGATGATGACCGAGTCGGCGGCGGTGAGCGCGTTCACGGTGATAAGCCCGAGCGACGGCGAGCAGTCGATGAGGATATAGTCGTAGTCGGCCGCTATGGGGGTGAGCAGGCTCTTGATGACGTTCTCGCGATTGTCTATATTGATCATCTCAATCTCCGCTCCCACAAGGTCGATATGGCTGGGCAGCACGTCGAGTCCTTCGATGTCGGTGGTGTAGATGGCATCGTGTACGTCGGCTTTGTTGATAAGACATTCGTAGAGCGTGCAGTCCACCTCCTTCAGGTCAACGCCCAGTCCGCTCGAGGCGTTAGCCTGCGGGTCGGCATCGACGAGCAGCACGCTCTTCTCGAGCGTGGCCAGCGAAGCCGCCAGGTTCATCGCCGTAGTGGTCTTTCCCACACCGCCCTTCTGGTTGGCTAATGCTATTATTTTTGTCATGTTTTTATTGTCTTCTGAAATTTATATTTAAAGTGCAAAATTTCTGCAAACGAGCGCAAAAGGAACTTGCTCCGGTTTTGCCGAGTGCGGCTAAAATTTCTGCAAAGATACGAAAAAAAGATGGAAGAAGGAGAATAATAACGATTTTTTTTAGTAATTTTGCACTCACTAACATGATTTTTATGACGAAAGAGAAACCTTTAATATTGATAGCCAACGACGACGGCTACGCGGCCAACGGCATCCGCAGCCTTGTGCAGATGGTCGCGCCGTTGGGCAATGTGCTGGTATGTGCTCCCGACGGAGGCAGGTCAGGATACAGTTGCGCGTTCACGGCCAGCGATCCCCTGACGCTAAGGCAGCGCGAAAGTATCGGCGACGTGCCCGTGTGGTCATGCACGGGGACACCGGTGGACTGTGTGAAGATTGCCATCGACCAGTTGCTCGACGGACGTATGCCCGACCTTGTGCTTGGCGGCATCAACCATGGCGACAACTCCACCGTCAACAACCACTATTCAGGAACGGTGGGCATTGCCAAGGAAGGCTGCCTCAAGCATATCCCCTCCATTGCATTCTCCACATGCGACTATGACCCGCGGGCCGACCTCACACCCCTTACGCCCCACGTGCAGCAGATTTGCCGCATGGTGCTGCGCGACGGGCTGCCCAAAGGCATCTGCCTGAACGTGAACTTCCCCGTCGGTACGGACTTCAAGGGTGTTCGCGTCTGCCGGATGACTTTCGGCCAGTGGCTCAACGAGGTGGATAAACGCCATCACGAGCGTGGCTACGACTACTACTGGATGGTGGGACACTACAGCAACGAGGAACCCGAGGCCACCGATACCGACCAGTGGGCACTCCACAATGGCTACATCGCCGTCACGCCGACCAATATCGACGTTACAGCTTATGACTACATGCAGACGCTGCGCGGTTTAACGCATCGTTCATAATAAATTAGGAGTTACAGGAGTTAAGGAGTTACAGGAGTTAAGACGATAGCTTCCTAATCATAATTATCAATTTTCAATTATCAATTATAAATGAAATATTACCTCATCGTAGGCGAAGCCTCTGGCGACCTTCACGCCTCCTGTCTGATGGAGTCGCTCAAGAAGGAAGACCCCGAAGCAGAATTCCGCTTCTTCGGGGGCGACCTGATGACGGCTGTGGGAGGAACCCGCGTGCGTCATTACAAGGAGTTGGCCTACATGGGGTTCATCCCCGTACTGCTTCACCTGCCCACCATCTTCCGCAATATGCGACTGTGCAAGCGCGACATCCTGCGCTGGAAACCCGACGCGGTCATCCTTGTCGATTATCCGGGCTTCAACCTCAGCATCGCCAAGTACGTGAAGAAAATCAACAAGCTGACAAGTAAACAAGTTGACAAGTTGAATGTGAAGGAACTTTCTGCCAACTCGTCAACTCGTCAACTCGTCAACTCGTCAACTAAAAACATCAAAGTTTACTACTATATCTCGCCCAAGATCTGGGCATGGAAGGAATGGCGCATCCACAGCATCAGGCACAATGTCGATGAGATGTTCTCCATCCTCCCCTTCGAGGTGCCGTTCTACGAGGAGAAGCACCACTATCCCATCCACTACGTGGGCAACCCCACCGTTGATGAGGTGAACAGTTTTCGGGAAACATGGCACATGGAGCGCGACAGTTTCTACCAGCATAACACACTTTCCGAAGAGAAACCCATTTTAGCCCTGCTCTGTGGCAGTCGCAAGCAGGAGATTAAAGACAATATGCCCGCCATGCTCGAGGCCACCAAGGACCTTGCCAATCAATATACGATAGTCGTGGCTGGCATGTCAACCATCGGGCGCGACTATTACCAGCCATTCCTCGAAGGCTATCGCACGAAACTCATTTTCGACCAGACCTACGGGCTGCTCTGCGAGGCCCAGGCCGCCCTTGTCACCAGCGGCACCGCCACACTCGAGACGGCAATCTTCAACGTGCCGCAGGTGGTCTGCTACGAGACACCCATCAAACATATCGTGCGCTTCGCCTTCCGGCATATCATCAAGGTACGCTATATCTCGCTCGTCAACCTCATCGCCGACCGCGAAGTGGTGCCCGAGCTGTTGGCCGACCGCTTTTCAGTGGAGAACATCCGCACCGAGCTTGCGCGCATCCTCCCCGGAGGCGAGGGCCGGCAGCAGATGCTCGACGGCTACGCCCTCGTTCACGACCGTCTCGGCAACACCGTAGCTCCCGACAACGCCGCCCGCATCATGGTGGAGAAGTTAAGTCAGAGTTCATAATTCATAGTCCATAGTTCATGGTTTGCTTTTGTTAACGATTGTGAAATCCGTCGACGAATTGTTAACGGATTCAGTTGACTTTTACCTTCATTATAGCGTGAAAAATTATCGTTTTTCGCCCACTTTACCCATTTTTCACCCTTCACTTATCACTTTTCACTTCTGAAAGATATATGTTTCGGGGTATAAAAGGCCGTCTTTTACACCCCGAAAGACGGTCTTTCGACGGGCGAAAGTTTATCTTTCGGAAGCGAGACACCTATCTTTCGCAAAATAAAACTTGCACACGCTCATCCCTCATCCTTCATCCCTCTTCTATCTGCGGCAGCAGACACATTGCACACTCATGCTTGCAAAATTTGCGCCCACGAGTTTTCTGCTCGAAAAATCTTCAAATATCGTGTTAAAAGGAAATGTCGAACTGTTAAAAACTATAAACTTTTGGCCTCGTTTAATTTAATAGTAATGTGCATGGGGAAGCCCTCTCCTTTTTTGGAACATAATCCAAAAAAGACAAGACTTTTTTGGATTATGTTCCAAAAAAGTTGTATATTGATTTTCTTATTTGAGCGTTTCCTTTCCCTCCTTCTTGATTTTCCCGTCAAACCCGTAGAAGACATCATGAACCGTAAACCTCTTGAGAGCATTGCTTTTGGCGTCAGGATTGATGCATCTCGCGGCAACCACTTTGAACCCGTCCTCAGTTCTGGTTGCGTCAGCACCACTGGCCACAAATTCTGTCCTCAGGGTTTGGGCATCTACTCGATAAACAAAAAATGAGTTCATGGAGTTGCCATTGGCCATAATATTACCAATAACATATACATGCTTTCCGTCAGGACTTGCAAAAGCATCCATCTCTGGCACACCATCATCCATCAGATCGCCGAGACGGATTCTCTTATCGCCATACCATAACTGCCATAACGCCTCTTCAGTCTGTTTCATATAGAACGAGTTTTTCAATCCTTTCATTCCACCATATACCAGCGGGACAGAACGATTGCTATCCCTTACCAAATCCAGCCAGTAACATGGAGTCAAGTCGTATGTCCTCTCTTCGCTCTTCCCTTTGTAGATCGTTAATGTCGGGACATCCCCCACATTATATACCACATTGATATCATTAATCTCGTATGTCTCATGCTTACCTTTGAAAGTATAGATGTGGTTTAAAATCGTTCCTTCTACTTCTACCGTACCCGTCAGGCAGACATCCGGCTTGCCTGAGAGCGCGGTACCCTTGCGGTAAAGCGAAAGCCGGCATTGGCTTTCATTGCCGTCAATACGCAAGACCAGTCCATCCTGCGTTTTATAGCATCCCCAAGGTCGCCACTCACCAACTCGCAGGGAAGGGTGCAGGCTCTCCTTCTCCCTCTTGACAAGCATGTCGTATAATGACTTTTCCTTGGCAGTGTCATAATAGACGGCATACAACCATTCAGGACTTGTCCTTAACATCCCGTCTTTGAACAGGTAGCCCCGCCACCCGTATTCATGCCAATCGCTTACCGACGCATTGCGCATAACCTCTTTGACGGAATCATCGAAAAGCACATCAAAATACGCAATCATCTGCTCCTCATTCTCAATATCCTTTAGAGGGTAATTGCGTTTTAGCGGATACGTTGTCAACTTTGCCAACCCCTTGGCATCGCCGTCGGCACTACACTTCATGATGGCCTTAATATTGTTGCGAATGTCCTGCTCCGTAACAGTATCCTCCAATGAGGGAAGATCGGAGGGAACCGTCTCTTCCTGCTCGCTCGCAAAAACCTTACCGCGTTGCCTATAACCAATGCAAAAGACCGACGCAACAAATAGCACAACTGCCAAAAATACCCCAAATTTCTTCATCCGTCTTAACTCCTAAATTTGTTATCATCCAAATTTTCCCCTCTCTTTGGAGGGAAGGGGGCTTTAATAGGAGATTTCTATCGTCTCTTAACTATAATCCGCAAAACGAAATGTTCCTGAAAAAAAATAAAATCATTCATGACATGCAACTATTTAGATTGCTGAACGCGTGACAATTCTATATTAAACTTTGGTAATTCAACAGTATTGAAGTAGTCATCATACATCTGTAGATAATCTGCCTGAATGTCTTGAGCAAGATAGTTCTCATCAATACCATCAATCTTTTCAAGCAGTGTCTCGTCAGACACTATCTTCAGATTGGAGCGTAATACTTTGAAGAACTTGATTTCACTGTATTCAACCTTATTGTCTGAACGGATTGTCTGCACAGCCACATCAGCCACTTTCAACTCCTGTTCTTCTGTCAAAGACTCTTCTGCCAGACTTGTCAGATATTGCTTTAAGAAGCCTTTGCCCTTCTCATTGATTTCATTCACCAACTCATCCAGTTCTTTGTCAATGTCAACTTCACCAAACAGATGTTTTTCCTTATCCATCCGCTTAATCAGGTCAACTTCTTCTGTTGCTATATCACCATCACAAGACATACAGGCAAAAGCCGTTCTCAATAATAATTCGTTCTGTTCCATAATCAAAATCCTATTTTACGTTGTTCGTTACTCTTTTTTACTCCCATAAACCTGTCACGAATATCTTCATGACGCTTGATCTGCTCCAATGTTAAACTCGGTTTGATTTGACTGATTGCCTCTTCAAGTAGTGACATTGTTATCTTATCAATCTTTCTTCTGAAAGCAAGGCGGGCAGCAGTATCAATCACAAGACTAATATCAGCAGATACATAATTCTCCGTTTTCTCTGCCAACAAGTCATAATCAATGCCGAAGTCATAATTACGCTTACCAATGCCAATCTGGAACATACGTTTTCTTGTTTCTTTATCAGGCTGAGGAATGTAGTACTTTAGTTCCAACCTACCTGCGCGTAGTGCAGCCTCGTCAATATCTGTCGGCTTGTTGGTAGCAGCAATCACAAGAACACCATCTTCACCACAATTGTTCAATTGGGTCAAGAATTCATTCACGGCTCCAGCCGTAGTAGTATTATTATGGGCACTGCGATCTCTTATCAAGGAATCCACCTCGTCCAAGAACAGGATAGTAGGTGCATTCTGCCTTGCCTCATTGAAGATGTCCGCAATCTTTCCTTTGCCGCCATCAATATAGGGTGAGGCCACATCAGAACCTCTGACGTATTGGTAGTTAAAGCCCGTCTCTTCTGCAAACTTCTCAGCAAAGAATGTCTTTCCACAACCAGGAGGTCCATAGAACAACAGCCCATTAGGAATACTCAATCCCAGTTCCTTTGCCTGTTCTGGATTTTGCAGCAAGTCAATCACGTCGGATTGCAATTGCTCTTTAAGTTCTGTCATTCCTGCAACATCAGCGAAGCCATTGCCACGTTTGACCCTCTTCTGAGACTCTTTGGGAGAGGTTTTGCTGCTCGTTCTGTTGGCAATCTCTACCTTGACTTTCCCATCAATGGCATCCATCATTTCTTGTGCAGTCTGGAAACGGTCTTGCACATCATTCTGTGTCGCCTTATTAATGATGTTCAGCAGTTGCTCGTCCAATTCAAACATGTCGATATTGGGTATTCGTAGTGGATGCTCTCTTTCCATCTGAAGTTTCTCGACGATTTGTTGGTCACTCATCCTTGATGCATCAAAGAACCAAGGCAGTTCGTCAAATAACAGTTGGTAAAGAATCGCTCCTACAGAGAATAAATCCGACTGCACGCAACTCACACCATTTAGTCGTTCTGGTGCCATATAGAACGGATTGAGTTGCTTCAAGTTTGGTTTCGCTGGCTCTTGGTTTAAGAAGCGGGCATAGCCAAAATCTATCAACTTCAAGTTTTCCAACGTGCCAGACAAATCAAGCATCAGATTTTGGATAGTCACCTCGTTATGGATAATCGGTGTGTCTTGTGAATGTAGATATTGCAGGGCAGAAAGCAAAGCCTTAGCAACCTGTTTGATTTCATAGACGCTCAAATACTCACGGGCAATACGTTTATCAAGTGTTTCGCCACTCACAAACTCTGTCACGATATATGCCAGTTGTTGACCGTTGGCTATCAACTTTCCACTATCCACATATTTGCAGACATTGAGATGATTAAGCATCTTAGCGACCTCCATCTCAATGATGCTGCCATCTTTATCAAACTGTGAATACTGCAACTTCGAGTAGTATATCAGTTTCAGGAAGCGTAGTTTTCCACTTGCATCCCTCACACGATAGGTTTCCGCATAAGCACCTTCTTTATGCGGAAACACCACCGTGTAGCGATTGTCTATTGTTTGCCCT
>JAFRZC010000096.1 GCA_017442765.1 Prevotella sp. | reverse complement strand
GGTATCGGGCACTTGCGCTTTTCTGAGTGATGTAGATTGAACGTAGGTAAATATTACAACAGAACAGTAATAAATAATGTTAAAACGGTGAAGGCTCGTGTGTTTTATAATAAGATTATAATTATCTTTGCATAAAGTTTTAACCCCTTTAGAATAAATGCGTTATGATGACACCTAATCCTTTTATCACCAACGGATACTTCTCTCCGCACTATTTCTGTGACCGCGTGGAAGAAACTGAGCTATTGACAAGACTGGTAACCAACGGCAACAACGTGGCTCTCATATCGCCTCGCCGACTTGGGAAGACGGGGCTGATACATCACTGTTTCCTGCAAGATGGTATCAAAGACCATTATTACACATTCATCGTTGACATCTATGCTACTAAGAATCTACAGGAATTTGTCTATGAACTGGGAAAGGCTGTGCTCAGTGTACTGAGGTCAAGAGGTCGCAAGGCATGGGAGAAGTTCGTGAATACAATAGGTTCGCTTCGTAGCAGCATTTCGTTTGACATCAACGGCAATCCGGAATGGGGATTAGGTGTGGGCGACATCAAAGTACCAGAGTTTACGCTCGACGAGATCTTTGCCTATTTGGAACAGGCTGACAAACCATGTATTGTGGCTATCGACGAGTTTCAGGTCGTTGCCAACTATCCCGACAACAAAGTGGAGGCAGTATTACGCACGCGAATACAAAAGTGCCGGAATACGTGGTTTATCTACTCAGGTTCGCAGCGGCACATGATGTCTGAGATATTCGTCTCACCATCCCGTCCATTTTATCAAAGCACAAGCCTGATGTCTATCAAGCCCATTGACTGCGAGAAATACATTGAGTTTGCGCAGGGGCTGTTCAGAGAATACCATAAGGAAATAAACCGAGAGGCTGTTATGGCCACCTACCAGCAGTATGAAGGTGTTACCTGGTATGTGCAGTCAGTTCTGAATGCACTGTTTACATTAACAGAGCCACATGGATCATGTACGGAGGAAATGATAGAGCCGGCCATTCAGCAGATAATTGCACAGCAGGGTTTTGCATATAAAGCATTGCTCTTCCAATTGCCGCCAAAGCAAAAGGAGGTGCTTATGGCCATCTGCAAGGAGGGCAAGGCCGCCAATTTGACCTCTCGTTCCTTCCTTCAGCGCTATCATCTTACTGCCAGCATGGTACAGGGTGCCCTCAAAGGCCTCTTGGAAAAGGATTTTATCACCCACGACATGGGAATCTATACGCTTTACGACCAATTCTTTGCCCAATGGCTGTTAATTGATAATTAATAATTCATGAAAAACTGGTGCACGCCACATTCCATGGTTGCCTTGCTTGAATGGTTTTCCGCCCATCACGACGACAACAAGCCGCTCTGCTATATATATAGCCGTTTTTGTCACCGCCCCTTCCTCGGAGACAGTGATTGCGGAGGTCGCAGGGCAACCGTTAAAAAATGAAATAAGATGAGACAACCAACATTTATAGGAGAGGGGAAAGAGCCTCTTCACTTGTCTGCCAACCGGCAGCCTCTTAAGGCCTTTGTCTTCGACCTCGACGGCACCCTGCTCGACACGCTCGGCGACCTTGCGGCATCGGTGAACCATGCCCTTGCCGCCCATGGCATGCCTCTGCGCGGCATCGACGAGGTGCGACGCTTCGTGGGCAACGGCATCCGTCTGCTGATGGAGCGAGCCGTTCCCGACGAGACACCCCCCGCGCTGTTCGAGGACGTTTTCGCCGCCTTCCGCCGTCACTATACCGCCCATTCGCTCGACACCACGCGCCCCTACGACGGCATTCCCGAGATGCTTGCCTGTCTGCGCCGACGCGGCTATCGAACGGCCGTGGTGAGCAACAAGTTCTATGCCGCCACTCAGCAGCTATGCCGTCACTTCTTTGCCGACACCATAGAGGTCGCCATCGGCGAGCACGAGGCCGAGGGCATCCGCAAGAAACCCGCTCCCGACACCGTCAACGAGGCGTTGCGACAGCTTGGCGTGGGGCACGAGGCAGCGGTCTATGTCGGCGACAGCGATGTCGATATTGCCACCGCCGCCGCCAGCGGCATGCCATGCATCAGCGTGCTGTGGGGCTTCCGCGACCGCCAGTTCCTCGAACAGCATGGCGCCACCACCTTCATCAGCCATCCAAGCGAGCTGCTGGTTCTGGATGAGGGATGAGGGGAGCAGGTCGAAAGTTAAGAAATCACAATTCCGCAGATGAACGGTCGGTCGTTCACCTGCGGAAATGTTAATTTGGCATTTTCGTTTTAACACTTCAAAAATCGGCTCTATCGTCCCTTTCACTTCCCTTTCACTCCCCTTTCACTTCCCCCTCACTCCCCCTTTTCCTCCAAACATATATGTTTCACCTTGCAAAAGGCCGTCTTTCGACCTCCAAAAGACCACCTTTCACCACCCGAAAGACCGTCTTTCGCAAGTGAACGATCGAGCGTTCGGAAACCGCCCCGTCACGTTCGGCCGTCCAACTCTCTCTAAGCCACTGAGAGACAACCCGTTAAGAGAAGTACGTTAGAATCGCTCGACGCGACACGTGTGGCGTATCACTCCACCCGATGGTTTTCGTGCGCTTACGCGTGTTAAAATCTTCCATTCTCCACACCCCGATTTTAACACTTCCCTCCCTCTCCCCTCTCCTCTCACCACATTGGTCAAGTGGGTTTTTGCGGGAAGGGATAGGGACAGCAGCTTTGCTATAGTGATTATTTAAGAAGGTTATAGTGTTCGTCGGCTACTGGCTCCAGCCATTGAGTTCCACCCGGCTTCTGCACCTTGTGATAGGTCAGGTGCTGGAACCACGAGTCCTTGGCGGCTCCGTGCCAGTGCTTCACCTCGGCGGGAATGGCGATGACGGTGCCGGGAGTCATTTCGACGGCCTCCTTGCCCCATTCCTGATACCAGCCACGACCATTGACGCAGATGAGCACCTGCACCGCCCCGTGGTGGATGTGCCAGTTGTTGCGGCAACGAGGCTCGAAGGTGACGTTATGCACACCGCCGCCCATGTCGGCCAGATAGCTGTTGCCGATGAAGTACTGGGCATAGGCGGTATTCGGTTCGCCCTTGGGCCATTTACTCTTCAGAGTATAGCCCATTCCCGACGTTTCGTCGCCTACCCGTAGCCTTTCGCTGTCAAGCCATGCACAGAGCTCATCAACCAGTTCCTTCGGGTTGCCCATGTTCACGGCTCCCCGTTTGTGGGCTGCCAACTGCGGAGCAACACCTTCGAGACCGCTCAGTGCGGCAACGGTCACTATCTCGCGTTCGGCATGGGAAAGCTGGTCACCGGCAAAGATGTCGCCAAAGAGGTGCGACTTCAGATAGTAGTCGTTCTGTGGACAGAAGTCATAGTCGAACGCACGGCCAGAGAGTTGCGTCTGTACCTCCGTACCCTGTTTCAGTGCTTTTGCAGCGTCATCCCAAACCTCTGGCCGCGTCCAAGGTTTGCCCTCTTGCCAATTTGCATTGGGATTATCCTGCAAGACCTTACCCAGCACTCCCAACGCATTCAGCGAGCGCGGGAATCCCGTGTAGGCATAGAGTTGCGAGAAAGCCTCCTTCAGTTCGTTAATGGTCACACCGTTGCTGAGAGCCATCTTTACGGCAGGCTCCAACCTTTCCAAATCACCCTGTGCCATCAGGCAGGCACACGCCGCCAAACCTTTTTGACGCTCTGTGAGCGTCTGACCGTTTACTGTCGCCATAGTCATTACAGCTATTATAAAAGTGACGATTCTTCTCATATTACATACTATCCTTCAGTATCTCCGTGATATCCTCTGACTTTAAATCCATGTAGCCGGCGGGGTAGCAGATGGTGCCTTCGGTGATGGCGGGAATCATGTCGGGCGTGGCACCAATCTCGCTGATGGTCAGCGGCAGACCGATCTCCTGCATCCATGCTTTCAGGGCATCGAGACCTGCTTCGGCAATCTGCTCGTCGGTCTTGCCGTCGGCACAGATATCCCACACGTTTTTGGCAAAGCGCACGAATTTGGCGAGGCCGGGCTTCATGGCGCGACGGTAGTAGGCCATCGAGACGGCGGCGAGGCAGTAGCCGTGAGGGCTATGCGTCCAGGCACCTACCGAGTGGCCAATCATGTGTACCATCCAATCCTGGCTCTTGCCGCACTTGAGCAGCGTGTTCAGTGCCCACGTGGCCGTCCACATGATGTTCGAGCGGGCCTCGTAGTCCTGCGGATTCTTCACAGCGATGCGCGAGGCCGTGATGAGACCGCGCATAAGTCCCTCGGAGAGATAGTCGCTGGTGTTGTCGTCGAAATCGCTGAAGTACTGCTCCATGATATGGTTCATGATGTCGTAGATGCCTGCTTTCATCTGGTTGTCGGGCACGGTCATCGTGAATTTCGGGTTCAGGATGGAGAACTTCGGCATCAGGCGCTCGTCGAACACATGGCCCACCTTGAACGTCTTTTCCGCATCGGTAATCACGCAGCCGCCGTTCATCTCCGAGCCCGTTCCTGCCATCGTCAGGATGCAACCCACGGGCAGAATCTTCTGTCCCTCAGGCGGATTCTGCTGCTTCAGCCAGAACTGGTCCCAGTAGTCGCCGTCGTAGTACACCGATGCGGCGACGGCTTTGGAGTAGTCGCACACGCTACCTCCGCCGAGGGCGAGGATGAGGTCGATGTCGTTCTCGCGGGCTATGCGCACGCCCTCGTGGAGTTTCTCCAGCGTGGGGTTGCTCATCACGCCAGGATTTTCCACAATGGTCTTGCCGGCCTCGCGGAGGATGGCCGTCACCTGATCATAGATGCCATTGCGCTTCACACTGCCGCTGCCATAGTTCAGCAGTACCTTGGGCCCGTAGGCGGTCAATTCGGACTTGAGGAAGTTCAACGACTCTTCACCGAAAAACAGTTTGGTGGGATTGTGATAAGAGAAGTTTCCTTG
>JAFRZC010000095.1 GCA_017442765.1 Prevotella sp. | reverse complement strand
TGAAATCGCTCTACGACATGATTAATGGTGAAAACGATGCCAACGCCATGGTTGCCGACCTGATGATGGAGCAGGCTGAGACGCTGCCGTTCATGCAGAAGACAAGAAGTTAAGGAAGTTAAAGAACATCAAGAAAAATATAAGTTATGAACAAGAACGAGAAATTTGTGATTACCATCAACCGCGAAGTCGGAACAGGTGGACGTACCGTAGGCCGCAAGCTGGCCGAGAAATTAGGTGTGAAGTACTGCGACAAAGCCGTCATCGACGGTCTGACCAAGAAGTTCGGGCTCTCGCCCGAGCGTATCGAGGAAATCAAGGCGCAGAAGAAATCGTGGTGGAACGACATCAACAACTACTACCAGACGCTGGTAGGCAGCGCCAGCATGCCCATGGAGGCCGAGGTGAAACTTGATAATGCCTCGATGTTCGAGACCGAGAAGCAGATTCTGCAGAACCTGGCCGCACATGAGTCGTGCGTCGTGGCTGGTCGTACAGGCTTCATGGTGTTCCGCGAATGGCCCAACCACCTGAACGTCTTCATCCAGGCCTCCATGGCGTATCGCATACAGCGAGTCATGCGCCGCCAGAAAGTCAGCGAGCAGGAAGCCCGCGACATCATCGCCAAGATGGATGCCACCCGTGAGGCCTACATCAAGAAATATGAGGATACGTCGCGCTACGATACCCGCAACTATCAGCTCGTCATCTCGATGGACGACCTGAGCGAGGACGATGCCGCGGAAATCATACTGGACTATATCGACCGCACGAGTAAATAACAGGCTGACGCAATGAAGAATGAGGATTTAAGGCATAGAGAATGCCCGCGACATGGGCACGCTCGTGATGCACAACGGACAGGTCGTCCGTTCTGGCATGCTTGTGCGCAGCGGTTGTTTGGCCAAGGCCACCGACAGCGATGTGGCTGTGCTGAAAGAGAAGTATCGGCTCAGCGACGTATTCGACTTCCGCTTCGAGGCTGAAGTCAACGCGGCACCCGACCGCATCATCGATGGTGTCAGCTATACGCACCTCTCAACGCTGCCACTCTACATCGAGAACCAACTGGGCTTCTCGAAAGAGGAACAGCAACAGCTCAGGAAGAAATACACTACAACTTATTAATCCAAACAAATGTTTGCTCACGTGATACATTCATTGGTAGAAAAAATACTATTAAGATGGCCAACAAACCCTTAGACACCAGTCTGCTGGACCGCGCTATCGTGTTCGCTGTCCGCGCCCATGCCGGGACTGAGCGCCGCGGCAAGGGATTCCCCTATATCGTCCACCCGATGGAGGCTGTGGCAATCGTGGCTACGATGACGAGCGACCAGGAACTGCTGGCCGCCGCAGCCCTGCACGACACCGTGGAGGACACCGACGTGACAGTGGAGCAGATACGTGCCGAGTTCGGTGAACGCATTGCCTCGCTCGTAGCCTCGGAGAGCGATACTCTTGAGGCCGGCGTGAGTGAGGAAGCCAGTTGGCATGCCCGCAAGCAGGCCGCCATCGACCGCCTGGCCCATGCATCACGCGATGCGAAGATAGTGGCCCTGGGCGACAAACTCTCGAACATGCGTGCCATCGCCCGCGACTATGCCAGTCAGGGCGACGCGCTCTGGAACCTCTTCCACGCCAAAGACCCTAAGGACCATGAGTGGCACTATCGCGGTCTGGCCGACTCGCTCGGCGAACTCCGCGACACTTTCGCCTACAAGGAGTTCCTGCAACTCATCAATCAAGTGTTTGGGAAGTGAAGAGTGAAAAGTGAAGAGTGAAGAATTTCTTGCCGTGCAAGCGTCGCAAAGTGCCGAGCGGCTACCGCTATGTATGAAGAATAAAACGACTATTTATCGTGAGGCGGGGGTGAAGGTGCGCATCGAGCACCCTTCATCCACGCAGCCCGCCATTACCCGACTGCGCAACAACATGTGCCAGGCCACGACGCTGCCGTTCATGCGACATCAAGAACGATAACGAAAACGATAACGATTAGACAAAGTCATGAGTAATATGATTTCACTGATAGGTTCCATAACGGAGAGTTTTACCAACAACCTGATTGTGGAGGATCGCTACAGGATGATCCTCGACGGTCTGCAGGTGACGCTGCTTATCACGCTCTTTGCCGCCGTGCTGGGTACGATACTGGGCGGACTGGTGTGCTGGATGCGCATGAGCCGCCACGCATGGCTACGGCAGACAGCGCGTGTGTATATCGAC
>JAFRZC010000009.1 GCA_017442765.1 Prevotella sp. | reverse complement strand
GGCCAATGCCGGCATACCGCTGGGCAACCAGACTGTACTGCTGCGCGGCGTCAACGACTGCGTCCACGTGATGAAGAAACTCATGCACGAACTGGTCCGCAACCGCGTGCGTCCCTACTACATCTACCAGTGCGACCTCTCGATGGGGCTCGAGCATTTCCGCACCCCCGTCAGCAAGGGCATCGAAATCATCGAGAACCTCCGCGGCCATACCAGCGGCTACGCCGTGCCCACCTTCGTGGTTGACGCCCCCGGCGGCGGCGGAAAAACCCCGGTCATGCCACAATACGTCATCTCGCAGAGCCCCGACAAGGTTATCCTCCGCAACTTCGAAGGCGTCATCACCACCTACACCGAACCGCGTGAATACCACGAGGAATGCCACTGCCCCGCCTGCGAGGAGAAACGCCGCGTCGACGAAGGCGTCGCCAGCCTGCTCGAAACCGACCGCATGGCTCTCGAGCCCAGCCACCTCATGCGCCACGAGAGGAACAAGAAAAACTGAAAGGTGAAAAATTGAAGATTGATAATATCATAGCAAGCAGAACACTATGGCGCGTATTTCTATGCGCCATAGTGTTTACTTTCAACTTTCAACTCTCAACCCTCAACTCTCAAGAGGTCTACCCCATGTACTACCCCTGCCGAAGCGAGACCGGCGAATGGGGCTATACAGACGAGGAGGGCGATTGGGCAATCCAACCAGCTTACGACGCCGTACTCTACGAAACCAACGGTGGCATGTATCCTGTCTCGGTCAAGGGCAAATGGGGATTTGTCGGCGTCAGCGGCGAGTCGCTCACCGAGGTGAAATACGATGCCGCTGTATGCGAGATAGACTATGTAAAGAACAAATACGCTGCATACTATGCAGCCCTACGGCAAAAAGGCAAATGGGCTTTCATCGATGTCCAGGGGCGTTTCGTCACCGACTTCAAATACGATGAAGTGCTTATTATGAACGGCAAATACATCATCCGCGTTCGTGAGGGCAAGCGTATACGCAGCGGCTTCCTCACCGAAGACGGCAAAGAGGTGTGGAACTAGATTATGACTACCGACAGACAACAGGCCGCTGCTGCAAGCGAGTTCTCCCTGCGTTGGAGCGGCAAGGGATATGAGAAAGGCGACACACAGAAGTTCTGGCTCGAACTGCTGCAGAAAGTATATGGGGTTGAAGATTCCTACAGCTTCGTCGAGTTCGAGGACAGGGTGATGGTGGACAGCACCAACTTCATGGATGTATACCTGCCCAGTACCCGCGTGCTCATCGAGCAGAAGAGCATCGACAAAGACCTCGGTGCCCCTATCCACCAGAGCGACGGTGCGATGCTCAACCCATTCCAGCAGGCCAAGAAGTACATCGTCGGATTGCCGCTGAGCCGCCATCCACGTTGGGTGGTGACCTGCAACTTCCGCGAGTTCTGGGTGTACGATATGGAGCAACCTAACGGCGAGCCGCAAAAGATACAGCTTGCCAATCTTGCGAAGGAGTACTACCGGTTGCAATTCATCGTAGACACCAAGAGCGAGCATATCACCAAGGAGATGCAGGTGTCGATGCAGGCTGGCGAAATTGTGGGCCGCATCTACGAGGCTTTGTTGCGTCAATACTGGAGCACGGGCGGCTCATGGAGTACGGGCGGCTCGCCCGTGGCCGGGAGTACGGGCGGCTCGCCCGTGAAATCACAGGCCAGCGGCCTGTGCTCCGACCCCGAGATACTCCGCTGGCTCAACATCCTCTGTGTCCGCATCGTCTTCTGCCTCTATGCCGAGGACGCAGGCGTCTTCGCCCACGACCAGTTCCACAACTATCTGGCCACCTACGAAGCCAAAGACCTTCGCTCGGCCCTTATCCGTCTCTTCGAAACTCTTAATACGCCACAAGAAAAGCGCAGCAAATACCT
>JAFRZC010000094.1 GCA_017442765.1 Prevotella sp. | reverse complement strand
CCAACCATATCGGCACCGTACACCACGAAATCAACTATACCATCCAGGAGGGCCTTGACGCCATCCGCGACGTCATCTATTTCATCGAGACTTACGATGTCACCACTGTCCGCGCCTCTACGCCGATGTACCTGTTGGCCCGCGTCATCAAGTCTATGGGTATCAAGATGGTGCTCTCGGGCGAGGGTGCCGACGAGATTTTCGGCGGTTATCTCTACTTCCACAAGGCACCTACGGCTCAGGATTTCCACGAAGAGACCGTCCGTAAGCTCAGCAAGCTCTACCTTTACGATTGCCTCCGTGCCAACAAGAGCCTCAGCGCCTGGGGCGTCGAAGGCCGCGTGCCTTTCTTGGACAAAGACTTTTTAGACATCGCCATGCGCACTAATCCAAGAGCCAAGATGGTAAAAGCCCACCCAAGCCCTCTCAAAGGGAGGGATGTTGAGTTACATAATTCCTATGATAATTCTGTACCTTCTGGTAATCAAACATCCCCTCCGTTGGAGGGTTTCTTGCTTAGGCAAGCGCCCTTCGGTCGAGCGGGGGAGGCTTGGATTGAAAAACAAATTGTGCGCGAAGCCTTTGCCGACATGCTGCCCGCCGAAGTGGCCTGGCGTCAGAAAGAGCAGTTCAGCGATGGCGTTGGCTACTCTTGGATTGACACGCTCAAACAAATCACCGCCGAGGCCGTCACTGATGAGCAGATGGCCCATGCCGTCGAGCGTTTCCCCATCAACCCGCCGAAGAACAAAGAGGAATATTACTACCGCAGCATCTTCGCCGAGCATTTCCCCAGCGACTCCGCCGCCCGCAGCGTCCCCTCCGAGGCCTCCGTTGCCTGCAGCACCGCCGTCGCCCTCGAGTGGGATGCCGCCTTCCGAGGCCTAAACGACCCCAGTGGCCGTGCCGTCAAAGGTGTGCATGAAAGTGCATACCTCTTTGCCTGAGTGCATGAAACAAAAGCACCACTCTTCGCTCTAAGTTTGAACTTGGAACCCTGAAAGAACAAAAACAGAAGCTGATAATCGAGTGATTACCAGCTTCTTTTTTGTTTGGCTCAATGTCGTTGAACCTGTTCTGCTTTGCGTTCTTACAAGATGATTCCCTTCTATTTCGTAAGCTCAAAGCCTACACGGGCACCGTCGGCACTCTTGGCGAGCTTGCTGACAGCCTGGACAGCAGCGGTGTTGCTGACCTTTCCTTCTTTCTGAAGAATGTTAGCCATCTGCGTGGAGTCAAACATCAGGCCCATTCCTTTCTGCGTCTTTGTTACGTTGCCCTTAATGGTCTCGGTAGCAGTCTTGAGTGCGATTTCGCCGTTCTGGGAGTTGTAGGTATAAGTTCCGCTGAACGGGATACCATTCACCTTAGCCGAGAACTTATTGCCGGCAAGGAACGAGAAAGAAGTGTTGCTGCGATTGATGCCGATGTTGCTGTAGTTACTTGCCAGCGACGAGGACATGTTGTTGAGCGTTGCAGCACCTCCGGCCTTTGTCAGAGTCTGTTGGGTAGTAAAGGCAGCACTTGGAGCATTGTAGTTCCAGCTGCCAAGAAGGCTCGACTGGTCGAATGTCATTCCGCCTAACAACACTTGCCCTAAGACAGTGCCAAGCACGCTACCCAACACATCGTTGGTCGAATTGGTGGTTGAACCAGTAGTTCCGAATCCCGGTGACATGCAGCTCGACAGCATCAGTGTCATGGCTGCAGAAAGTGTCATAATTGTTTTCTTCATATTGCAATAGTTATTAAATAGTAAATATACTTTTGTGATATATCCGATAGTTAAGTCTTTT
>JAFRZC010000093.1 GCA_017442765.1 Prevotella sp. | reverse complement strand
GTATTCCTTTGCAAGATTGGCGAGCTGTACCTTTTGCGGCTCGCCATTGGGTTGCTCCATGTCGTACACCCAGAACTCGCGGAAATTGCAGGTCACCACCCAACGGGGGTGGCGGCTCAGCGGCAATCCGACGATGTACTTCTTCGCCTGCTGGAAGGGGTTGAGCATCGCGCCGTCGCTCTGGTGGATGGGGGCGCCAAGGTCTTTGTCGATGCTTTTCTGCTCTATCAGCACGCGTGTGGAGGGGAGGTAGACGTCCATAAAGTTGGTGCTGTCAACCATCACCTTGTCTTCGAACTCAACGAAACTGTATGGGTCATCCACCCCATACACTTTCTGTAGCAGCTCGAGCCAGAATTTCTGGGTGTCGCCCTTCTCATATCCTTTGCCGCTCCAACGCTGTGAGAACTCACTTGCGGCAGCAGCCTGTTGTCTGTCGGTAGTCATTTGTCAGTCTGATTTCGGAATGCAAAAATACGACATTTTCGCCATATGGCAAAATGCGAGTCCATGGTGTTCTCTGCATATTACATCTTTCCCTGCTCGCTGCGCTGGGCTAAATCTTGTAAATCTTGTAGATAGTTTTAAACGCGCGAATTATTCATGTGCGTTCTACCAGATCTTGCACCATACGGTGAAAAAAGTTTTTTTTAGAATTCGCCTTAAATTATTGCTTATTGGTGCCATTTCATTTACCTCGCGGTTACCTTGTTCGGCAGAGGAACTGCAGCAGGGGGTGCATCACTGAGGGCGCGTAGACAATGGCTTTGCTGCCTGAGGGGTCCAGACGGCGGCAGATTGTGAACGTGGGTGCGCCGATGAAGAGCCTGAACTCTATCTCGCGGCGTGAGAGAGGAGGCATCTTGTAGAGCTTCATCTGGCACATGAGTTCGGGTCGGAGTCTGTCGTCGAAAGCTGGTGTGGACAGGAAGGCTTCTCGCAGCTTTTTTTTGCTTGCCGTGGTGGGGGTGATGGCGGCGAGCGGACTGTCGAAGAAGAGGTCGAGTCCGATGTCGAAAGCCACGCTGAGCAACGCATCGAATTGGCATTGCTCTTGCTGAGGGTTTCTCTTTCCGCTTTGGAAAAGTGGGTTTATCGCTTTGATGTATGGCATGATGTCGTTGAGGAAGAGCTGGCTTTGGAGGCGGAATTCCTCATTGGTCTTGGCAGGAGGGGTCATAAGGTCGTAGGCACGGACAATGGCTAAGAGGTTGTTGCTAGGTTTCATGGATACGGTGGTTACTGGTTTTGTGGATGATGAAATGTTGTCAGCAAAAAAAACTCGCCAGAATTGCTTCTGGCGAGAGTGTTAGAGGTTGATGTGTAGTCGCCGTCAGAGGGTGATGGTGGCGATGTGCGAGGAGGGGCTTGTCTCGTTGTCCTTTTGGCGCTGCATGGCGATCCAGATTTCAACGGTGTCTCCGGTCCAGGCTGTGGGGAGTGTGAAGGAGGCGTTGCGTTCGCTACGTTCTGCCAGCGTGGTGTTGTAGACCGCCTGCTGCTTGGTGCCGTTGTAGGCGAGGATCATGACCTTGTCGTCGGCGAGGGCGTTGCCCATGCCCGAGTTGTCGGCCCAGGTGAGGGAGAGTGTGGTGTTGTCGTTGGAGGCAGAAGGCGAGTAGG
Organism: Prevotella sp.; assembly: GCA_017442765.1. The sequence continues at coordinate 6,176 of JAFRZC010000093.1, read as the reverse complement.
GTAGGTCGACGGGACCGTTGGAGACGAGCGTCTTGGAGTAGTCGAGCTGGTAGTCGGGCCAGGTGCCTGTGATGGCGTCGTCGAGGTTGGCGGCGACGGCGGCGTTAGGGGCGGTGATGCCCACGGCGCGTTTGCGGAAGCCTTCGGAGATGAAGCCGAGAGCCTTGGCGACGAATTTGTTGACGATGGTGAACTTCAGACGTTGCTGCTGCTGTGCGAGCGAGTTGCGGTCGTTGTAGCTGAGGGGGGCGGCCTTCATGACAGCCTTACCTTTCCAAGAGGAGCCGACGACGGGTCCGACTTTGCCGGAGAAACCTCCGAGGATGCCTTGCTTGATTTTTCCCATGGTTTAAAGAATTTAGGGGTTTGTAAAAACTTGTTGACTTGTAGCTTTCGCAGGAACCGGGGCTTGGCTGTTTCCGGGGTGAGGCGGGAGCATGACTGGAGCTGTTGGGGCGGTGTCGCGAGGTCGCGCGCATCCTGTTGACTCACTGCCGGTGCTGTTTCGTTTTTCTCTCCTCGGCTGCGGCCTGACCCTTTCTGTTTCCAGGCCCCGTTTCCCTTTGAAAGACGATGCAAAGATATGGTGTTTTTATTCCGAGAAAAGGAAAAACCGTTGGCAATCAAGCAAGAGCGTAATCGTGATACATTATGATACACAGATGTACAATGAAAAAAACACTCCGAATAACTTGTTTTTTGGGTGCAATCCAAGAAAATCGGGTGAAAAAAATATTTTAAGACAAAAACTGGCTGCGTTTTTTTTATGTGTCAAAATGACGCAAATAGTTGTTTTTGTGTCAAGACGCATCATGCGGTAAAACATGTTGTACCCAAAGGATTCCGGCATGCCCGAAAAAGGCAGGTGGGATATGTCCCTGCATCCGAGAAACGGCAAAAGGACAAGACCTTTCAGCTTTTCGGATGAACTCACACTCGCGTTGTGGAACGTCTCAAGACCGAGTCTCTTGTCTGTCATTTTTATGGCTTTCAGTGCGTTTGACATGGCTCGTATTGCGGAATCGTCACTGTTTTGGAAAAAAACATCAATTTCTGAAAAAAAGTTCGTATTTTTGCAGTGTGGCATGGCTGTGTTTTTTTTTGTTTTTTGACACTATAAAAATACTAAAAATTAGTCGATTACACTAATTGTCATGCCATTTTTTTTATAAAATCACTTGTCAAACTTTAGTTGAAAATAGGAGAACAGACCATGACAGAGAAAGACGATAACAAGAAAGTGACTTTCAAGACTTTTGAGAACGAACATATCAAGGTGTTCTGGAATCCCAGAGCCTGCACCCATGCGGGCATGTGCGTGCGTGGAAACGGGAAGGTGTTCGAGGTGGGTCGCCGCCCGTGGATAGACCTCTCGCAGGCTTCCGCCGAGGAGATCGCCGCCATCATCGACCGCTGCCCGTCGAAGGCTTTGCAGTATGAGTTGAAAAATGCCAATTGAAAACCGGATGATACAGACACATTGCCACGACTGCGGAACACCGCTCATAGAAAAGGAGCTTGAGGGCGAGGGTATCGTCCCCTACTGCCCCAAGTGTGAGCAGTACCGCTTCCCCATGTACAACGTGGCCGTGAGCATGATAGTCATCAACGAGGAGAACGGCCAGATTCTGCTGATAGAACAGTACGGAAGACCCAACTTCATCCTCGTGGCAGGCTATGTCAACCGTGGCGAGGAACTGGAGCACGCCGTGGGACGCGAGATAAAGGAGGAGACGGGCATGACCGTCAGCCGAATCAAGTTCAACCGCACCAGCTTCTTCGAGCCGTCAAACACGCTGATGTGCAACTTCACGGCCTTCGTGACGGATGACAGCGAAATGTCGCCAAATGGGGAGATAGACTCCTATGAGTGGTTCACGCCGGAGGAGGCAAGAAAGAATATCAGACCCAACAGCCTCGCGGAGAGGTTTCTGAACGCATATCTTGATGAATAGATGATTATGAAGAGAATAGCACTTAATGGAAAAAATCATGGAAGAAATTAGAATAGACATGCGGACACAGACTCCGCAGGAGATAGAGATGTCGGTGCGCGACGCACAGTTGTGTTTCAAACTCAACCACACGATGCCTTACACCGATGAGTATAACGCCATACTCGGCGAGCTTTTCGGAGACCGCCTCGGTGAGGGAAGCCGCGTGATGCCAGGCCTCACCGTGGTGCGCTCCAAGAACGTCACCATCGGCAAAAATGTGGTGATTATGAACAACTGCCTGATGATGTCCGCCGGCGGAATCACCATCGACGACAACGCCCTCATCGCCGCCAACGCGCAGCTCATCAGCAATAACCACGACCTTGAGGAACACATGATTATCACTTGCAAGCCCGTGCATCTGAAACGCAACTGCTGGATAGGTGCGGGAGCCACCATACTCCCTGGAGTAACCGTGGGAGAAAACTCCGTGGTTGGAGCGGGCAGCGTGGTAACAAAGGACATCCCCGACAACTGTATCGCCGTGGGTTCTCCGGCTAAAGTGGTGAAAACTATAAATAAAGAAAAAGATGAGTGATAAGCCCACAGGCAAGGATTATGTAGGAAGCGACGAGCTCTATGCCGACGTGCAGCGGTGCATGAAACTGGTGGCGGAGATGAACACGGGCTACCACACCGAGGCCGAGGTGCGCGGGTATCTGCGGCAGATTACCGGCTCGGAGATTGACGAGACGGTGCGGGTGTTTCCGCCGTTCAACATCAACTACGGCAACAAGACCACCTTCGGCAAGGGCAGCTTCGTGAACTTCGGCTGCACCTTCCTCGCCCTCGGTGGCATCACCATCGAGGAGGGCGCCTTCATCGCGCCGCACTGCGTGCTGTCCACCGAGTACCACCCCGAAAATCCCGAAACGCGCCACTCCCTGCTGACCAAGCCCGTCATTATCGGTCGCAACGCATGGATAGGAGCCAACGCCACCATTCTGGCCGGTGTCACCGTGGGTGAGAACGCCATAGTAGCGGCGGGAGCCGTGGTGAATAGGGATGTTCCGGCAAACACCATCGTGGGCGGAGTGCCTGCAAAAGTAATCAGACAAATTAAAAAAGAAACAATATGAAGAAGTTAGCATTATTCGCATTCGCTGCCGCCCTGATGCTGGTCGGCTGCAAGAACAACAATCAGACCGCCGAGGCGCAACCCGCCGAAGAGGAGGCCGTCGTTTATCTGACCAAGGACATCAGTCCCGAAGGGCTTGTGGCCATCTACAAGGCGTTGGGGGTGGAAGCCGAAGGGCGTGTGGCCGTCAAGATGAGCACCGGCGAGGGCAGCAATCCCAACTACCTGAAGCCCGAACTTATCAAGCTGCTGGTGGAGAAAGTGAACGGCACCATTGTGGAGTGCAATACCGCCTACAGCAGCGGCCCTGGCAACGAGCAGGACGACCGCAACAACTCTGCCAACCACTGGAAGGTCATCGAGCGGCACGGATTCACTCCGCTGTTCAAGGTTGACATCATGGACGAGGAAGGCGAGATGCGCATCCCCGTGCAGGACACCACCCACCTCAAGTACGACATTGTGGGCAGCCACATGGCCAACTATGACTTTATGATTGCCCTCAACCACTTCAAGGGACACCCGATGGGCGGTTACGGCGGAGCGTTGAAGAACCTCAGCATCGGCTGTGGCAGCGCCAACGGGAAAGCCTACATCCATTCCTCGGGCAAGATGGAAGTGCTCGATATGGCGAAACTCTGGACTCCAGAATATATCGGCGACCAGGACGGCTTCCTCGAATCTATGGCCGCCGCCGCACAAGCCGTTACCGACTATTTCCGCGCCAAGAAGGGCATCATCTACATCAGCGTGATGAACAACATGAGCATCGACTGCGACTGCGTCGACCACCCCGCACCAGTGAAGCTTGAGGACTACGGCATCCTCGCCTCCACCGACCCCGTGGCTCTCGACCAAGCCTGCATCGACATAATCAACAACCAGCAGGTGACGGCCACCAACGACCCCACCGACCTCCTCAGCCGCATTGACAAACAGCACGGAATCCACACCATCGAGTGGGCTGAGAAGATTGGCCTCGGAACCCGCAAATACACATTGGTAAGTATCGATAAATAAAAAAAAACTATATCCTTATGAATATTTTGATTTTACAAGGCTCGCCGAGAGCCAACGGCAACACCGCATGGATGGCGGAAGAGTATAAGAAAGCTGCCGAGGCAGCAGGTCACAAAGTGACGCTGGTGGACGTTGCGAAGAAGAAGATTGCAGGCTGTCTGGCTTGCGAGTACTGCCATAACAAGGGAAATGGAGCCTGCATCCAGAAGGATGACATGCAGGAACTCTATCCGCTGATGGCGGAAGCGGAGGCACTTGTATTGGCCGCCCCCATCTACTACTTCACGCTCTGCGCCCAGATACAGCTTCCCATCCAGCGCATGTACTGCGTGAACAAGCCTGCCAAGGTCAAGAAGATGGCGCTTCTGATGTCATCCCACTCGCCCAAAGTCTATGATGGAGCAGTCGCCGAAGTGTGCGACATCTGCAACTACTGGAGCGTGGAGAATATGGGCTATGTCAGCGCAAAAATCGACGAGCAGAAGACCGATGCCACGCTGAAAAAAATCCAGGCATTGGTGGAGAAAGTGTAGTGCATGAAACGATTCGCTTTGGTAATACCCGTTCTTTTGCTTTTGGCAGGATGCGGCGGAGATAAAAAAGGAGAAAGTATGTCGATAACAGTCAATCTGAGGTACACCGGCACAGACGGCAACGCCCTTAAATTCGCCGAGGAGATGGTTTCCAGCGGCACCGTGGATGCCATCTGAAACAATCATGGAAATAACGGTAGAAGACTTTGACAAGGTGGATGTGCGCATCGGCACGATTGTGGCGGTGGACATCAACAAGAAAGCCCGCCATCCGGCCTACAAGCTCACGGTGGATTTGGGCGAGGAACTCGGCACCAAGACCTCGTCGGCGCAAATCACCGACCTCTACACCCCCGAGCAGCTCCATGGACGGCAGGCGGTGTTCTGCGTCAACCTCAAGCCGATGCACATCGGAAGCGTGAAGAGCGAAGTCCGCATCCTCGGCAGCGAGAGCGAAGGCGGCGTGGTGCTGCTCCAGCCGACGATGACGGTAAAAAACGGCGACAAGGTGTTTTGAAACAAGGCAATGACGATTAGAACCATACAGACAGGTTGGACGCTGGTGTCGAGCGGAGTACCCGACCGCAGCAGCCACCGATGGAAGAAGGCTTACACGGGGCTGTTCCAACGCAGGAGCAAACGCATCAAGGTGCCGGTGAAGTGCTTCTACGTGAAGGTCAATGGACATTCGGTGCTGATAGATGCTGGATGGAGCCGCAAGGTGGTGGAGAACCCGATGTGGCACCTCGGCTTTGGTCTTTGGTTCGCCAGCGAGCCCGTGATGGCGGACGGCGAGGAGGCTGTGGCGCAACTGCAAGGCGAGCACATCGACGCGGTGCTGATGACCCACCTCGACTGCGACCATGTGTCGGGGCTGCGCGACATCGGCGGAGTACCCATCTACACCTCGCGTGAGGAAGTGGCCTTCGCAAAAAAGCGCAAACTGCGCTACGGCAAGTTGGCCAATGGCTACGACTACCGATACATCGACTTCGAGGCCGACAGCGAAGCTCCGTTCGAACAATCGGCAGACCTCTTCGGCGACGGTAGCGTGACGGCCTACCTCACGCCCACCCACTCCGCTGGCAGCGTCATCTACCGCATGGCCGATGCCTCTGGTTTGGCCCTTCTGGTTGGCGACAATGGCTACAACGAGGCTTCGTGGAAACAAGGACGGCTGCCTGGACCGCTTTTCAACGCCGACAACATGCGCCACTGCCTTGATTGGATAAACCGTCAGAGCCAGCGTGAAGAATTCCTCGGCATCTTCTGCGCCCACGACCCCCAAGACAGGAACATTTAACCATACTACTGAAACAATATAAAACAATGAAAAAAGTAATCGTAATATCCACCAGCCTCAGGGCTGGGTCGAACAGCGACATGCTCGCTGACCAATTCATCGAGGGCGCAAGGTGCACTGGCAACGAGGTGGAGAAAATCACCCTCGTGGGCAAGAACATCCAGTTCTGCAAAGGCTGTCTGGCCTGCCAAAAGCTGGGACGTTGCGTCATCAAGGACGATGTGAACGACATCGTGGTCAAGGTG
>JAFRZC010000092.1 GCA_017442765.1 Prevotella sp. | reverse complement strand
CCCATTCTCTCGCAACATCTTTATCGCTCGTTGAAGCAGCCCTTGCCATATGAGAGCGTGGAAGGGTTGGAGCTGATCAATAAAGTGGTCAGCGTTGACCAAAGCCCTATCGGGCGCACGCCACGAAGCAATCCTGCCACCTATACAGGTGTCTTTGCCGACATCCGCACGCTCTTTGTCAACCTGCCCGAGGCAAAGATACGCGGCTACAAGCCTGGTCGCTTCTCGTTCAACGTGAAGGGCGGACGGTGTGAGGCCTGCGGTGGCAACGGCTACAAAACCATCGAGATGAATTTCCTGCCCGATGTGTATGTGCCGTGTGAGGTCTGTCACGGGAAACGATACAACCGCGAGACGCTTGAAGTGCGCTACAAGGGCAGGTCGATAGCCGACGTGCTCGACATGACTATCAATCAGGCCGTTGAGTTCTTCGAGGCGCAGCCGGCCATTCTCCACAAGATAAAGACCCTGCAGGAGGTTGGTCTCGGCTATATCAAGCTCGGACAGTCGTCAACAACGTTGAGCGGTGGTGAGAGCCAGCGCGTGAAGCTGGCTGCTGAGCTCTCGCGTCGCGACACGGGGCGTACGCTCTATATTCTCGACGAACCCACCACGGGGCTTCACTTCCACGATGTCAATATCCTGATGGCTGTCCTTCGCCGCCTTGTCGATAGGGGCAACACGGTCATCGTCATCGAGCACAACACTGATGTCATCCTGTCTGCCGACTACATTATTGATATGGGACTTGAGGGTGGTCGCGGAGGCGGCGAGGTGGTGGTTACGGGCACACCCGAGGAAGTCGCCAGCTCAGGGAAAGGCTATACGGCAAAATATCTTCGATAACGGTTGCAACCATGATCAGCGTAGAAAACCTGTCTGTCTCTTTCGGCACCACGCCGTTGTTCCACGATGCCAGCTTCGTCGTGAACGACCGCGACCGCATAGCACTTGTGGGGAAGAACGGAGTGGGCAAGACCACGCTTCTTCGCGTGCTCTGTGGCGAGCAGCAGGCAACCAGTGGCAGAGTCAACGTCCCGTCCGGCACGCGCTTCGGCTATCTGCCGCAAGTGATGCGCCTTGCCGACCATACCACCGTGCGCGAAGAGACGCGGAAAGCCTTTTCCGAGACCTTGGCGTTGAAGAAGCGCGTGGAGTCGATGGAAAGGGAGCTGGGCAGCCGCACCGACACGGAGAGCGACGATTATCTCGCGCTCATTGAGCGTTTCACGCAAGCCCACGACCGTCTCATAAGGGGAGAGTGGAGAGAGATGAGTGGAGAGATAGAGCGCACGCTCACGGGGCTTGGCTTCCGCCGTTCCGACTTCGACCGGCCTACGAGTGAGTTCTCCGGCGGATGGCGCATGAGGATTGAGCTGGCGAAGATTCTCCTGCGACAACCCGACGTGCTCCTGCTTGACGAGCCGACCAACCATCTCGACATTGAGTCTATCCAGTGGCTTGAGCAGTTTCTTGCCCAAAGCGCGTCAGCCGTTGTGCTGGTCAGCCACGACCGCGCCTTTGTCAACAAAGTCACCAACCGCACGCTGGAAATCTCCTGCGGGAGAATCATCGACTACAAGGTGAAATACGACGAGTATCGCCTTTTGCGCAAGGAGCGTCGCGAGCAACAGCTTCGCGCCTACGAGAACCAGCAGCGTGAGATTGCCGACATGCGGGCGTTCATTGAGCGATTCCGCTATAAGCCGACGAAGGCCGTGCAGGTGCAGCAGAAAATCAGGCAGCTGGAGAAAATCGTCCCCGTCGAGATAGACGATATAGACACGTCCAGGATACACCTGAAGTTCCCTCCCTGTCTGCGGAGCGGCGACTATCCCGTCATCTGCGACGAAGTGGGCAAGGCGTATGGCGACCATCAGGTGTTCTCACACGTGAACCTGACGATACGACGGGGTGAGAAGGTGGCCTTTGCGGGCAGGAACGGCGAGGGGAAATCGACGCTGGTGAAGTGTATCATGGGCGAGATACCCTTCGACGGCCAGCTGAAAGTCGGGCACAATGTGCGCATCGGCTATTTCGCCAAGAACCAGGCACAGCTGCTAGACGAGAGCCTGACAGTCTTCGAGACCATCGACCATGTGGCTACGGGCGAGATACGCCTGAAAATTCGCGACCTGCTGGGGGCGTTCATGTTCGGGGGCGAGGAGTCCGACAAGAAAGTGAAGGTGCTGAGCGGTGGCGAGCGAAGCCGCCTGGCCATGATTAAGCTGTTGCTGCAACCCGTCAACCTGCTCATCCTCGATGAGCCTACCAACCACCTTGATATGGCTTCGAAGGATGTGCTCAAGCAAGCCATCCAGTCGTTCGACGGCACCGCTATCATCGTCAGCCACGACCGCGAGTTTCTCGACGGGCTTGTCTCGAAAGTCTATGCTTTCGGTGAGGGGCGCGTGCGCGAGCATCTTGGCGGCATCTACGACTGGCTGAGAGAAAACTACAGCGTACCCAGCGAACCCACCAACAACGGACCCTCCCCCAGACCCCTCCCTATAGGGAGGGGAGTATATAGTTCTCCTACTGAAAACGCTGATAGCAATAGTAACTGCTCCCCGCCCTGTAGGGAGGGGTCTGGGGGAGGGTATGCTATTGGGAGAGGGTCTGCTGGGTCTGCTTCCTACGCCGAGCACAAGGCCCGCCAGCGGCGTGTCAGCCAGTTGCGAAAAGCTGTCAGGGAGAGCGAAGACAAAATCACGGCTCTTGAAACACGCCTCCGTGAGCTTGATGCTCTGTTCAGCCAACCCGAAAACGCCGCCGACATGGTGCTCGTAACCGAATATACGACAACCAGGCAAGCCCTCGACGAAGAGACTGACCGCTGGCTCCAACTCTCCGAAGAGCTCTCCGTCTTAAAGGACAATGCATAATATTTATCGTCTTCAACAATAACCATCAATCGCGGGTGTGCAACAGCCGCAACCATTCTCAATCTGCTTGCGAAGCGAAGGAAAGATGATTATTCTATAATTGAGACTCAAAAATTTAAACATTTGAAGCCTCCCTTAATAAGAAATCCGGAACGTCCGGATAAATGTTAAAATTCTCACTTTCACGGATAAAATTTTAACGCGCAGAATCGCACGAAAACATCATGGCGGCACATTTGCCCGCCAGCATCAGATTAGACGATCCTGGAGAACTCCACGCAAATCGCTGTTTCTCAGAAGGTTTTGGCGCGTTTCACTTCTTACTTCTCACCATTCACGTCTGAAAGATACATGTTTCAGGGTGCAAAAGACCATGTTTTGCGCCGTGAAAGACGGTCTTTTAGCACCTGAAAGACCATCTTTCGGAAGTGAAAGACATATCTTTCGCAAAATAAAGGAAAGCAAAACACGGCGGAAAGGGCTTTTTTCCAACTTGCGAAGGCTTTTTCACAATTGTTAAAATGCCCGGTGCTCTTTAACATTTCCGGAAGCGAAAGGTATATCTTTCACAAGCGCATTTAAGACTATTTAGCAAATCGACCATCAACATTTCTACCGAGAAAAAGCTATTATGCCTTATTCATTTCAGTTCTTGCTCGAAGAAACGGGCTACTTGCCGGATGAGGTGACGACGGGTGTTTCCGCCGTAGATGCTGTGGTTGCGATTGGTGTAGAGCAGCTCGCGGAAGTCTTTGTCGGCCTGCACGAGGGCCTCGCTATACTCGAAGGTGTTTTGCGGATGCACGTTGTCGTCGGCCAAGCCGTGACAGATGAGCAGGGCGCCGTGCAGGCTTGTCGCGCGGACGATGGGGTTGACGGCATAGCCGTCGGGGTTCTCTTGTGGTGTGCGCATG
>JAFRZC010000091.1 GCA_017442765.1 Prevotella sp. | reverse complement strand
TCCCCGCCTTTTCTGCCTGCCAGCGGACCAATATCGACGATATAATCGGCGGCAAGCATCATGTCGCGGTCGTGCTCCACCACGATGACCGTGTTCCCCATGTCGCGCAGCTGTTTGAGCGAGGCTATCAGACGCTCGTTGTCGCGCTGGTGAAGGCCTATGCTCGGCTCGTCGAGGATGTAAAGCACATTAACGAGTCCTGAGCCTATTTGCGTGGCAAGGCGTATGCGCTGGCTCTCACCGCCCGAAAGCGTTGCCGACGGACGGCTGAGTGATAGATAGTTAAGCCCCACCTGAAGCAGGAAGTCAACGCGCGTGATGAGTTCTTTTACGATCGACGCGGCTACCTTCCGCTGTATCGAGGGCAGCTGAGACTCAATGGTGCCGAGCCATTGGCGCAACTCGTCGATGTCGAGGGCGGAGACCTCAGCAATGTCCTTGTTGCCAATCTTATACGACAGGCTCTCGCGCTTCAACCGCTTGCCCTTGCATTCAGGGCATTCGCACTCGGCGAGAAACTGGTCGGCCCATTTCTGCCCTGCTGCCGTCTCGTCGTTCTCCATTGCTGTGCGGAGATACTTGACGACACCATCGTAATCCGTAAAATAATCAGTTGACGTGTGTACCAGCTCTTTTTGTATGCGCACTTTCTGCAACGAGCCATAGAGCACTTCGTTCATGGCTTCGGCAGGTATCTCCGCTATGGGGGTCTTCAACGTGCACTCGTAACGCTCAAGGATGGCCGTGATTTGCCAGAAGATGAGCTGGTTCTTGTATTTCCCCAACGGCACAATGCCACCCTCGTGGATATTCGCCTGACGGTCGGGTATCACCTTGTCGATGTCTATCTCGTTAATGATGCCCAGACCTTTGCACCTCGGGCAGGCACCCTCGGGCGAGTTGAAGGAGAACATGTTGGGCGCGGGGTCGGCATACGACATCCCGGTTACAGGGTCCATCAGACGCTTGGAATAACTCCTCACGGCACCTGTCTCCTTGTCGAGTATCATGATGACGCCGTCGCCCTGCCGCATGGCCGTCTGAATGCTATGCTTGATGCGCTCAATATCTTTGTCGCCGATGAGCAGTTTATCGATGACCACCTCAATATTGTGGTTCTTGTAACGGTCAACCTTCATGCCGCGCACCAGCTCCTGAACCTCGCCATCTACCCTGATGCTGAGATAGCCCTTGCGCCGCATACTCTCGAAAAGCTCGCGATAGTGGCCTTTTCTGCTCTTTACCAGAGGAGCCAGCAACAATACCCGCTTTCCGGAATAGTCGCTCATCACCATGTCAAGCACTTGCTCCTCAGTATATTTCACCATCTTCTCACCCGTCATATAGCTGTAAGCCGTAGCCGCACGTGCATAGAGCAGGCGCAGATAGTCGTAGATTTCGGTTGTCGTGCCTACGGTGGAGCGTGGATTCTTGTTGGTGGTCTTCTGCTCAATGCTGATAACAGGAGACAGTCCCGTTATCTTGTCCACGTCAGGTCGCTGGAGGCTACCGAGAAAGTTACGCGCATAGGCGGAGAAGGTCTCAATGTATCGCCGCTGGCCTTCGGCGAAGATGGTGTCGAAAGCCAACGAAGACTTGCCCGAGCCGGACAAGCCTGTGATGACCGTGAGCGCATTGCGGGGAATCTGAACGTCAATGTTTTTCAGATTGTGAACACGTGCGCCAAAGACAGAAATGCAATCATTCTCCGCCATTCGTTCCGGTGTCCTCTCTATAACCGCGCAAAAGGTTTACATCTTTTCTGAACGTGAAACGGCGTCCATCGGCTCCTTTGGCCTTCACCAGACAAAAGTAAACGCCGTCTTTCACCGGCTTTCCCTTGTAGGTGCCGTCCCATCCGGCCTCGTAGGTGTAGCAGTCCGTCCAGTGATAGAGCTGCTGCCCCCAACGGTTGAAGATGTAGCCGTCGAACTCCACGATGCTCTGAGGGCCGCTCCCGTGCTGGGTTCCCTTTGCCTGATAGATGTCGTTGATTCTATCATCGTTTGGCGAGAAGGCATTGGGCATCTCCAGACGGCTCTCCGAGATGGAAACCGTAATGGGGTCGTTCTCCGACCAATACTCATCGGTATATTCCACCTTTTCGCTTCCGCGCGTGAATGTAGCATAAAGCACAATGTGATGGGCTCCGGCCGTTGTGAACGTGTATTCCGTATCCTCCTCGTAGCGGATGAGATAGGGCGTGTCCTCCTCTTCGCGTGTAAAACGCCATTCATAATAGGCCGTCCAGCCGTCGGTGTTCTCGGCATTAGCCATGAAACGGGCAGTCAACGGAGCCGATCCCGAATAGCTTTGGCCTTCCTCCTCGCCATCCGCACCGTCAAAAATAGCCGTGGGGTTTATCGCGGGCATGTCCTGAGCATAGAGGGCTATGCCGAAGAAACTAACGATTAGCCATGACAAAAGCAATGTTCTCTTCATACAAACGATAGGTTTATTCGTTGCAAAGTTAGTAAAAAAGGATGAAAGATGAAGGATGAGCGATGAAAAAAATGAAAAAAATAGTGACTTTGCAATGCTTTTTTCATTTTTTTGCATTATCTTTGCATCCAAATATAATGATTTGAGCTTAAATTTTTGAGACCAATGAGACGAACGACAACATACCTGTTGCTCCTTGCCCTCGTCGCCTTCGTGCTTCCCGTCAATGCACAAACAAATAAATGGCGCGACATCTATACGGCAAAGAAGAAAGACACCATCTACGGCATTGCCAAAAATTATGGTATCACGATTGACGAGCTGAAGGAAGCCAACCCCGAGATGAAAGCCGAAGGCTACAACCTGAAAAAAGGCGACTTCGTCTTCATCCCCTACGCCAAACCTGCTCCGCCTGCTCCCGCAAAGACAGTACTACCGGCCGACGACCTCACGAAACGAACCATACGCATCGGCGTGATGCTCCCCATTCACAAGCAGAACGGCGACGGACTTCGGATGATAGAGTACTATCGTGGAATGATTATGGCTTGCGACAGTTTGAGACGGCAAGGCATCTCCACCGACATCCACGCCTGGAATGTGCCCATCGACGCAGACATCCGACAGACACTCTTGGAGAAAGACGCGGCCAAGTGCGACATCATCTTCGGCCCGCTCTACACTTCACAGGTGAAACCGCTCGCCAACTTCTGTCAGGCAAACGACATCAAGATGGTTATACCCTTCTCCATCAACGGCAACGATGTGGCGACAAACAAACAAATCTACCAAGTGTATCAGTCACCGGAGCAGCAGGACGAAGCGGCTGTCAGCGCGTTTATGGAGCGATTTGCGGGTTATCATCCCGTTTTCATCGATTGCAACGACTCCACGAGCAGGAAAGGAACATTCACGGCGGCACTCCGAAAACGACTTGACGACAAGAAAATGAAATACAACCTGACCAGTCTCAAAACACCCGACGAGAACTTCCTAAAAGCGTTCAGCACCAATGAACCTAACGTTCTTGTGCTGAATACGGCACGTTCACCCGAGCTAAACGCCACTCTTGCCCGACTGAACAAAATCACACAAGTGAAGCCCGGGCTCCAAATAGCCTTCTTCGGCTATACCGAGTGGCTCATGTACACGAAAGTCTATAAAGACTATTTCCACCGATACGAGACATATATCCCGACGGTTGCCTATTACAACGACCAGTCGGCGCGTACAAAAGCGCTTGAGACCGATTTCAAGCAGACTTTCGATGAGAATATGCAGCAAGCCCTTCCGCGATTTGCCATCACAGGGTTTGACCAGACACAATTCTTCATTCGCGGTATCCACGAGCACGGACGGGCTTTTACGGGAACACGTGGCGAAAGCAAATACAAATCCCTTCAGACACCCCTGGACTTCAAGAAAGTGGGAACGGGCGGCTACCAAAACACCACGTTCATGCTCGTTCACTATAAAACCGACAAAACCGTCGAGACAATCACTTATTAACCGGCACAAGAGCAATAAAATAAATATATGTCCTTATGTCATTCTGTCAAAATGAGAAGCGTATTCCTATTCCTTATCTTCGCCACGACCTTACCTGTCAGCGCACAAATCGGTGACCACCGCAACGACCTGCAAATAGGAGGAGGAGCCGGATATGTATTGTCAAACATCGGCTTTACGCCTAAAGTGACCCAAAGCATGCATGGAGGGCTCACCGCAGGCATAGCCGCGAAATACGTCTGCGAGAAGTATTTCAACACCATCTGCTCCGTCTATGGCGAGTTGAACCTCACACAGGCAGGATGGAAAGAAGACATCATCACCGCCGACGATAAGCCCGTCGTCAACCCGCAGACAGGCCTCGCCGAAACCTATAGCCGCACGCTAACCTATCTGCAGCTGCCCGTCTTCGCCCACCTCGCATGGGGAAAAGAGCAGAAGGGAATGCAGTTCTTCTTTCAGGCAGGACCGCAGTTCGGCTTCCTTCTTGGCGAATCGTCAAAAGCCAACTTCGACATTGAGACACCCAATCTCGACGAGCGCTCAAACAAGACGGTCGCACAATACGGAATGAAGGTGGAAAACACCTTCGACTATGGCATCGCCGCAGGGTTAGGACTTGAATATACCCTCCCACGTGCCGGCCACTTCCTCATTGAAGGCCGCTACTACTATGGGCTTGGAAATATCTACGGCGACTCGAAACGCGATTATTTCTCAAAGTCGAACAACAACAACATCGTCGTCCGGCTCACCTATCTCTTCGATATCATCAAAACAAAAAAACAATAAATTAAATTATGTTCGAGAATCAACCAAAAGGACTTTACGCGTTGGCACTGGCCAACACAGGTGAGCGATTCGGCTATTACACGATGATAGCCGTATTCGCGTTGTTTTTAAGAGCCAACTTCGGCCTTGATGCAGGATGGGCAGGCGAAATCTATGGCGACTTCCTCATGCTCGTCTATTTCCTTCCCATCGTGGGCGGATGGCTGGCCGACAAATTCGGCTTCGGAAAGATGGTCACCATCGGCATCATCATCATGTTCCTTGGCTATCTCCTGCTTGCCGTACCATTGGGAGGAAAAAGCGTCGGCCTGATTGCCATGCTCATCGCCCTCGTGCTTATCAGCTTCGGAACAGGCCTGTTCAAAGGCAACCTGCAGGTGATGGTCGGCAATCTCTACGACGACCCGCAATATGCCAACCAGCGCGACGCAGGCTTCTCTATCTTCTACATGGCCATCAACATCGGAGCACTCTTCGCACCGACGGCAGCCATTCAAATCTCGGAGTATGCCAAAAACACGTTAGGCTATACCGCACCAGGCGAAGCCTATCACTTTGCCTTCGCCGTCGCCTGTGCCTCTCTCATCCTCTCCATAGCCATCTACTACCTCTTCCGTCCAACCTTCAGACATACTGAGGGCAAGACATCAAAGGCAAAGGGCGCAGACAAAACATCGACAGAGCCCGCCCTGACAAAAGAGGAAACCAAACAGCGCATCGTCGCTTTGTTGCTTGTCTTTGCCGTCGTCATCTTCTTCTGGATGGCTTTCCACCAGAATGGCCTCTCCCTCACCTACTTCGCCGACGAGTTTACTGCGAAGTCAGCATCTGGTGCCAACACTATGCCGTTTGACGTGTGGAATCTTGTGATGATCATATTCATCATCTATGCGGGATTCTCTTTCTTCCAAAGCAAGAGCTCAAAGGCAAAAGCCATATCGGCAATTGTCGTATTGGCTGCCATTGGCGTACTTATTTGGAAATACACACGCGCCATGGGCGAGCTTCCCATATCCGCACCTATCTTCCAACAGTTCAACCCGTTCTATGTGGTTGCATTGACTCCTGTCTCCATGGCGCTCTTCGCCTACTTGGCCAGCAAGGGCAAGGAACCTTCCGCACCTCGCAAGATTGCCTATGGCATGCTTGTGGCGGGTGCGGCGTTTCTCGTGATGATGTTCGCCTCGCAAGGTCTGAACACACCCAACGAGCAAGCCGCAATGGCTAAGACTGGCGAGCTCGGACCTCTTGTATCGCCCTATTGGCTCATCACCACCTATCTCATTCTAACCTTTGGTGAGTTGCTGCTTTCGCCCATGGGCATCTCCTTCGTGTCGAAGGTCGCCCCGCCGAAGTACAAAGGCCTGATGATGGGTGGATGGTTCGGCGCCACCGCCATCGGTAACAAGCTCGTCAGCGTGGGCGGCTACCTCTGGGGCGACCTGCCGCTGTGGGTCGTATGGCTTGTATTCATCGTACTCTGTCTGCTCTCCGCACTCTTCATGTTCGCCATGATGAGGCGGCTCGAGCGCGTGGCGTAGCCCTCTAAATTTTATTCAAAATCCATCAAAATAAACTTTTTGTTTACAAGTTCAAGCCGAATTGTAAAAAAATCCTAACGGCGGTGGTGAGACATATATCTCTCACCGCCGCAATTGTTAAAACCCGATTTCCGTTTTAACATTTCAACTGCCCCCCCTATTGTCCCCTTCACTTCCCTTTCACTCCCCCTTCACCCCTCTTTCACTCCCCTTTAAATGCGAAACATATATATTTCACCCTGCGAAAGACCGTCTTTTAGGGTGCAAAAGACCGTCTTTCGCACCCCAAAACATATATCTCTCGGAGGTGAGAGATATATGTTTCAGAAGTGGGAGGTGAGAGTTGAGAGATGAAAAGCTCTGTATGTCGCTGTTTTGCAGCGACTTGCAAAACGTCCTCGCAGTGCCCTTATCTCCGTCTCGCTGGGCAACCATCCCGCCGCCCCGGTTTCGCGCGATTCCCGATGTTAAATTCTCCACTTGTAAACCGCCAAAATTTAACATTTCAATAAAAATTGTGTCTTTTTATTTTGTATTGTCTTCGATTTTCACTACCTTTGCCCTTGACTTAGTCAGTCCTCCTTGAGGGGATGGCGGGTCAAGACATCGATGGACATGCCTTTGTTCCTGCACATCCGGCTCTTGCAGCCTCCGTGCACACAAGGCAAAAGGACGTTTTCACAACGTTATCTTCTACTGACTCAACTTCGCAACTTGAATCCTATCTGAAGATATACGCAACGAAGCGTCTGCGCTGGGTGTATTATCCCTGTATGCTATCCGAAATCCCAATAGGATTGTAGGGGCGCGGTGTGCCGCGTTAATCTTGGGCATACCTTACTATAATACGCGATGGCGTGGGCTGACTAAGTTGCTTATTCTGGTAGGAAGGCAATGCGAAGGCCAAGTCAGTGGGATAAGCAGCGGAAAGTTTTACTCCCACGCTTTTTGTTTCCACCTAATTTATATTATTAACCGCCGAGGCAGGGAGCGCATGTAGGCAGAAAGAAACCAGCATGATGAGACAGCTACACATCAAACTCTTGCTTGTCCTGCTCACAGGCATGGCAGGCAGCACCGTTCTCGTCGCCGCGCCCGACGATGGCGACAACCTCTACTTCTTCGTCAAGGACATGGAGAAACCGACGGTCTATTCTTTAGACACCTTCGACAAGATTACCTTCACCGCTACCGGTGTGAAGGTTTGGGGCACCAGCACCTCGAGGGAATACACCTTCGACGACTTCCGCCTGATTACGTTCAGCCCAGAGAACACACCCACGGCAATCGACGCCGTTGACGATTTGGATGTAGGGACGCGGCGTGCCGCGTTGTCCGGTAGCCAAACGGGCAT
>JAFRZC010000090.1 GCA_017442765.1 Prevotella sp. | reverse complement strand
GTCTCTCCATGAAGGCTCAGACGTATAGCTACTCTGCCAATTTTGAATTGTCGGAGCATGGTTTCTGCGATACGATTCCCATTATAGTTGAGAACCATCATATCTATGTGGATGTGGAGACGGAAGGCGCGCACCGCCGCTACCTGCTCGACACGGGCTCGGGGCAGGGCATGGTTTACGACGGTGCCGACGCGCGCCGCTACCGCGAGCTGGGCAATGTGGTGTCGTATGATGCCAACAACAGGAAAGACACCGTGCGCGTGGTTCAGCTTCCGGCGTTTCGCATGGGCAGACTTCGGGTGAGCGGCTACGTGGCCTCCGTGTTGCCTCGCCCCCAGACGCGCCAGCGGTTTGACGCGGTCATCGGCTTCGACCTGTTCAACCGGGGACTATATGCGAAGATCGACACCCGCGCCCGCCGGCTGATTCTGACCGACCGCAAAGGCGTGTTCGACGCAGAGCAAGGCTACGAAGTGAAGTATAAGCTGAAGTGGTGGGTGCCCTACGTCTATGTCAGCCCGTTCATCCGCCACGTCGATCAGGTGCTTTTCGACACTGGTGCCCAATCCATCTACACGATGAACAAACATAGTTTCGACGTACACGCCTATAAGAGCAAGAACGTAGGTTCGCAGGTGGAGGAGCGCGTCGAGGGGCAGCAGTCGATAGGCACGCTGGGCACAGAGCTGTCGGGAGAGCTGGTGTTCCTGCGACTCGACCGGCTGAAGTGGGGCGACTTCTCATTCCTTGACGTACATGCCACCACGACCCAGGGTATCTCACGCATCGGCGCACAGCTGCTCGACTATGGCTGCGTGATCATCGACCCCAAGCGCAAGCGTCTGAAATTTCAGCCCTACACCGAGAGCGACAACGTCGTCGTAGGCAATAAGCCGCTGAGCATCGCCTATGTCCCCCATGAAAGCCGCGCCGCAGTGGGATTCATCCGCAACGACCACCCCGCCTACAATGCAGGCATGAGGCAGGGCGACATCATCCTGCGCATCAACGGCGAGGACATTTCCACCTTTGAGGACTTCCAGCGCTACCCCTTCGTAGAGGGTCGCACCTACACCTTCGTGCTAAAAGACCAGCGCGGATTCAACAAAGAAGTAAGAATCGAGAAATGAACGCCATACATCGTTTACGGCACTGGGCACGCGGCCTCGGCAAGCTCCACGGCTTCGGCATACAGTCGCCATGGGCCTACGACTTTGTCAAAGAAGTCATCGCCGAGCGCAGCCCCTACTACAAATACGAGGAGCTTGACAAAAACTCACATGCGAAAGGACACGAGCAGCGCGTCGGCCACCTGCTGCTGCGCATCGCCAACTACTGCCAGCCCCAGACCATATACATCGGGCAGGCAACACCGCCCACCTGCCCCGCCTACCTAAAGGCAGGCTGCGAGCAAGCCAGCCCCGTCAGCAACCCGCAAGACGCACAGCTGCTGCTGCTGTCGGCCCACACACCCGACGTCGGCGAAACTATCCGCCAACTGCCGGCAACCGTCAGACAGCAGCCGCCGACCATTCTGATTCTCGGCATCAACGACACATCCGACACCATCAAGAAATGGAACCAGATCATCTCCATCCCACCCATCACCCTGACATTCAATCTGTGGGAAATGGGCATTGCTTTCACCCAAGAACGCTACCAGCCACAACACTACATCCTGAATTTTTAAGTTTTTCATACCAGCCAACGAAAAAAAACAGCATAATACTTGCAGATAACAAGAAAATTATTACTTTTGCACCCACAAATAAAAAACAATAAAAAAGAAAGGAAAACCGATATGTATTGGACACTCGAGTTAGCATCAAAACTGGAAGACGCTCCCTGGCCGGCAACCAAAGAAGAACTCATCGACTACGCCATCCGCTCGGGAGCACCCTTAGAGGTTTTAGAGAACCTTCAGGAGATAGAAGACGAGGGCGACATCTACGACAGCATCGAAGACATCTGGCCCGACTACCCCACCAAAGAAGACTTTTTGTTCAACGAGGACGAGTATTAGGAGGAAAAACAAAGAAAGTCGTTGATAACAGACTAATACAGAGGATGTTGCGGGGAACAGCAAATGCCCCGGCATCCTCTTTTTCCTTCTCTTGTTGTGCCAATTACTTCCCCCGAAATCGATACATTTTAAAACTAATGCCCCCCAATCTATTTGCTGTAAACGCAAAAAATCTGCAAGCAGAAATTGCGTATTTACGCAAAAAAAGTAAATGAGAAGAAGATTCTGTGTGCATTTACGTAAGATTCGAGAACCGTTAACTTATCTTAAATGGAGAGAGGAAATGTTAACGGATTCTGTTGACTTCTACCTTCATTCTGGAGAACGAAAAAGGTGATTTTGGGCAAAAGTGAGGGTCGTTTTCAAAAAAGATATATGTTTTTTCTCGCAAAGTTATGGTTTATGCCCCATAAAACATAACTTTATCGGGCACAAAGTTTACCTTTTTTACAAAAAAATTGAAAGGTTACTGAGGGTTAGGGGCGGTTATCATCGGTAAAAAGTTGCACACTTGCACATCGGAAGACCCCCAACCTTCTAATTTAGGGGGCTAACCAATTGCACACGAATGCTTGCGATATTCGCAACCACAGATTTTTTCTTTGAGAAATCGCCAAAAATGACGTTAAAAAGAATCGACCGATTGTTAAACAGTGTAAAATTTTCTAAGGGTTACATTCAGGTAGGAGTTTCCCATCAATAAACATGCTGTCATTCGAACTTTTTTTATTAGCTTTGCAGTCTGGGAAGAAAGAAACTATGAGACATAGGAGCAATGTCGCAGGACGGGCAAATGCTTATTACAAACTTTAAGCCTATGAGACGAAGAGCTATATTAACATGCGTTGTGTGGGCATTGGCCATTGTTGCCTTTGCACAAAAGAAGCCGATGAAAGAGTTTGTTGACGACCTGATGGCGAAAATGACACTACAGGAGAAGATCGGCCAGCTTAACCTGATGGTTGCCGGCGACATCACCACCGGCGGTGCGATGGACACGCAGGTAGGCGGCGACATCGCCCGAGGAAACATGGGCGGCATTTTCAACATCAAAGGCATCGACAAGATCAAGGCCCTGCAGGAGATTGCCGTGAAGAAAAGCCGGCTGGGCATCCCGCTCATCGTGGGCATGGATGTCATCCACGGCTACGAGACCATCTTCCCCATTCCGCTGGCACTCTCTTGTTCATGGGACATGGCGGCGGTAGAGCAGAGTGCCCGCATTGCCGCTAAAGAGGCAAGTGCCGACGGTATCAACCTGA
The DNA here is from genome assembly GCA_017442765.1 of Prevotella sp. The sequence goes on along the minus strand of JAFRZC010000090.1, from coordinate 4,406 downwards.
CGTTCTCGCCGATGGTCGATGTGACGCGCGATGCCCGTTGGGGTCGCTACAGTGAGGGCAACGGCGAAGACCCATACCTCGGCTCGCGCATCGCCGAGGCGATGGTGCGCGGCTATCAGGGCGACTATAGCCAGAAGGATAATATCATGGCCTGTGTGAAGCATTTTGCGCTCTATGGCGCTGCTGAGTCGGGACGCGACTATAACACTGTCGATATGAGCCGTGTGCGCATGTATAACGAGTATCTGCCGCCATACAAGGCCGCCTGCGATGCCGGTTCGGGCAGCATCATGTCGTCGTTCAATGTTGTCGATGGCGTTCCGGCTACGGCCAACAAGTGGCTGATGACCGACCTGTTGCGCGACGAGTGGGGCTACAAGGGACTGATGATGACCGACTATGCGTCGATTACCGAGATGCTGAACCATGGGGTCAGCAAAGATGTTCAGCAGGCAGCGGCACAGGCTCTGATGGCCGGCACCGACATGGATATGTGCTCGCAGGGGTTTGTGGGTACACTCGAAAAAAGCCTCAGCGAGGGGAAGGTTACGCTTGAGGCCATCAACCAGGCATGTCGCCGTGTGCTTGAGGCCAAGTATAAGCTGGGACTTTTCGCCAATCCCTATAAATACTGTGACGTGAAGCGCAGCAAGACCGACCTTTACACGGAAGAGAACCGTATGTCGGCCCGCAACATTGCCGCTGAGACCTTCGTGTTGCTGAAAAACGACAACCAGCTGTTGCCCCTGCAGAAAGAGGGAAAGATTGCGCTCATCGGCCCATTGGCCAATACACGCGCTAATCTGGCCGGAACATGGTGTGTGGCTTATACGCCAGAGAAATATGCCACGTTGAAAGAAGGTTTTGAGCGTGCTTTGGATGGAAAGGCCGAGTTGCTTTATGCACAAGGCTGCAACATCGTGGCTGACGAAGCCTTGCAGGTTGCCGCCGAGTTTGGCAAGACCATTCCGCGTGTTGATGACGGACAGGCACGGGCAGAGGCCTTGCGGGTTGCCGCCGATGCCGATGTGATTGTGGCGGCAATGGGCGAGTGCGCCGACATGAGCGGCGAGTGTGCCAGTCGTAGTGACCTTACGCTGCCCGATGTGCAGATGGCGTTGCTGCGTGAGCTCGTCGCTACGGGCAAGCCTGTTGTGCTGCTCAACTTCTCGGGTCGTCCGACGGTGATGAAATGGGAGAGTGAGCATGTGCCTGCCATCATGAATGTATGGTTTGGCGGTTCCGAGGCTGCCGATGCCATCTGCGATGTGGTCTTTGGCGACAAGGTCCCCTCGGGCAAGCTCACCATGTCGATGCCGCAGGCCACTGGTCAGGAGCCGCTCTACTATAACCACTTGAACACAGGCCGTCCGGTTCCCGAAGGTACCAACCGCTTCTTTAAGTACCAGAGCAACTACCTCGACGTGCGCAATGATCCGCTTTATCCGTTTGGCTACGGGATGAGCTACACCACATTTGCCTATAGCAACCTGCGCCTGTCGTCGCCGACGATGGACGACGAGCCTGTTGTGGTCACGGTAACGGTGGAGAACACGGGCAGCCGTGATGCCGATGAGGTGGTTCAACTTTACATTCGCGACTTGGTGGCTTCTGTGTCGCGGCCTGTGAAAGAGCTCAAAGGCTTTGAGCGTGTTCACCTGAAGGTAGGAGAGCGACGCGATGTGCAATTTGTTGTTGACCGTGATCTGCTTGGCTTCTATGGTCAGGATTTGAAATGGACGGTTGAACCCGGCGAGTTCCAAATTATGGTTGGTCCCAACAGTCGCGAGGTGCAGACCGCCACACTGACGATTCATTGAAAATTGGCAATTGATAACTATGATGGATAAAATTCATTTGGCTGTCGTTGGGACAGGGAAGATTGTGAATGAGGCATTGCCCATACTCAGCGGGATTCCGGAGGTAGAACTCGCGGCCATTTATGCGCGGCCGCACAGCAGGGAGAAGGGCGAGCAGCTTGCCGGGCAATATGGCATCGGGAGGGTTTATATAGACTATGCGGAGCTGTTGCGCGACGAGACGATTGATTTTGTCTATGTCGCCGTGGTGAACACGGCTCATTTCGAGATGTGCCGTGCGGCATTGCTGGCAGGCAAGCATGTGATTGTGGAGAAGCCCATGTGTCCGACGGCGGGCGAGGTGGCGGAGCTGGCCGCGCTGGCAGTGGAGAGAGGCTTGTATCTCTTTGAGGCGGTGACGCTGCTCCACTCGCCGAATTTCAAGTACGTCACCGAACATCTGAAGGACATCGGGCAGGTGAGGCTGGTGACTTGCAACTATTCGCAATACTCCAGTCGCTACGACCGCTACCTATCTGGCGATGTTGCTCCGGCTTTCGACCCCGCGATGGCAGGGGGCGCACTCTACGACATCAACGTCTATAACGTGAATTTCGTCGTGGGGCTGTTCAGTATGCCGAAGTCGTCAGCCTATTACCCGAACATCGGCTTCAACGGAGTGGACACGTCGGGTATTCTCATCATGCAGTACGACGGCTTTGTGGCCGAGTGCAGCGGCGCGAAAGACTCGGGAAGCCCGGGCTATTGCACCATCCAGGGCGAACGGGGCTGGCTGCGCATGAACGGTGCGCCCAACCAGTTCCGCAACATCGAACTGCACACAACGGACGGCGACGTGCGCGTGGACCTGGAGCGGCACACCCATCGGATGAAAGAGGAATTCCTGCATTTCACGGACATCTACCGGAAAGGTGACTATGAGCAGATGCTCCACTACCTCACCATCGCACATGATGTCGCGCGGGTATTGAGCCTTTCATCTACCACAAGAATATAAGTGAAATTCGTGGTAAAGAGAACTTCCAAAGTTGAGTTAGTTATTTATAGGTGCTGTTATCGATGGCTTTGAAAAGGTGCTTGAACTTGGCGGCACATTGAATGCAAGCCTGGTAGAACGGCTTATAGTTCTGAGGGCAGAATTTCCCTGAATATGTTTCCTTGAAAGGGTCGTCGCTGCCCCAAGGGCGGTTCTTGACGAGGGTCTTTATCAGGTTGCCACCTGCAAGATAGAAGCGTAGCTCGCTCTCCTTTTCATCAACGGCATCGGGGGCGAGGGCATAGATGAAGATGAGCCGGCCGTCATCGTCGAAAAGATATTCCTCGTAGAACTCGCGGGCGGCAAAGTTGTACTTCGACGAGACGAAATAGAGCTTGTGGGGCGGATAGATCTCATCGACCTCTTCATCGCCGAAGTACATGCGCACATTTTCCTCGTGATAGCCGGTGCCGGGCAGGTTCTGCACCACCTTCAGGTGATAGTACTCCGGCGGCCAGCCCTGCTCGGGCTCCATCCGTGCAATCATCTCCTTCACTCCGGCATATCGCTCGCGTATGTTCTCAATGGCATCCTGCGCTCCTGCCGTCTGCGCCATTGCCAAAAAGGCGAACAAGGCAATCGTGATTCTCTTCATAGCATTTCGTTTTTATGGGTTTTATGGGTTTCTGCCACAAAAGTATATAAAAATTCCGAAATCACAATCCATCGTCTGAAGATTTTTTCCGTACAACAAAAAAATCGTTGGCAGAGTCATGACGACCCTGCCAACGGAAATTGGGTTTGCCAGTGCTAACCTTGTAACTTGAACGTGATAGGAATGGTAAACTTCACACGTACAGGCTTGCCGTCCTGTTTTCCGGGTTTCCACTTCGGCATCAGGCTGACCACTCGCAGTGCCTCGGCATCGAGCAACGGATCTACCGACCGTACCACATGGATATTAGAGAGCGAGCCGTCTTTCTCAACGATATAGTTGACAATTACCCTACCCTGGACACCGTTTGCATGTGCCTCCTGTGGGTATTTCATATTTTCTTGCACGAACTTCATCATCTCGGACATTCCACCGGGGAACTCCGGCAGCACCTCGCACACCTCATAGACAGGGTCTTGTCCCTGCGGCAACTTCGCAACAGGCGCGTTGGAGGCATCAGGCTGCTGCTCTTTCTTCAGCGTGATGAGCATGACACCGTTCTTGCCCTTCTCACCATAGGCAGCCGTTGACTCCTTGTCCTTCAGCACGGTCACGGTCTCAATCTGTTCGGAGTCGAGATGCTTCAACTTTTCCCTACTAACCTCCTTGCCATCGATGAACACAAGCGAAATGTCGCTTTCGGAGGCGGGTTGCTGTTCTTTCTTCAGCGTGACGAGGATGACACCATTCTTACCTCTCTCACCGTAGAGAGCCGTTGCCTCCTTGTCCTTCAACACAGTCATGGCCTCAATCTGTTCGGGGTTGAGACTCTTGAGCATCTCCTGACTGACCTCCTTGCCGTCAACGAACACGAGCGGCTGATTGTTGCCCACCGAGGCTACGGGCTGCACGACAGGTTCGACCGCCTGAACTTTCTCTGGCGCCGGCACTTGTC
>JAFRZC010000089.1 GCA_017442765.1 Prevotella sp. | reverse complement strand
TTCGCAAACCGAAGCCATTTTTTCCGTCGCCGAAACCCGTTTTTTCGCCCGTCGAGTGCAATTTAACAAGCGTTAAATCGAAAATCCCCTTTTAACACTTCGCACTGCGAAACATATACCTTTCACCGCTCCGATTAACACAATTTAACTCCGTGAAAACTCCAGAACTGAGTGAAATATTGTACTTTTGCACATATCAACAACAGCTAAGAAGAAAATGAACAAGCAATTCGTCCTCACCACCATCTTTCTCATCCTTACAGTCGCCAGAACTGACGCACAGCTTCTTTTCCGTATAAGTGGGGCCGGGTTGGAGAAGCCTTCATACATGCTCGGCTCCGTTCATCATCTCTCCGGCTCCCTTCTCGACAGCATACCTGTATATCAGGATGCTTTGGCACATTGCCAGCAAATGTACGTAGAGTATCTTCTTACTGGAAACCGCATAGTCACAATACTTCAGCCACAAACAGCAGAGATGCTTCCCGACGGGAAGACGATTTTCGAGTTCATCGATGAGGAAAGTGCTGAAATCCTAAAGGAGAAATTCAAGGAGGCGTGTGGCATGGACCTTATCGGTTCGCCCTTTGAATCCTTCAAATACACACAGCCTGCCGAACTTCTGAGTTTTCTCTCGCTATCGCTTGAAAGTCAAATCAAGAAGCACGACCCTCGTTTTAATAATGGAGGCATGGACTATTCTTGCATGCTAAAGGCTCAAGTACAAGGCTGGAAAGTAGGGGAACTTGATGAAGAAGACCTGATAACGCAAGATTTGAGAGAACAGCAGGAGAAACTGTTTCCAACCGTTGAAGCACAGGCGGACTCGCTCATGAGATTCCTAAAAGGCTACGAGGAACATAAACTACGGTTAAGCGAAAGGTACGAGTCTGTATACAACTATTGGACGGCAAGCGACTATGAGGGCTTCGCCAGCTACCTCCTTTCGGAAGTAGACCAACACCCTAAAATCTTTAGAAACCGCAACCAGAACTGGTTACCCAAAATGGAGGCTGCCATGCAGGAAGCTCCGACAATGTTTGTCTTTGGAGCCGGACATTTGATAGGTGCTTACGGTATCGTCCAACTACTTCGCCAGGCAGGATATGAAGTTGAGCAAATGACGGAAAAGCACATCTGACTTGCTACTATGAGTTTTATTTCGTATCTTTGCATCCTGAAAGATAATAGACAAGAAAATGAAACAGCGAATAGTGTTTGTAGACTACATCCGCGTGGTGGCATGCCTGATGGTGATGCTGGTGCACGCAAGCGAGAATTTCTACGGTGCCGACTCGTCGGGGCTGGCAGGCAACATGTCGATGCTGGCCAACGAGCAGAACCGCTTTTGGGTGGCGTTCTGGGACGGCGGCGTGAGCCGCACGGCCGTGCCGCTGTTCATGATTGTCTCGGCCTTCCTGCTGGTGCCCATGCCGAAGGGCATGACCATGACACAGTTCTACCGCCGCCGCTTCAAGCGCATCCTGCCGCCCTTCGTCTTCTTTCTCTTGCTCTACACATTCCTGCCGCTGGCTTGGGGCGGCATGACGTGGGAGCAGTCGATGGCCGACCTGCGGCTGCTGCCGTTCAACTTCCCGTCGATGGCGGGACATTTGTGGTTCATGTTTCCGCTCATCAGCCTCTACCTCATCATGCCCGTCGTCTCACCCTGGTTGGAGAAGGCCACACCCCGCGAGGAGCGCATCTTTATCTATATCTTCGCCTTCACCACGCTCATCCCCTGGCTTCACCGCTTCGTGTCGAAAGAGCTGTGGGGCGAGTGTTTCTGGAACGAGTATCACGCCTTCTGGTATGTGTCGGGCTATCTGGGCTATCTGGTGCTGGCCCACTACATCCACCGGCATGTCAGCTGGTCGCGCACCAAGCGCATCCGCATCGGAGCCGCGTGCTTCCTCGTCGGAGCCGTCTTCACCGCATGGAGCTTCTGGTGGAAAGGCACGCCCGGACAGCTCATCGAAACCCCGATGCTCGAATGGTCGTGGGAATTCTGCACGCCCAACGTGCTGCTGGCCTCCTTCGGGCTGTTCGTGCTGTTCTCAAGCCTCACCCCCAGCCCTTCTCCAAAGGGAGAGGGGAGTGGTTACTTCCCGATTGGAGAACATCATACTCCCCTCTCCCTTTGGAGAGGGGCTGGGGGTGAGGCTTCTCTTGCCAAACTCACCTTCGGCATGTACCTGATGCACATGTTCTTCCTGGCCCCCATCGCCACATGGATTATCGGCGGCGACGCAGCCCATCCGAGCCTGCCCGTCGGCCTGGCTATCCCCGCCATCGCCCTGCTCACATTCATCTGCAGCGCCGTCACCACGAAGCTGCTCTCGCTCCTCCCGGGCAGCAAATACATCGTAGGCTGCTGAGTGCGAAAACCATCTAAAAATCATGCGTTTTTACGTTGTATGTCAAAAAATCTTTGTATCTTCGCAGCACAAATATAAAAACCGTTATGACACAAGAGGAGAAGACCCGAATAGAAGAGCGCATCGTGGATGTGCTGCAGACAGTCTATGACCCTGAGATTCCCGTGAGCATCTGGGAACTCGGGATGATCTACAAAATCGACGTGCAGGACGACGGACTCGTCGATATCGACATGACGTTCACCGCCCCGTCGTGTCCGGCCGCCGACTTCATTCTTGAGGACGTGCGGACAAAGGTGGAAAGCGTCGAAGGCGTAAAGGAAGCCAACATCAACCTGGTCTTCGAGCCTGCCTGGGACCAGAGCATGATGAGCGAAGAAGCAAGAATAGAGCTTGGATTCGACTGATTTAATTATGAATTAAAAATTAAGAATTAAGAATTATGATTACTTTGACATAGTGAAAATTATGCTGGAGAGGAAAGAAAATATCATTGCTATAAAAGCCGATGCTTACACTGACCGCATTGTACGATTATACCAATATTTGAAAGAGAAGAAAAATGAACACATCATCTCTAAACAAATTTATCGCAGTGGTACCAGTATTGGAGCCAACGTGGCTGAAGGCGAGTACGCTCAAAGTCGGCCAGACTGGATTAGTAAACTGAGCATCGCACTCAAAGAAGCCAATGAAACCGACTATTGGCTCAAGAAACTCTACACTGCAAATTTCCTGACAGAGAAACAATATGCCTCTATGCATAAAGACAATGAGGAGATTATCAAATTATTAGTCAGCATTATCAAAACATCAAAAGGCCTATGACTTTATATTCATATAAGTGCTCTCAGATGCATGAAGTAATCTTAATTCTTAATTTTTAATTCTTAATTAATGAAGTCTGTTTATTTTCTTTCCGATGCCCATCTGGGCTCGCTCGCGATACAGCACCGCCGGATGCACGAGCGGCGGCTGGTGCGTTTTCTCGACGACATCAAGGAGAAAGCCGCCGCGGTCTATCTGCTGGGCGACATGTTCGACTTTTGGAACGAATACCGCTATGTGGTGCCCAAAGGCTATACCCGTTTCTTGGGCAAGCTGTCGGAAATGACCGACATGGGTGTCGAGGTACACTACTTCACCGGCAACCACGACATCTGGACGTATGGCTATCTGGAGCGCGAGTGCGGAGTCATCCTCCACCGCGAGCCGCTGACGACGGAAATCTACGACAAGGTGTTCTTCCTTGCCCACGGCGACGGGCTGGGCGATGAAAGCCGGAAGTTCCGGTTTCTCCGCAGCATGTTCCATAACCGCACCTGCCAACGGCTGCTCAACAGCGTACATCCGCGCTGGGGCATGGCCTTCGGACTCAACTGGGCAAGGAACAGCTACGAGAAGCACAAGCAGACCGACCAGCCTGCCTACATGGGCGAGGAGCGCGAGCAGCTGGTGGTGTTCACCAAGCATTACATGGAGAGCCACCCCGACGTGGACTACTATCTCTACGGCCACCGCCACATCGAGCTCGACCTGGTGCTCTCGCGCAAGGCACGTATGCTCATCCTCGGCGACTGGATCACCAAGTTCACCTACGCCGTGTTCGACGGTGAGCACCTCTACATGGAACAATACATCGAAGGAGAGAGCAAACCATAGCCCCCTCCCAACCTCCCCCCGATGGGGAGGCTTACAAACCACCCCATCGCTCCCAACCTCCCCCGAGGGGGAGAGAATATTAAAATGGTTAACAACAATTATAATAAAGAACAACTATGAAAATCAAATCTATTTCAAAGACCATTATGCTGGCAGCATGTCTTTTTACTGTAACAGAAGCCTCGGCCCAGCGCCACGACTTCGCCAACTATCAACGCTATGCCAAGGAGAACGCCGAGCTGGGACAGCCCAAGAAGGGCGAGAAGCGCGTCGTCTTCATGGGCAACAGCATCACTGAGGGCTGGGTGAACCATCACCCCGACTTCTTCAAGAACAACGGCTACATCGGCCGTGGCATCAGCGGACAAACCTCCTATCAGTTCCTGCTGCGCTTCCGACAGGACGTGATTGACCTGAAACCCCGCATCGTTGTCATCAACTACGGCACTAACGACATTGCCGAGAACACGGGCAAGTACGACGAGGACCAGACCTACGGCAACGTGGTGTCGATGGTAGAGATGGCCCGCGCCAACAAGATAAAAGTCATCCTGACCTCGTGTCTGCCTGCAGGAGAGTTTCCCTGGCGGCCTGAAATCAGGGACGCGATGCAGAAGGTGCGTCACCTGAACGCCCGCGTAGAAGCATACGCCAAGCAGAAGAAGATTCCCTACGTTGACTATTTCTCGGCCATGATCTCTGCCGACGGCACACGCATGAATACCGCCTACACGCCCGAGCACATTCATCCCAACAGTGCCGGCTACGACGTGATGGAGTCGCTCATCCAGCCTGTCATCAAGAAAATGCGCTGAGTCATTTGCAAATAAATTTGCATTTTTTCATCCCTCATCCTTCATCTTTTATCCTTTTTTTACTACCTTTGCATCCAAAAGAAGCGTAAAGAGAAGTTGAAATGGAAAAAGGAAAGTATATCAAGAAACTTTTCGGACCTTATCTGTGGGGCAATCTGCTGGCCGTCAGTGCACTGACGGTGCTCATTGCCCTGGGAGTCAGGTACGGACTGGACTACTATACCCATCACGGTCAATCGACCGAGGTGCCCAACGTGAAACATAAGCTCTTCAACGATGCGAAACAAATACTCGACGATGCAGGACTCAACATCGAAGTGACCGACACGGGCTACGTGAAGTCGCTACCGCCCGACGTGATTCTTGAGCAGACACCGGGCGCGGGCAATATCGTGAAACCCGGCAGAACCATCTTCGTCACCGTAAACGCCTCGCACGTGCCCACCATGCCCCTGCCCGACATTATCGACAATAGCTCGCTGCGCGAGGCCTTGGCCAAGCTCGAGGGGCTGGGCTTCAAAGTAGCCATGCCACAGTTTATCCCAGGCGAGAAAGACTGGGTCTATGGCGTGCTCGTGAATGGCAAGCACGTGGTCATGGGCGACCTCATCTCGGTGGAAGACTCTGTGGTCGTGCAGGTGGGCAACGGTCAGCGCGACATCAACGACGAAGTGCAGTATGTCGATCATGCCAACTTCGGCTACGAGGACTACAAGGACGACCTTGAGAAGTTGAAGCAACAGCCGCAGACTCCCGTAGAGCCTATCGACGAGCCTGCCGGAGGCGACGAACCCGAGGAGAGCGCACCCGAGGCAACAGTCGAGCCCATCGGCAGAACGCCCGAGCCAGCCGCACCGGCAACACCTACGGAATAATATGATTGACGAGGAGATCATCATCGACGACATCGAGACCTCTGACAGCGAGCAGCTCTACGAGCACTTCCGCTTCGAGGTTGACCCCGGGCAGGCCAAACTCCGCGTGGACAAATACATGCAGGAGAAGCTGCAGCACTCCTCGCGCAACCGCATCCAGAAAGCAGCCGACGCAGGATCTGTTCATGTGAACGGACAACCCGTGAAGTCGAACTACAAGGTGCGACCTGGCGACATCGTCACCCTCATGCTCGGACGGCCACGTCACGACACCACCATCGAACCCGAGGACATTCCCCTCAACATCGTCTATGAGGACGACCAGCTCATGGTCATCAACAAAGCGGCCGGTATGGTGGTGCATCCCGGAGCCGGAAACTTCAACGGCACGCTCATCAACGCCGTGGCATGGCATCTGCGCGACCTGCCGTCGTTCGATGCCAACGATCCTGAGGTGGGACTCGTCCACCGCATCGACAAAGACACCACCGGGCTGATTGTCGTGGCAAAGACACCCAGGGCGAAGTCGAGCCTCGGCAAGCAGTTCTACGACAAGACCACCCACCGGTCGTACCTCGCCCTAGTGTGGGCAAACTTCACCGAGGAAGAGGGGCGCATTGAGGGGAATATCGCCCGCGACCCGCGCAACCGGCTGCGCATGACCGTACTGCCGACGGACTCGGAGCAGGGCAAGCCTGCCGTCACCCACTGGCGCGTCGTCGAGCGGTTCGGCTACACGACACTCATTGAATGTCGGTTGGAAACCGGACGCACCCACCAGATACGTGCCCACATGAAGCACATCGGCCATCCGCTCTTTGGTGACGAGACCTATGGCGGCACCGAAATACTGCGTGGACAACGATCGTCAACTTATAAAGCGTTCATCCAAAACTGCTTCGTCCTCTGTCCCCGTCAGGCACTGCACGCCCAGACACTCGGCTTCGTCCACCCCACAACCGGCCAGCAGATGGACTTCACCTCGCCACTGCCCGACGACCTCGACGCGCTCATCACAAAATGGCGGGCCTACATCAAAGGCACCGCCGCCGACCCGTTCAAAGAAATTGATAATTGACAATTGATAATTATGATTACTAACATCTAACTGATAAGAACCACAAAAATACAAAAAAGATGAAACAACTGAAAAGAAACATAGCCATCGTCTGCGGAGGAGACTCCTCCGAGCACGATGTGTCGCTACGTTCGGCACAAGGACTCTACTCGTTTTTCGACAAAGAGTGCTACAACGTCTATATCGTCGATGTGAAAGGCCTCAACTGGCACGTCAACCTCGACGACGGCAGCCAGCTGCCCATCGACAAGAACGACTTTTCCTTCGTGCTCAACGGAAAGGCCGTCGTCTTCGACTATGCCTATATCACCATTCACGGCACACCTGGCGAGAACGGCATCATGCAGGGATACTTCGAACTGCTCCACATCCCCTACTCCACCAGCGGCGTGCTCGTCGAGGCCATGACCTTCGACAAGTATGTGCTCAACAACTTCCTTCGTGCCTTCGGCATCAACGTCGCCGAGAGCATCCTGCTCCGCCGGGGAGAGGAAGACAAATACACCGAGGAGGAGATTGAGGCCCGCATCGGGATGCCCTTTTTCGTGAAACCAGCCGCCGACGGTTCCAGCTTCGGCGTGTCGAAGGTGAAGAACGCCGACCAGCTCGCCCCGGCCCTGCGCAATGCCTTCATGGAATGCAACGAAGTCATGATCGAGCACTATCTTGAAGGCACCGAAGTGACCGTCGGCTGCTACAAAACCCGCGAGAAGTCGGTCGTCTTCCCCGTCACCGAAGTTGTCACCAGCAACGAGTTCTTCGACTACGATGCCAAGTACAACGGTCAAGTGCAGGAGATCACCCCTGCCCGCATCAGCCCCGAACTCACCCGCGCCCTGCAAGAGGAAACCAGCCGCATCTACGACATCCTGCGCTGCAACGGCATCATCCGCATCGACTACATCGTCACACGGGAACCCGACGGCAGCGACAAGATCTACATGCTCGAAATCAACACCACGCCCGGCATGACCCCGACCAGTTTCATCCCCCAGCAGGTGCATGCCGCCGGTCTCGACATCAAGGAAGTGCTCACCGAAATCGTGGAAAACCAGTTCTGAGAGGATGCATTATGAATTATGCATTAAACTCTTTCGACGACATCCGGCCCTACGAGGCTGATGAGATTCGGCAGGCCTTCCGCGAGTTGCTGGCCGACCGGCAGTTCACCCGCGTGCTGAAGGGTCTGATGCCCTGGCTGCCCGCATCGGTGAGCAAGGCCATGCTGCGGCTGTCCTTTGTCGGGGTCAGGACACCGCTCGGTTTCCAAAAACGGTTCATGAAACCCTTTGTCCGCTACATCATCCGCCGCCACACCGACGGCTGCACCTTCGACGACACTGCCATCAACCCTCATCCCCTTCCCGAGCGGAGCTCGCCCCCCCGTAGCCTTCCATCCCTCATCGCTCATCCCTCATCCCCCATCCCTCGTCCAAGATACACCTTCCTCTCCAACCATCGCGACATTGTGCTCGACTCTGCCCTGCTCGACCTGCACCTTGTCGAACGGCACTACCCCACCACCGTAGAGATCGGCATCGGCGACAATCTGCTCATCTATCCCTGGATAAAGACGCTCGTCCGCATGAACAAAGCCTTCATCGTGCGCCGCGGCCTCTCTCCCCGCGAAACCCTCCTCGCCAGCCGCCACATGAGCCAGTACATCCACTATGCCGTCACCGAGAAGCACGAGAACATCTGGCTTGCCCAGCGCGAGGGTCGCGCCAAGGACAGCAGCGACCACACTCAGGAGTCCGTGCTCAAGATGCTCGCCATGGGCGGGGATCTCAAAAACCTTAACATCGTTCCGCTCACCATCAGCTACGAATACGACCCCTGCGACTACCTCAAGGCAAAAGAGTTCCAGCTCCGTCGCGACAATCCCGCCTACAAGAAAAGCCGGCAAGACGACCTCGACAACATGCGCACCGGCATCTTCGGCGACAAGGGTCGCGTGCACTACCACTGCGGCACGCCCGTCAACCAATGGCTCGACGAGCTCTCCGCCCTGCCCCGGACCGAATATTTCAACGCGCTGAGCCAGCGCATCGACCGCGAGATTCACAGTGCCTACCAGCTCTTCCCCAACAACTACATCGCCGACGACCTGCTCAGCGGCACCGACACCCATGCCGGCAAACACTACACCGACGACGACCGCCGCCGGTTTGAGGACTACCTGACGGCACAGATGGCCAAGATACAGATTGCCGACAAAGACGAGGCCTTCCTCCGCGAGCGTATGCTCACCATGTATGCCAACCCCCTGCGCAACAAGCTAAAAGCCACTACGACATGAAAAAAATCCTCCTCCCCCTGCTCATCGGCCTGCTCATCGGCTGCACCAACGATGCCTACGACAGCGGCGACGGCACTTACTCCTATCTGCGGGCCGACTTCGTGGAAGCCCACACCATCAGCACACAGACCATAGACCAAGCCACGACCGACGACGGCACGACGCTCCGTTTCAATCCATACGCCACAGCCGAGTGGGCAGAGAAGGCCGACACACTCTACCGGGCTCTCATCTATTATCACGACGGCACAACCGCCGGGGAGAAAACAGTCGAAAGCATTGCCGTGAACCGCGTGCCCGTGCTCCGACCTGTCACCGAAGAAGAGTTTGAGGGAGAGCAGCGAACCGACCCCGTCAGCCTTGAAAGCATCTGGCTCAGCACAAACAAAAAATATATCAATCTCGCGCTCCTGCTGAAAACCGGCAAGGCCGACGACCCCGAAGCCGTGCAGCGCATCGGCATGATAAAATCAGAAGACGCAGAAGGCCGCCCCACCCTCCGCCTGCTCCACGACCAAGGCACCGTGCCACAGTACTACACCACGCGCCTCTACCTCAGCATCCCCACCACCGACCTCAAAGCCCCCTCCCAACCTCCCCCCGTAGGGGAGGCTCCCGTGCCCCCGCGCGCCCGCATCATCGTCAACACCTACAAGGGCATCATTGAAAAGACAATAGAACTATGACAAAGAGACTCATATACACCTTTCTTTTCTCTACTCTCGCTTTGAACATTTGCGGGCAAATCAATCCTTATCTCGAACGCAGCGACAAGAGCTACAATGCCGTTATCTTAAACTACATACCTACAGGGCAACCAGCCACAGATATAAAAGATATTATCATGGCAACCGGCCGATATGATTTCAAAGAAAACGAGACGAGCATTCTCTTTCAACACAAGGAATGGGTTGCAGGCGACAAAATATGGCCAAATGAAATTTTTATCAAGACTGAAAGCGGAATCGTAAAGTCATGCGGGTTAAGTTATTACAAGTTACCCATGACCGACGAAACCATCACAAATGCAATTCTGACCGACATCAAGAGTATCGTACAAGAGGATTATATTATGAAAGAAGGCGACGATGACATCAATTACATCTTTGCTGCATCAAATATTGTCGTGACTTTCCCGTTCCATAAAAACGAAATTCTTGTTTTTTTCCTGCCGGAAACCTGATACGAAGACGCAATTTGATTTGATAAACTGCAACCTTAATCAAGCAGATGGCAAATGTTAAAAAACGGCCGATTTCTAATCGGAATTTTAACATGCTCTAAGCTCATGAAAGTTGTCGGATGGCACTATGCCCCACCAGCATCAAAACAAGCGATTCTGGAATACTTTTCGCAAGTCATTGCAAAGCAACGACTTACAGCTCTCGTCTCTCATCTTTCATCTCTCATCCCTTCCGAAACATATATGTCTCGCCCGCGAAAGACCGTCTTTCGTAACGTGAAAGACCGTCTTTTGGAACCCGAAACATATATCTTTCGAAAGCGAGACATATATGCTTCGCCGCCGGAAGTCGTTTTCCGACCCGCGAAAAGCACAAATCCCGCCGCCAAAACGAAAAAAACGAAGTGTTAAAACGCATTTCCCGTTTTAACTCTTCCCGCTGCGAGACATATATCTTTCGGCCAATCATTTAAGATTATTTCACATTTAATGCCTTCTCCGTCTTGGGTGCAAAAATTACTGCTTTTTTATAACTTTCCCACCAAATCTGTTTGGGTTTCGCAAATTATTTGTATATTTGCACGCAGATACTTCCAGACAAGTCACAGCACTTAATAGTATTTCGTCTATGCTTGACAGGACACAAACCATAGAAAAGCTGAAAACCACTCGTCAGTATCTTGGCGAGCACTACGGCGTACACTCCATGACGCTTTTCGGCTCGCTGGCCCGCAACGAACAGCAGGAGGATAGCGATGTGGACATTTGTGTAGAGATGACACCCAACCTGTTTAACCGCGCCGGTGTGAAGATCTATTTGCAGGAACTACTCGGATGCGACGTCGATGTGGTGCGAATGCGCGAGAACATGAACCCCTTGTTTAAACAGCAAATCTTGAAATATGGAATTCGAGTCTACTGAGAAACGTCAGATGGTCTATGCGACCCTCAAGAATATTGAGGCAGCCATCACCCGGCTGCAGGAGCGGACAGTGCAGATTCACACTGCCGACGATTTTCTCCTTTCACCCTTTGGCATGGAGAAACTCGATGCGGCCTGCATGGTACTCATCGCTTTGGGCGAAGCCGTAAAAACGCTTGACAAGCTCACCGACAAGGAATTGCTTCCCATATACCCTTCGATAGAATGGAAGAAAGTCATGGGAGCAAGAGACATCATGGCACACCACTACTTCGAGGTTGATGCCGACGAAGTGTTCAATATCGTAAAGAACGATCTGGAACCCCTGAAGAAAGCTATCGACTACTTCAAAGAAGAGTTGTTCGGTAATAACAATCAATAATATCTAACCAAAACAGATTGCGTATCTTTCGCACTGACAATTAATATTTCGTATCGATGATGATAGAAGTGAAAGTAGTGAACAAGGGGCATCAGCCCCTTCCGGCATACGCCACGCCGCAAAGCGCAGGCATGGACCTGCGGGCGAACCTCGACGCGCCCGTCGTGCTGAAACCCTTGGAGCGCAGACTCATCCCCACGGGGCTTCACATTGCCCTGCCCGCAGGCTATGAGGCGCAAGTACGCCCGCGCAGCGGCCTGGCACTGAAGAAGGGCATCACGGTGTTGAACACACCCGGCACCATCGACGCCGACTATCGTGGCGAGGTGGGGGTGATACTCGTGAACCTCTCGGCTGAGGATTTCACGGTGAACGACGGCGAGCGCATCGCACAGATGGTCATCGCCCGCCACGAGCAGGCTGCGTTCACCCCTGTGGAGGAGCTTGAGACTTCCGAGCGGGGTGAGGGTGGCTTCGGACATACGGGAGTGAAGTAGAGATTTCATAATGCATAATTCATAATGCATAATTCACAATGCATAATTGGCTCCGGACATTGAGTTTTATCGCCTTACGGGTGGGGACACCCGTGATCCTGCTCCTGACAGCCGTGCTTTGCGCTGCGGCGCAGGAGCAGGAGGACAGTCTTGCCGTTCTTCGGCGGCAGGGCTATATGGCTATGCCGTCTCGGGCCGAGGGGTTCAACGACCATTTCCTCGATGCCGTGAGCTGGCGGCTTGCCGGTAACCGCGACTCCACCTATGCTACGCTGCAACGCTGCATAGAAATCAATCCCAACGCGCCCGAGGCCTGGTTCATGCTCTCCGACTACTACGCCGAGCAGGAAGACTCCGCCGCGCTGCGGTGCATCGAGAGAGCCGCCGCGCTCAATCCCGCCAACGACACCTATCAGGAGCGGCTGGCGATGCACTATATCGGCGCGGGAGACATCGACGCGGCCATCAACACCTACGAACATCTCTACGACGGTCACCACTCGCGCATCGATGTGCTGGCCATCCTTCTCGAACTCTATCAGCACAAGAAGGACTACCCCGGCATGATCAACACGTTGAGCCGGCTGGAGCAGATGGAGGGACTCAACGAGGACATCGCACTGGCCACCGTGCAGGCCTACGAGCGCATGGGCAACAAGAAAATGGCACAGAAGACGCTGCGACGGCTTGCGGCGGAGTTTCCCAATGAGGAGAACTACCGTGTGATGCTCGGCAACTGGCTCATGCAGAACAACAAGCAGAAGGAGGCCTACAAGATTTTCACCACCGCACTCAAGAAAGAGCCCGACAACAGCTACGCCATGGAGTCGCTCTCCGACTACTACGTGGCTGCGGGACAGGACAGCCTCGCTATGCGGCTGCGCACGCAGATACTGACCAATCGTGCCACACCCGTGGAGACGAAGGTCACCATCCTGCAGCAGCTCGTCCGCGAGAGCGAACAGGCCGACGGCGACAGCACGCGTCTGCTCAGCCTGATGGACCGCATCATCGAGAGCGACCCCAAGGACAGCGAGATACCCATGTTCAAGGCAGTCTATATGAGAATGAAGGAAATGCCGACGGAGGAGGTCGATGATGCGCTGCGCCATGTGCTCAGCGTGGCTCCCGACAATGCCATGGCACGGTTCTCCCTGCTGCAAGACCTCTGGACACAGAAGGACTGGGACGAGGTCGTGGCGGTCAGCCAGCCAGGAACAGAGTACAACCCCGAAGAGATGGCGTTCTACTATTTCAACGGCCTGGCATGGTTTCAGAAAGACGAGCACGACCGCGCACTCGATGCCTTCCAGCGAGGTGTGAGCCAGATTAACGAGAAGAGTAACCCCGAGATTGTCTCCGACTTCTACGCCATCATGGGCGACATCCTCCATCAGAAAGGACTCTACGACCAGGCTTTCGAAGCCTACGACAGCTGTCTGCAATGGAAAGACGACAATGTGGCCTGTCTGAACAACTATGCCTATTACCTGAGTATCTTAGAGGAGAAAGGAGAGAGGAGTGTTAACGTTAAGAGGGTTGGCCGGAGAGAGGAGTTGTTGCAAAAAGCTGAGGAGATGAGCCGCAAGACCGTGCAGGCCGAGCCCGAGAACAGCACCTATCTCGACACCTACGCCTGGATACTCTTCCTGCAAGGCCGCAACGAGGAGGCACTCAACTACATCGACCAGGCCATCAGGCACGATACCGACCCCAATGCTGTTATCACCGAACATGCCGGCGACATACATGCCGCGACAGGCGACATCGACGGAGCCGTCGCACTATGGCAGAAAGCCTACGAACAGGACGACGGGGACATTGACAAGGATCTGCTGCTAAAGAAAATAGTACAACGAAGATATATCAAAAAAGAAGACGAATGAGAAAGTTTCAACCATCGCTGCTCCTCCTCGCGCTCTTGGTGATGGCAGGAGGATGCGCCACAAAGAAAGCTGTCACAGACAATCCCGCGGCATCGACGACAACCGGTCCGCACGCTATTGATGAGAAAAAACTGGGCATCGGCTCGCCACAAACTGCCACAGCCGAACCCGCTATCATCGGTCAGCTAAAGGCCGGCGAGATGAAGGCCGACAACATCGTGGCCGGCCTGACCTTTAATGTCAAGACCGACAAGAAAGACATCACGCTTCCCGGTTCGCTCCACATGCGTCGGGGCGAGACCATCCGCATACAGCTCTTCATCCCCATCATCCGCAGCGAGGTGGGAAGACTCGAGTTCACACCCGACTATGTGCTTGTCATCGACCGCATGCACAAAGAATATATTCAGGCCGACTATAATCAGATTGACTTCCTGCGCGACAATGGCATCGACTTCAATGCCTTGCAGTCGCTCTTCTGGAACCAGTTTTATATGCCCGGCGAAGCCGGTTTCTCGGCAGTGAAGGCTGAAGACGGGGCAGGAGAAACCGTCCTGCTGTCGGCCACTAAAGGTAAGTTCGCCTATTCGTGGACGGCCAACCGTCGCACAGCAAAGATTAAACAGACTACCGTGCGCTACACCAGTGCGACAAAAGGCACATCCTCGCTCACGTGGCAATACGACCAGTTCCGAGGCGTTGGCGGGAAACTCTTCCCCGCATGGCAGTGTTTCCAGTTCAGCCTGCCCAAAAACGGCGCGGCCAAAACAACCAGTGTCACCCTCGACCTCGACGACCTCTCCACCGATGGCAAATGGGATGCCCGCACAACCGTTTCGCCAAAATATAAGAAAGTAGAAACCGACGACATCCTGTCAAAAATCACAAATCTCTAAGCAATGAAACGACTCTCCTCTCTCCTCTCTCCACGCTCCACTCTCTGCATATTGTTCGCCTTTGCGCTTGTCCTCTCCGTGCCGGCACAGAAGAGGCAGACTGTCACCTCGAAGAAGCCCACCGCCACCCAACAGCGCAAACCCGTCGCCCGGCAGCAGACGAGAAAGAAGCCTGCCGCCACCCAGCAGAAAACGAGGAGCAAGACCAGACAGCAAGCAGCGAAAGGCAAACAGCAGACCCAGAAGAAACCCGTCTATACCAACGAGGCCATCAAGGGTCTGCAGGGCAAGCGAGCCGAGATACAGAAAAGCATCAAGCAACAGGAGAAGGCTCTGCGTGCCAATCAGGCCGACGTGAAGAAACGGCTCGAGAACCTTATGGTCATCACCGGCGAGATTGACGACCGGCAGAAGAAGATAGAGAACATTGAGCACGACATCACCCATATCGACAGCAACATCGACCTGTTGACGGCACAGCTCGAGACTCTCGAGCAGCAGCTTGCCGAGCGCAAGGCCAAGTACATCAAGTCGATGCGCATGATGACACGCAAGCACACTTTCCAAGACCAGCTCATGTTCATCTTCTCCGCCAAGAGCTTCACGCAGATGTACCGACGGCTGCGCTTCGTCCGTGAGTATGCCGCCTATCAGCGTGCACAGGGCGAACAGGTAAAAGCCAAGCAAGAGCAGGTCAACGCCAAGCGCAACGAGCTGAGTGTGGTGAAGGGAGAGAAGAACACCCTACTCAGCCAGGGCAAGCGTGAGCGTGCCGCACTTGAGGGACAGCAGACCGAGCAGCGGTCGATGGTGAACTCGCTCAAGAAAGAACAGAAGAGCATCCAGCAGATTATCGCCCAGCAACGTAAGGAAGACGCCGCCCTCAACGCCCAGATCGACCGTCTCGTAGCCATCGAAGTGGAGAAAGCCCGCAAGCGAGCCGCCGCCGAGGCTGCCGCCAAGAAAGCCGCCGCCGAGGCCGCCGCCAAGAAGAAAGCCGAAGAGCTGGCCCGCAAGAAAGCCGAGGCTGAGGCCAAGGCCCGAGAGAACGAGCGGCGCATAGCCGAGGCCAAAGCCCGAGAGGCCCGACTGAAAGCCGAGGCCAAGGAGAAACGCGATGCCGAGGAGCGGGCCCATGCCGAGCAACGAGCCCGAGAGGCCGAGGCCGAGCGGATTGCCGCCGAGCGCAAGGCCAAGGCCGACAGCGAACGCGACAGCAAGGAGATAGCCGCAGCCACAAGAAAGGTAGAGGAGACATCGCGCATGAGCTCCGCCGACCGCATGATGAGCGGCGGCTTCGAGGCCAACCGCGGACGGCTGCCCATGCCTATCACAGGCTCCTACAAGATTGTCAGCCACTTCGGACAATACGAAGTAGAGGGACTCAGCAACGTGAAGCTCGACAACAAGGGCATCAACATAAAAGGCTCACCCGGATGCCAAGCCCGCAGCATCTACGACGGCGAGGTCAGTGCTGTTTACGGCTACGGTGGCCAATACCTTGTCATGGTGCGTCACGGAGCCTACATCTCCGTCTATTGCAACCTGCGCTCCGTCAGCGTGTCGAAAGGTCAGCGCGTCTCAACCCGCCAGGTGCTCGGCACCGTCGGCACCGACAACATCCTCCAGTTCCAGCTCCGCAAAGAAACCTCAAAACTCAACCCCGAAGCCTGGCTCGGACGGTA
>JAFRZC010000088.1 GCA_017442765.1 Prevotella sp. | reverse complement strand
GAATCTGTCGGCAGACGTTCGGCTCGTCGGCTATCACGCGCAACGTCTCGTCGCTCATATCTTTCGGGTGGCTGGTGGTAAAGCGCACCCGCATCTCAGGCACGGCACGCGCCACGAGTCGGAGGAGGGAGGGGAAAGAAGCCTCACCCCCGACCCCTCTCCGAAGGGAGAGGGGAGAGGTTACTTTTCTATTAGAGAACATCATACTCCCCTCTCCCTTCGGAGAGGGGTCGGGGGCGAGGCTTTTATAAGAGTTCACATTCTGTCCGAGCAGGGTGACCTCCTTGAAGCCTCGGTCGCGCAGGTCGCACACTTCGCGCAGGATGCTCTCCACGTCGCGGCTGCGCTCACGGCCCCGCGTATAAGGCACGATACAGTAGTGGCAGAAGTTGTTGCAGCCGCGCATGATACTCACATACCCGCCAATTCTCTTTCCCACGCTGATGCGCTGTGGAACAATGTCGCGATAGGTCTCGGTGGTGGAGAGCTCCACGTCAATGGCTTTATGTCCCAGCTCGCACTGGGCGATGAGATTGGGCAGTGCGAGGTAGCTGTCGGGACCGGCCACAAGGTCGGCATGATGGTTCTCGATGAGGTCTTCCTTCACACGCTCGGCCATGCAGCCCAGCACACCGATGATGAGCCCCCCTCGGTTCCCCTTTTTTGGGGCCTTTTTCAAGGCGTTCAGCTCCTCAAGGCGGTGATAGATTTTCTGCTCGGCATTGTCGCGCACCGAGCAGGTATTCAGAAACACCGCATCGGCCTCGCCGAGCGTCTCGCACAGCTCATAGCCCGACATCTGCATCACGCTGGCCACCACCTCCGAGTCGGCCACGTTCATCTGGCAACCGTAGGTCTCAATGTATAGTTTTTTCATTTCTCGTTAAATTTTCTGAGATGCAAAAGTACGATTAAGTGAGCGAAAATGCAAATTTCTTCGCTCATTTTTTATTTTCTATTGGTGCTCAGGCGAGCAAGCTCGGAGTCTTTGCAATTTTCCAAGCTGAGTACTTTCGACGATAGTCAAAATTACTAAAAAATGACAAATTTATATCAGAATACAACCATTTTTTAAGAAAAAGCAAGTTTTAGAGTGGGATGTTTTTTGAAATTTTGTAATTTTGTACGGTCGTCAACCATCAACCATAGACTATCAGCCATCTTTAAATGTTGCGATTCAGGATTTTCTTTCTCATGGCCTTGCTCTCCGTCTGTCGTGTTTTCGGGCAGGTGGAGCGGCTCGTCGTGAACGAAATCATGGTGGGCAACATTGACAACTTCGTCAGTCCGGCCTTCAATTTCGACGGATGGATAGAGCTTTATAATCCCACTGACCGCGACATCCCCCTGGCGGGAGTCTGCTTCAGCGACGATCCCGAGGAACCCTGCAAGTGGCGGGCACCAAAAGAGATGAAGAGCGTACCGGCAGGAGGTTATCGTGTGGTGTGGTTCGACAGTGCCGACATCTGCAACACTAACGTCTGCTTCAATCTCGACAGCGACGGCGGACAGCTGTTCATCAATGCCGCCGACGGAACCAACCAACTCACTTTCTTCTATCCCGAGGCCATAGAGCGCTGCGCCTACGCCTGCACCGAGGACGCGGGCGACAACTGGAGCTGGACGGCCGCGCCAACACCCGGAGCAACGAACAACACTGCCGTCTATGCCAACGAGCAGCTGCCCATGCCTGAGGTGGACAAGGACTCGCAGCTCTTCACCTCGCAAGTCATCGCTCAGGTCAGCATCCCGAAGGGTGTCACCTTACGCTATACCACCGACGGCACCGTGCCGACAGAGAAGAATGGCACGGTGTCGAACGGAGGCCGGTTCTACGTCTCAAAGACCACCTCGCTCCGCCTGCGATACTTTCAGGACGGCTATCTGCCCAGCCGTGTCACCTCGCGCTCCTACATCAAGCGCGACAAAGACTACCGGCTGCCCATCGTGTCGGTCATTGCCGACCCGAAATTTCTCTATGGCGACTCGCTCGGCATCCTTGTCGATGGCAAGAACGGTGTGCCGGGCAACCAATTCTCCGACAAGAAAAACTGGAACCGTAACTGGGAACGACCTGCCAATTTCTCGTTCATCGACACCGACGGCCAGATGAAAGTCAATCAGGATGTGGACATGAAGGTGTCGGGCGCTTATAGCCGTAGTCTGTCGCCGCGACCGTTCAAGCTGAAAGGCAATAAGAAGCATGGCGGTGACCGCAACCTGAAACATCCCTTCTTCAGCGCGAAGCCCTATCTCAGAAACCGCACCATCGTCATGCGCAACGGCGGCAACGAGAACAATACCCGCCTAAAGGACGGTGCTATGGCCACGCTCACCCAGACGGGTGGCGCATACGTAGATCTGCAGAGCTACGAGCCTGCCCACGAGTTCGTGAACGGCGAGTACAAGGGCGTGCTCAACATGCGTGAGCCCAACAACAAGCAGTACCCCTACGGCAACTACGGACTCTCGACCGATGACATAGAGGCTTTCGAGGTGAACATCGACAGCGGCTATATCGTCACCGCCGGCACGGGTGAGCGGTTTGAGCGGCTCTATCAGCTGAGCCAGGATGCCGCCCAGCCCGATGTCTATGAAGAAATCCGCCAGTGTCTCGACATCGACGAGTATATCGACTACATGGCCATGTATTTCTACGTGGGCACCAACGACTGGCCGCACAATAATCTCAAGGGCTTCTGTGCGAAGGACGGCGGAAAGTATCATATCGTGTCCTTCGACCACGACTTCGACTTCGGTACCACCAACACTTTCAATGAGTTTGCCTCGAAGCAGAACTACACCTTCCGGCAACTCTACAATCTGGGCATCTCACGCCGGCAGGAGATAAAATTCGTCACGCTCTTCCTCAATCTCATCAAGAACGACGACTTCCGGCGGCAGTTTATCGACAGCTACTGCGTGATGGGCGGCAGCGTATTCGAGCCCACACGCTGCTGCGCTGTCATCGACAGTCTCGCCGCCCGTGTAGAGCCCATGATGCAGTTAGAGGGCAGGTCGGTCATGAACTCGGCCAACGAGCTGAAGCGTAATCTGGCCAACCGCATGCCCACCATGATGACCACCCTGCGCGGCTACTCGCCCATGAAGCTCATCACCACCCCCGCGCAAAACGTCCGGCTCAGCAGCAACACCGACGCGGCGAAACTCTATATCAACAACACCGAGGTGCTCACAGGCCGGTTCAACGGACAGCTCTTCGCGCCCGTCACCCTACGGGCTGTCGCGCCCGCAGGCTATCAGTTCGACGGGTGGCAGCTGCGCTCGGGCATGACCAACGAGCTGGTCGCCATGAACACCATGTGGTACTACTACGACAAGGGAACGCTCTCGGCCAGCGACGACTGGTACATGCCCAACGTCAGCCGCACCTCATGGAAGATTGGTCGTGCGCCCTTCGGCTATGGCAAGGATGGCATCTCCACCACTCTCTCCTACGGCTCCGATTCCAACAACAAATATCCCGTCTATTATTTTCGCAAGTCCTTCTCCTATCAGGGCGAGATTACCGAGAACACGCGCTTCCTTATGAACTATGTCGTTGACGACGGCTTCATCGTCTATATCAACGGACACGAGGCCGGGCGCTACAACATGCGCACAGACAGCAGTCCATACGCCTCCAGCAATGCCACGGGCAATCCCGACAGCGGACAGATAGAGCTTCCCGCAAACCTCTTTCAAGTAGGGCGCAACGTCGTCTGCGTCGAGGTACACAACTACTCCGCCACGTCGAGCGACATCTATTTTGCCGCGCAGATAGGCTACGAGGATGGAGACGGACATTCCAACTTCTATGCCGACACGCCTGAGATCGACCTGCCCGCCGGAGCATCCGACCTCGTGGCCTGCTTCTCGCCCGTCAGCGACGAGCAGCGAAAAGCCGACCGCATCCGCCCCGTGCGAATCAACGAGGTGAGCGCCGCCAACGACACCTACGTCAACGACTACTACAAGCGCAAAGACTGGATAGAGCTCTACAACACCACCTCCGAGGACATCGACCTCACCGGCATGTATCTCACCGACGACATCGGCGACCTGCACAAATACCGCATCCAGCCCCCTTCATCCCTCATCCCTCATCCCTCATCCATAATTCCTGCCCACGGCTACCGCCTCGTCTGGTGCGACGGCGAGGAGCCCATCTGCCAGCTGCATGCTTCGTTCAAGATTCCCGCGTCGGGCACAACGCTCGCCCTCACTGCTGCCGACGACAGCTGGACCGACTACTTCGAGTACCCTGCGCACAACGCCGAGCAGACCGTAGGCCGCTACCCCGACGGCTCCAACGATGTCTATCTCATGACCATCCCCACCATCGACAAGGCCAACCGCCTCAGCAGCTATGCCCAGCTGCTCTACGACACACCCACTGGCTTCCAGCTCCCCTCCCTTGGGGGAAGGCAACGGGGGGGCGAGCTCAGCTCGGGATGGGGGTTGGGGGTGGGTTCTCTCCTCTATGCTGCCGACCGCCTCATCCTGCGCGGATGGAGCCAGCCCGAAACTCGACTGACCATCTATACCGCCGACGGCCAGCAAGTGGCCACAGCCATACTTAATCCCGTTGACGGTTATGCCACCTACGACACCACCCGCCTGCCGACAGGATTCTACCTTGCCCGCGTCGCCGACACAAAAGGTCATCAGGTGGTTTGCAAGATCGTGAAGTAAGAATATCCTCTTTTTTACACGAATATTAATATAAGATAACAATTAATCGAAGTCATTTTAACACACCGACAGCCGTTTTCTCGCCGATGCTTACAGAGACAGCGAAAAAACGGCTGTTTTTTGCAATATCGTTATTTCGCTGATTTACAAAGCTTTTGCCTGCCTCTCATCCCTCATCTCTCATCCTTCATCCAGCGAAAGATATATCTCTCACCGCCAAAACATATATCTTTCAGGTTCCGAAAGACCGTGTTTCGCAATGCAAAAGACCGTGTTTCGGAAGGTGAAACATATATCTTTCGCATTTAAAGGGGAGTAAAAGAGGAGTAAAAGGGGAGTGAAAGAGAAGAAAAAGCACTGTTTTCCCACCTGAAAATGCTGAAAAGTGACAAAGTGAATTTAACAGTTGCCAACCACGCAACCGTTAAATCCGTTAACAATTCTATATCCTTCCATCATGAGTAACCTTTCTGTATTACTGGATACCAATAATTACAAATAAAAAAAGGGGTTGACAAATGGAAATATGTGTCAACCTCTTTTTCAAGTAATTTTAAAAGAATCTTTATTTCGCCTTCTCTTTCTCTGTCTCGATGTCGATGAGCTCGACTTTGAAGATGAGCGTGGAGAGGGGTTTAATTTTTCCGGCCTGGCGGCTGCCGTAGGCGAGCTCCTGGGGGATGTAGAATTCCCATGTGGAGCCTACGGGCATCAGGGTGAGCGCCTCGGTCCAGCCCTTGATGACCTGATCGCAGCGGAAAGAGGTGGTGTCGGGCTTGCGCGTGTAGCTGCTGTCGAAGACGGTGCCGTCGATCATCTTGCCCTCGTACTTCACAACCACCTTGTCGGTGGCGGTGGGCTGTGCGCCGGTGCCTTGCTTGATAATCTTATACTGGAGTCCCGAGGGAAGCGTGACGACACCTTCTTTCTGTGCATTATCCATCAGCCACTCGCGGTTTTCCCTGTCCCAGGCGGCGTTACGGGCATTGGTGCGCTCCTCTACTTTCGTGTCGAAGTAGTCGCGTGCGCCTTTCAGGTTGAACACGGTAGAGTCGTTAGTCAATGCTGCCATGAAGCCTTCGTTGAAGAATTTGGCGGAAATGGTGTCGCCTTCCTCACCGTATTTCTGCTTCTGCGAGGGGAAGATGCGCTTGCTGATGGTTTCGGCTATCTGATAGCCTGCACTGCGGGCAGTGAACTTGG
Source organism: Prevotella sp. (assembly GCA_017442765.1). The sequence continues at coordinate 5,044 of JAFRZC010000088.1, read as the reverse complement.
GGTCGCCCGTCTGTGCTATCGCCTCGCGCAGTCCGTCGATGAAGTCGGCCATATAGGCGGTATCGACACCGAGCTGGCGGGTGAGATAGCCCATCAGCCCGTCGGTGGTGGCATAGCCTGCGGCAAAGCTGGCCGAGTCGGCAGGGGTGACGGGTGCCACGACCTGCACGGCCGGTGTCTTCTTCTTTTTCTTGTCTTTCTTATCCTTGGCCACGAGTGTTGTCGTGGTTGCACTTGCCACGATGACAAGGGCAAGCAATATGATTCTTTTCATGCTTTATTTCCCTATGCTGAGGAGTTCAATCTTGAATACGAGGGGCGAGAAGGGTTTGATTTCTCCCTTGGAGCCCGACTGGCGTGAGCCGTAAGCGAGTTCCTGCGGTACATAGATCTCCCATGTGGAGCCGACGGGCATGTGTGTGAGTGCCTCGGTCCAGCCTTTGATAACCTGGTTGGCGCGGAAGGTGGTGGGTTCTTTGCGCTGGTAGCTGCTGTCGAAGACGGTGCCGTCGATGGTTTTGCCCTCATAGTGTACTTTCACGGTAGAGGTGTCCTTGGGCATCTCGCCAGTACCTTCCTTGATGACTTTGTAGAGCACGCCCGAGGGAAGTTTTTTGATATCAGCTTCCTTGGCCTTCTGTGCCATGAACTTCTCGCCTGCGGCTTTTACGTCTTTGAACTGCTCGGCGCGTACCTCGTTCATCTTAGCCTCAGCCAGCGTGCGGGCTTCCATTGGCGAGACAAAACTCTTCTCGTTCTTAGCTCCGGCGATGAATCCGGCAAGCAGGTTCTTCAGTGAGATGGTCTTGGTAGAGTCGTTGCCAAAGGCTTCCATGTTGATGCCCTTAACCATTTGGTTGGCGAACTGCTGACCAATTTGCAGACCCATGAAATAGGCACTCTGCTTCTTGTCTTCACCGGCATTGGCTCCTTCAACGAGTCCTTTGACGAAGGTATCGATGTAGGTGGTGTCGATGCCCGACTGCATGAGATAGCCTGTGAGACCTTGCGACTGTGCCATACCAATGGCATAGCTTAGCGTGTCAACATTGTTTTTCAGATCGGCTTTGGGTGCTGAGTTGCCGCATGAATTGAACATTGCAGCAGCGATAGCCATAACGGCTACGAATGTAATTTTTTTCATTTTTTCTTTGTCTTTTTTTATTTATGATTTACGATTTATAATTTTATCAGAAGTTAAGGAGTTAAAGGAATTCAGGAGTTAAGACGACAGGTGAATCTATCACACCCTCATCCCTCATCCCTCATCCCTTTTGGGGGGCTAACACTTCAAGAAGTTCCACGTCGAAGATGAGTGTGGCAAAGGGAGGGATGGAACCGCCTGCGCCGCGTGAGCCATAACCCAGGTGATAGGGAATGAAGAAGCGATATTTGGCTCCTTCCTGCATTAGTTGCAGACCTTCGGTCCAGCCTTTAATGACTCCGTTCAGCGGGAAGGTGGCAGGCTCACCACGTTGCAGACTGCTGTCGAAAAGGGTGCCGTCGATGAGCATACCCTCATAGTGGCAGCGCACCTGATCGGTAGCTTTGGGCTTGTGGCCGTTGCCTTCTTTGAGCACTTTGTATTGAAGACCGGAAGGTAGAATCACAACACCTTCCTTCTGTGCGTTCTCGGCGAGATATTTCTCTCCGTCGGCTTTCTGATTCTTTGAGCGCTCAAACACGTCTTTGACGGCTTTGGCGAAGTCATCGACATTCAGGTCGTGGATGCCCATGCCGTAGAGTTGCTGGCCTACGTTGAGGCCGAGATCATAGCTTTTCTTGTCCATTTTTTATTGTCGCTTTGTAATTTGGCATGCATAGCATGCACGCAAAATATCGTGCAAAGTTACAAATTTTCTTTTATTGCATCGTCATATTTGTAAAAAAATCGCTATTTTTGTGCATTATTAAGAAAAAGGAGAAGAAAAGATGAAAAAGAAAGTAGTGTTTTTGACGGGTGCCGGCATGTCGGTGGAGAGTGGTTTCAAGACATTCCGAGGTCAGGACGGACTTTGGGAGAACGAACCTGTGGAGCGCATCGCCACGCACGAGGGGTGGCTGCGCGAGCCTGATTTCGTAAATCAGTTTTATAACAATATGCGACGTAAACTCTACGCGGCACAGCCCAACGAGGGTCATCGGCTGATAGCAGAGATGGAGCGTGAGTACGACGTGACAGTCGTCACGCAGAACGTGGACAACCTGCATGAGCGTGCCGGGTCGTCGCATATCATTCATCTGCATGGTGAGCTGGCGAAGGTGTGCTCTTCACGCGACCAGTTCGACGAGCGCTATGTGCGCGAACTGACCGAGGACGATTGTGAGGTGAAGCCCGGACAGAAGTCGGCGGACGGCTCGCTTGAGCGGCCTTTTATCGTGTTCTTCGGCGAGGCCGTACCCAACATCAGCATAGCTGCCGAGGCTGTAGGAAAGGCCGATGTGTTTGTCATTATCGGCACATCGCTGAACGTCTATCCCGCAGCCGGACTGCTCCAGTTTGTACCTACGGGCAAGCCCATCTTCCTGATAGACCCCAATCCCGTGACCACCTGTGCGGCACAGCATGTGGAGGTAATCAGTAAAGGAGCCTCGGAGGGAATGCGGGAGTTGACGGAGAGGCTACGATCTTTGTAAGGATTATTGTAGTGAGGTGACGGGGTTGCGCAAGCCCTTCATGTTGACAAGGTAGGCTTTAGCAGAGCCGACGCGCAGGAACGCGTCTATCCGGATCGGAACATGGTTCAGGTCGTCGCTGACGTAGAGGCGCATGATTTCTTTCATCTTGCCTTTTTCCTTTTCATAGTAGGAGAGTTTCAGGCAACGGTAGCGTTTGCCGTTGTCGGCTTTGACAACTTCTTTGCCGCCATAGCGCAGCTGCGCGGAGGTGATGCCTTTGCCGTCGGCCATGGAGAAAGGTATGGTGTGGCCTTTTTTCCAGCCGGTGGCATCGAAGGAGCGGGCGCGGAGAAAGACGCTCAGCATGTCGTAGAGGCAAGTGGGCGAGGAGTGGTTCTCGCGGGTGACGGTGCCGTCGGTGTGGCGACGCTGCTGGAGCGTATGGCTCTGTCCGCCCTTATAGCTGAAGAATACCTCATCGACGGTGTAGCGCTTGCCCTCGCGGGCACCTTTTCGGAAATAAAGCGGAGCCAGCTCGGTGGTTGTATAGCAGAGCAGGGTGTCGCGCAACAGAAACATATCGTCCACTTTTTTCAGTGCCCGTGTGTTGAGCGAGGCACGATAGGCCGCCTTACCGCGATAGGTGGTCTGTACGGTTGAGAGGCTTGCCGTTCCGCCTTTCACCCATACGAATTTCCAGTTGTAGTAAAGGTTATAGGACAGAAACTCGTTACCTTGGAACGCAGTGTTCTTGTAGGTACACTGCGCTGAGGAAGTGATAAGTGAAAGGTGGTAAGTGAACAGTGTTATCACAAAGAGGAAAACGGTCCGTCTTTTCATATTTTTGATGGATTAGTAGTTGATGGTTGATGGGAGTGGTATTCCGAGCTTACGGGCGCGGTCGGCGTTACGTTGTTGCACCTTGCGTTGCTGTTCGCCTTTCTGCCGGGTGATGGCCGACGGTTTCTGCTGGTAGGCAGGCGTGCTCTCCGGGTTCCAGGTCTCGGAGAAATCCCACTTGGCGCGGCATTCTATGGTGTGGGGATAGTAATATACTGCCTCGGCTTGTCGGTCGAGAGCATAATCGCCTGTGTCCCATTGGCCGTTGTTGTTGTCATCGACGATGACACGCAGGTAATAGGTTCCGGGCTCAACGTAGAAGAAGGCCAGTCGCCCGTCGTCGGTGCGGCATACCTTTACAGGTTTGTCTTGCTGGTCGAGCAGTTGTCCTATGAGGTGCTTGCCCTGCATACCGCTCACGGTGATGGCTATGGTGGCATAGTCGCCCAGCGATTTCACCTTAAACCCGCGTTTCCCCTTCTCGTTGACCAGTCCATAGATGCTTGTCATGAAAGCAGAATCAACCTCCAGGCTGTATTCGGTTTCGGGCTCCCAGTCGGCGGTGAGCCTATAGCGCATGATAGCCAGTGAGGGAAGGGGATGAGAGGTGACGGGAGCTATCGTGAATGGTTCGCGATACCATAGAGAGTCGTTTAGTGAGAGATAGTAGAGGTGTATTCGGGTGGTATCGACCGTTGCCACGGGTTCGGGCATCTCGAAGTAAATGACTTGGTCGGGGGCAATCTGCGGATTTACGCGATATTCCACGCGATAGGGTATCGGCTTGCGCTCGGTCTCGTAGGCCAGCCCGCGTTTCTTCTGTTTCTCCTGATTTTTTTCCCATTGCTCCTGCTCACGTTGCTGCTGTTTGAGTCGGCGGGCGTATGGCTGACGCGAGAGGATGCGCTGGGTGTCGGTTTGCTGAACCAGATGACCAAGTGTGTCGGTCATCAGGTAACGCATCTCTACGTCGAGAGTGTCTTGGTTCACGAGTGCGGTGTCGCGCAGCCAGTAGCGCAACGTGTCTAAGTGTTCCGACGCTTCGAGCAGGAAGGCGTCACGACAGTTGAAATTCAGTCCTCTGAGCTCGGGTAACTCATCGTTTCCATAGCTGAAGTAGAGGGAGAAACGGTTGGCCTGTTGCCGCTCGGTCTTGATGAGATAGCGGTCGGTCTGTGTTTCGGTGAAGACGCGCAGCACAATGTCGTCGGGCAGGAAATGGGTGTAGCCCACCTGCCGTATGTCGTCGATATGGAGTGAGTCGCGCCAGAGCGTATCGCGCCGCACGTCGGCTTTCCATGTCGGCGAGACGATTTGTCTTGTATAGCCTATCATTTCGCTCTTCTGCGAGAAGCGGTAGTCGCCATCGACATCCTGTAGGGCATAGACACGATAGCTGCCTGGTGCCACGCCTTTGATAGCGAAGTGTCCGCGTGAGTCGGTTCGTGCGATGCGCAGCATGGGACGTGTCCGGAAGATGGAGTCCTCGATGTTGTTGTAGAGTCCCACGAGTATGCCTTTCACGGGTTCGAGGTCCTCAGCCTGTAGCACGTAGCCTGCCACTTCGAGCGTGTCGATGCCGTCG
>JAFRZC010000087.1 GCA_017442765.1 Prevotella sp. | reverse complement strand
GAGGCGGCGCGGTCGGCCATTCTCAAGATAGAAGAGACCATTCTGTTCTTCTTCCTGCTCCTCTCACCTTGTTTGGGCGCGTTTGCAGGTTCCACTCTCAAGCACGATGCCGACTCCGCCTATCTGAAAGGCGACTATCAGCAGGCAGCTGGCATATACGAGAAACTGTTGCGGAAAGAAAAGGATGCTGTTCTCTATTACAATCTCGGCAATACCTATTATCGCTCAGGAAACATCGGCAAGGCCATTCTTTCCTACGAGCGGTCTTTGCGCCTTAATCCTGATGCCGAAACGCGTTTCAACTTGCAGTTTGTCAGTCGTAAAACCATCGACCAGTTGCCCGAGCCGTCTGAATTGTTCTTTGTCACGGCTTATAAGTCTGTTCGTCGCAGCCTTACCTCTGACGCGTGGGCAGTCTGTGCCTTCTGTGCCCTTGTCATGGCCTTGTTGCTTCAACTCGCCTATTTGTTCTCCCCCCGTCTGGGAGTTCGAAGAGTAGCGTTCTTCGGTGCCATAGTTGCTATGGTCATTTTCCTGCTTGCCTTACTCTTTGCCTGGCAGCAGAAACGATATGTGGAGAGCAACGACGAGGCCATTGTCATGCCAGTCTCTATACAGGCAATGCGCACACCTGCCGCCGATGCTGCTACAGCCTTCACGCTCCACGAGGGCACCAAGGTTCGCATTCTCGACCGTACCATGGCCGACTGGCGACAGATACGCCTCTCCGATGGTCGCGAGGCATGGTTAAAGACAAAGCAGATAGAGGAGATTTAACAGCCCCTTCAATTCCCTCCGGATGTGGAAGAAAGAATAGAGAATAATGAGGTATGAATATACAGACGTTTATCGACATTGACCGTACGGTGCTTTCATGGTTCAACGGGAGCGACTCGTTGTTTCTCGACCAGCTGGTCTGTGGTCTTACATCTCCTTGGACGTGGATACCGCTCTATCTTGCCTTGATCTGGCTTGCCATCAAGAACAGCGAGACCACGCAGCAGATGTTGCTCGTCTTTGGCATTGCCGTGTTGTGTCTGTTACTTTCCGACGGCATGGCCGACGGCATCGTAAAACCGCTTGTGCGACGGTGGCGGCCGCTCTACGACCCTGTCGTGGGACATACCGTCGATGTCGTTCCCGGTGTTGTGGAGACGCGCTACGGTTTCTTCTCGGCTCATGCCTCCAATACATTCTCAATAGCCTTGTATCTGATTCTTATCGTGCGAAACCGTGCTTTCACGTTGACACTGTTGGCATGGTCGCTCATCAACTGCTATACGCGCCTCTATCTTGGAGTCCATTATCCGGGCGACGTGCTTGCAGGCCTCTGTTGGGGCGCTGTTGTGGGAACGGGGTGCTGGCTGCTTTACCGCTACCTCTCCCGTAAGTTCTCACCGGAGATACGCTATGTGTCCTCGCAATATACCTCTACTGGTTATGGTCTTGCCGACATTCGGGTAGTGGTGCAAGTGTTTACCATCGTTCTGGCATACGCCGTCATCAGGGCAGTGGTGATGTAATTAAGAATTAATAATTATGAATTATGATTTAAAAATGGCCGACTACGACTATGAGCTGCCTGACGAGCGCATAGCCAAGTATCCGTTGCCGCGTCGCGACCAGAGCAAGCTACTGGTCTATGACAGGGGGGCGATAAGCGAGGATTGCTTCGCCAACCTTGCCGACCGTCTGCCCGATGATGCGCTGATGGTGTTCAACAATACAAAGGTCATCCACGCCCGCCTGCATTTTCGCAAGGCGACTGGCGCGCTTATAGAGATATTCCTGCTCGAGCCCGTCAGTCCCTCCGACTACGAGCAGGCCTTCGGGCAGACAGCGACATGCCGGTGGAACTGCCTTGTCGGCAACCAGAAGAAATGGAAGGAGGGCACGCTCTCCGCTCCCATCGCTTCGGGCACCCTTCGTGTGACGCGGGTCAGCCGGCCTCCCTCTGTCCTCCCTGGGGGGGATGATGGGATAGGGGGGCTTTCCTCCCCCCCAGGGGGGAGTGAGGGGGGGCTCATCATCGAGTTTGCCTGGGATGGCGGACTCACCTTCTCCGAGATTATCGAGCAGACGGGACAACTCCCCATTCCTCCCTATCTCCATCGCGAGACCGAGGAGAGCGACAAGACCACCTATCAGACTGTTTACTCAAAGATTGACGGTAGTGTGGCGGCACCGACGGCCGGCCTGCATTTCACCCCCGAGGTGCTTGCCGCCATCGACAGCCGTGGCATTCGCCGCGAGGAGCTCACCCTGCACGTCGGAGCCGGAACGTTCAAGCCTGTGAAGACCGCCGGCATCGCCGACCACGACATGCACACCGAGCATATCAGCGTGCGCCGGCAGACCATTGAGCAGTTGCTCGCCCACGGGTGCCGTGCTATTGCTGTGGGAACCACCAGCGTCCGCACGCTTGAGAGTCTCTACTACATCGGCGCCCGCCTTCACGCGGGGCAGCCCTTCCAGAGCCATGTCGGACAATGGGAACCCTACACCCATCCCCAACCCCTCCCCAAGGGAGGGGAGTGCTTCCCTCCCCCCCAGGGGGGATTGAGGGGGGGCTCACCCGCCCAAAGCCTCGAGGCCATTTTGCGTTACCTCGACCAAAATCGGCTCGACACACTCCACGCCTCCACGCAGATCATCATCGTCCCGGGCTATAGCTATAAATACGTCCGCGCACTCGTCACCAACTTTCATCAGCCGCGCAGCACTCTCTTACTGCTTGTCAGCGCCCTTGTCGGCGACGATTGGCGTACTATCTACCGCTATGCCCTCGACCACCAATTCCGGTTCCTCAGCTATGGCGACTCCTCGCTGCTGATACCCAAACCGGCTCTTCTATCTTGAACTTGGGGGAGCGGTGGGATGGTTGTTCACCGAAGCAGAGATCATTGCTTTCAATTTCTTCTTCATGAGATTAGATGTCATTTCGCGGATAAGAATACGTGTCATTCGCGAAATTAGTGGGCAGGAGAACTTTCGAAAGTTGAGTTCATAAAACTTTGTTTTCTTGATGTGTAAACCTATTGTTTGCGCGATATAAATTTCGCGTTTTCGGGTTTTGCTGTTGAGAAACAGGAACTCGCAGGGCTTATTGCGCTCGGGACATAGAAATTCCGCGTCGCTCACTTGCGCGTCTAAGGAAGGGAAAAACATCAAAACAAGGGGTTCATGCATGCTTTTGACACCTTTTAGAGCCGATTTTGATACGTTCTGTGCCTCTTTCGAGCTTCGCGTCTTGGGTGCATACAGTTATGAATGTCGTATCTCATTGATTTTCTGCCTTTTAGAAAAATCTTAATGAGCGAGTGTGCCAATTCCAGTTGTTCCAGTATTTTTTTGAGGGTACCCATGGCCCTATAGTACTATATAACTATCTATATTAATTAGTTATATATTCTTTATAAGGGGGTACCACCCCTTGTTTTTTTATTGGAGCAACTGGAACGCTCCGCCCGTTGACGGCTTATTTCTCTACAAGGCCTTTGAGAGGAGAGTTACCCCAGATTCAATAATAACTTAACGTGATTTTATCGAATTTTGTCGCGACTCAGCTGAGTAAAAGTAAACTTTTCTCAGCATTCGCTGCTCCAAAATTTGGAGTTTCGCGCTTTTTGTTGTAATTTCGCAGCAAATTTGGTGTAAACATAAAACGAAAAGATACAATATGAGACTGAAGATTGCAATATTGGAGGGCGACGGCATCGGCCCCGAGATTATGCGGGAGGGCGTTGGCGTGCTCAACGCTGTGGCTGAGAGGTTCGGCCACGAGTTTGAATATACGGAGGCGGTGTGCGGTGCCCATGCCATTGACCTTGTGGGCAATCCCTACCCGCAAGAGACGCACGAGGCATGTATGCAGGCCGACGCCGTGCTGTTTGCCGCCGTGGGCGACCTGCGGTTCGACAACGACCCGACGGCGAAGGTCCGCCCAGAGCAGGGTCTGCTGGCCATGCGCAAGCAGCTGGGACTGTTTGCCAACATACGGCCCGTAGCCACGTTTCCCTGTCTGTTGCACCGGTCGCCGCTGAAGGACGAACTTCTGCGCGGCGCCGACTTTGTGGTCATCCGCGAGCTGACGGGTGGCATGTACTTTGGAGAGAAATATCAGGACAACGACAAGGCCTACGATACCGACATCTATACCCGCCCCGAGATAGAGCGCATATTGAAGGTGGCCTTCGAGACGGCTCGCGGCAGGAAAGGACATCTGACCGTGGTGGACAAGGCCAACGTGCTGGCCTCGTCGCGCTTGTGGCGACAGATAGCCAAGGAGATGGAGCCGCTTTATCCGGATGTGAGGACCGATTACATGTTCATCGACAACGCGTCGATGCGCGTGCTCACCGAACCTCGGTTCTTCGATGTCATCGTCACGGAGAACACGTTTGGCGACATCCTGACCGACGAGACCTCGTGTATCACCGGTTCGATGGGTTTGCAACCCTCGGCGTCGCTTGGTTTTCACACGCCGCTCTTCGAGCCTGTACACGGCTCGTGGCCACAGGCGGCAGGACAGAACATAGCCAACCCCGTGGCGCAAATTTTATCGGCGGCGATGCTGCTTGAGCACTTCGGACTGAAAGAGGAGGGCACGCTCGTCAGAAAGGCTGTCGATGCCTCGCTCGAGGCCAACGTGCGAACACCCGAGATTCAGGTGGAGGGCGCTCCCCGCTACGGAACAAGAGAGGTAGGTCAGTGGATTGCGGAGAAAGTCAGGGTATTTACAATTTGACAATCTGCTTATTTGTCAATTTCGAAATTATCAAATTAAATCGCCAAATCGTAAATAAAAAAGATGTCTCCTATGTCGCAGTGTCGAAAAAATCGATAAATTATCAAATGATACAATAAATAGTAAAATTGTAAATCGTCAAATCGTAAATAGAGATGGTGCATAGTCGTGAAGAGAAAATGGCGGCTTTCGGGCGGTATTTGGATGTGCTTGACACACTGAGGGAGAAATGCCCTTGGGACAGAAAGCAGACCAATGAGAGCCTTCGTCCGAACACGATAGAGGAGGCGTTCGAGCTCTGTGATGCGCTGATGAAAGAAGACGAAGCGGAGGTCTGCAAGGAGCTGGGCGACGTGCTGCTCCACATCTGCTTCTATGCACGTATAGCAGAGGAACAAGGGCAGTTCGACATCGCCGACGTGTGCAACCGTTCGGTGGATAAGCTCATCTTCCGCCATCCCCACGTCTATCATCCCTCACAGGTGGGCGCACCCAACCCGAAGCCTTTACCATACGGTGAGGAGCAAGGCGGGGGCGAGTATTCGAAGGTAAAGAATGTTGATCAGGTGCTCGATAACTGGGAGCGAATCAAGCAACGGGAGAAAGACGGCAACAAAACCGTTCTGGGCGGTGTGCCCAATACACTGCCGTCGCTTATCAAGGCCTACCGCATACAGGACAAGGCGCGACATGTAGGCTTCGACTGGGAGCATCGCGACGATGTGTGGGCGAAGGTGCGCGAAGAGCTCGATGAGCTCGAAACCGAGTTGAAACGGGAGGATAAGGCTCGCTCGACGGAGGAACTGGGTGACTTCCTCTTCTCAGTCATCAACGCGGCAAGACTCTACAAGCTCAACCCCGACAATGCGCTTGAAAAGACCAATCAGAAGTTCATCCGACGCTTCAATTATGTAGAAGAACACTCCATGAAAGCAGGGAAACCCCTCACGGAAATGACACTGGAGGAGATGGACCGGCTTTGGAACGAGGCGAAAAATAGTGAAGAACGAAAAATGAATGATGAATAATGAAAAAAGCATTTAATCTTTTATGGGCTACGCTCTTGTTGGCGTTTGTCATCGTGGCCTGCGACGACAAGAAACCCAAAAACGAACAACCCACGCTGAGCGGAAATCTGGAGATGGACGACGGCGCCGACTCCACCGTCTATGGACGCTATCTCGAAGGAGGCATGTCGATGATGGTATTGCTGACCGACAACGGCGACACCGTTGAATACTATGTGGAGGATAAAGACTCTATGGTGAAGGGCGGATGCTTCGAGGGTGACCGCATGGCCATTATCGGATACAAGGCCGACGGCGAGAATGTTGCCCAACATGCCGTAAATCTGAATTCGCTACAAGGAAAGTGGAGCGACATTGCCAAGAGTTTCGAGATAAAGGAGGGCGGCGTCGTGGAGTCGAATGTCCCGGCAGAGAGCAAACCCTACACCAAATGGAAGATTTACAACGGGCAGCTCATCTTGAACACCGACACCTTCGGCGTTGTCGCACTTGGTCCCGACTCGCTGTGGTTAGAGAGCGACAAAGGCATTTTCCAATATAAACGACAAAAGTAGCAGGGCAATGAGCCAGTTCAAGGTCCATATTCTGGGATGTGGCAGCGCACTTCCCACCATGCGGCATTTTCCCACGATTCAAGTGGTAGAGGTGCGCAATAAACTCTTCATGGTCGATTGCGGAGAGGGGGCACAGATACAACTGCGCCGCTCGCACATTAGCTTCGCGCAGATTTCGTGCGTATTTATTTCTCATCTGCACGGCGACCATTGCTTTGGGCTGATTGGCATGATTTCGTCTTTTGCGCTGCTCGGACGCACCGCTCCGCTCCATGTCTATGCCCCGGCTCCTTTGGAGACAATGCTGGCGGCCCAGCTCTCAATGTTTCTCCACGACATCGGCTACGAGGTTATCTTCCATGCCGTAGAAACGACGCGGCATAGTGTCGTCTATGAAGACCATAGTCTGACAGTAGAGGCTCTGCCGCTTGATCATCGCGTCGCCTGCTGCGGCTATCTCTTCCGCGAGAAACCGCGATTGCCGCATATTCGGCGCGAGATGATTGACTTCTATCATATTCCCGTATCTCAAATCAACAACATTAAAGCCGGTGCCGGCTGGGAGCTTCCTGACGGAACGGTGGTGCCCCACGAGCGGCTGACCCGTCCGGCAGAGCCCCCTGTCTCGTATGCCTATTGCAGCGACACGCGCTACATGCCCGCATTGCATGAGCTGGTAAAAGGAGTCGATTTGTTGTATCATGAGGCTACCTACGGAGCAGACCGCGCTGAGCTGGCCGCGCGTTACTTCCATAGCACGGCGGCAGAGGCGGCGCAGGTGGCAAGGGATGCCGCAGTGGGCAAGCTCATGCTGGGACACTATAGCGCGAGATATGAAAACGAGCAGGTGCTGCTCGACGAGGCTAAGGCTGTTTTCCCAAATACAATCCTCAGTTATGAGAGCTTAATGGTGGAATTATAGTTAAACTGTGTTAAATATCGCCCATTATTCATCCTTCATCCTTCATCTTTCATCCTTTTTTATTATCTTTGCAAGGTAAAATATATCGCTTATGACAAAGAAATTACTCATTATATCGTTTTTAGCAATGTTTGCTGGTGTGTTGCCCACCATGGCTGAAACCAGCACTGCCATTGAAGTGGTGGATAACGATTTTCAGAATGTTACCATCTCCGTCAGCGGTTCTACACTTCGTGTGGCCGGTGCCAGTGGTCAGGAATTGCATATCTACAATGTGGCGGGAGTCCGTGTGATGAGCTTCAAGGTGGATGGTGCCGACAAACGCTATGAGCTGAACCTGCCAAAGGGATGCTACATTATCAAGGTCGGCAAGACTGTACGTAAAATATCCATTCGATAACTGAATGAGAATGAATATCATGAATGAAGAATCTTGTTGACAAAGAAGGTTCTTCATTCATTGTTTATGTATCTCTGGACTCGCTTTCATGAACAACGAAGAGAAAATCACTATTGCCCAGCTGTCAGACCCCAAAACAGCAGGAAAGGCTTTTGAGGCAGTAGTGCGCCGATACAGCGAACCGCTCTATTGGAAGATTCGCCATATCGTCCTCACTCATGAAGACGCCAACGACATACTGCAAAACGTGTTCATCAAGGCTTGGAGCAACCTTGGCGAGTTTCAGAACAAGTCGAAGCTCTCGACCTGGCTCTACCGAATCGCCATCAATGAGTCGCTCGACTTTATACGTAAGCAGAAAACTCATCAGGCCGTCAGTGCCGACGAGGACATGTCGCTTGCCAACAAGCTGATGGCCGATGAATATTTCGACGGCGATCGCACGCAGGCCTTGCTGCAAGAGGCCATTGCCCAGCTGCCCGACGTGCAGCGCACAGTCTTCACCCTGCGCTATTTTGATGAGATGAAGTATTCCGAGATGAGCCGCATACTTAACACCAGCGAGGGTGCGTTGAAAGCCAGCTATCATTTTGCCGTAAAAAAAATTACCGATTATTTTAACCACAACGATTAAACCTTTTACAAAGTTTAACGTCAAACGAATAAACAACGTAACAATGGAAAGAGAAAAGGTTATAGAGACAGACACCTTACGAGCCGAGCAGCAGCTTCGCCAACAGTTTGGCTGTGCGAATCCTTTTCACGTGCCTGAAGGGTATTTCGACCATGTGGCCGACCAAATCATCAGCCAGCTGTCCCGGCAAGAGAGTGGCACCGCCGATGTTGTCGTTATGAAGCCTTCCTTCTGGAAGCGTTTTCGTTCCGCCATGGTGGCTGCATCCTGTCTCATAGTCGGAATCTTCGCGCTAAACTTTTTCCTGAATGTTCCGCAGAAAGACGAGCATCAGCCCGTTCATGCCCAGGTTTACAGTCAGTCGTCAGAAGGCAGTGAAATGGATTTCGACGCTGACTACGCCTTGTTGGATAATGAAGATATTTACGCATACGTCTCAGGCTATTGAGAAGAGAAATCTATGAAACAATTTGCCATCATCGTTTTGTTAGCTTGCAATCTTGCAGCTAACGCTCAGCAAAAAAACTTCAATCCCGCCAAGTTTGAGGCTGATCTTGAACAATTTGTCGCGACAGAAGCCGGTCTCACTCCGCAGGAGTCAGCCCGATTCTTCCCGCTCTATCGCGAAATGCGCAAGAAACAGATTGCCATCATGTCGGCAGGTTGGAAGAACAAGCATCTTGACATGTCGAACGACAAGATCTGCGCCGAAGCTATCCGGCAACACGATAACATCGATGTTGAGGTGAAAGAGCTCCAGCGTACCTATCACAACAAATTCCTCAAAGTGCTGCCGGCAGGTAAAGTCCTTCGTGTTATCCGCGCCGAAGACAAGTTCCATCGTCAGGCATTCCGGCGGGCTGACCGTCGTGACCATTGAAAGTGCAGCCATGCAACGCTATTTCATCACGCTCTCTTTCGACGGAACAAATTATCACGGGTGGCAGATACAGCCCTCAGCATGTTCTGTGCAAGAAGTGTTGCAGCAAGCCATGAGCACTATTTTGCGCCAGCCCGTCGAGGTGGTGGGGGCGGGGCGTACCGATGCTGGAGTTCATGCCCGGCAAATGGTGGCGCACTTCGATTTCCATGCGGACCTTGATGCCGACCAGCTTTCCTATCGGCTTAACCGCATTCTGCCCGCCGACATTTCCGTCAGCAAGATAGAACCCGTAAACGGCGAAATGCATGCCCGTTTCAGTGCCCGTTCGCGTACCTATTATTATTATATACATACCCGTAAAAATCCTTTTCTTCGCCATTGCTCCTGCCAGATAGGCTATGCCCTGAACTTCCAACTGATGAACGAGGCCGCGACCCTTCTGCTTTCCGTCAGCGATTTCTGCGCATTTTGCAAAAGCCATACTGATGTACGGACAACCCTTTGCCATGTCACCGAAGCCCGATGGGTGCAGGACAGCCCCACAGAGTGGCATTTTGTCATTACTGCCAACCGCTTTCTGCGCAACATGGTACGGGCTGTCGTGGGAACCCTTATCGATGTGGGGCGCGGGCGCATCACACCGCTGGACTTTAATCGAATCGTAGCACAGAAAGAGCGAACGGCAGCAGGAGAAAGCATGCCCGCACATGCACTTTTTCTTATGAAAGTGGAATATTAAGGAAAAATTTCCGTAACTTTAAATAAGTTACTTTCATTCGAGAATGCAAAAGAAAAAAGAGGTTTTCTTTTGCATTCTGCTCATTTAATCGTAACTTTGCACACAGTTATGGCACAAAATATTTTCAAAGGACTGGGCATTGCCCTTGTGACCCCCTTCACCTGTAACGGTGAGGTGGATTATCCGTCGCTCAAGCGACTCATCGAATATCAGCTGCAGAATGGAGCCGACTTTCTGTGTATCCATGCCACTACCAGCGAGACCCCATGCCTCACTGTGGATGAAAAACGACAGATTAAGCAAACCGTTGTAGAGCTGGCTGGCGGAAAGGTTCCTATTCTCATTGGCCTTGGTGGAAATAATACCAAAGCCGTTGTCAACGACCTGCATACAGCCGACCTCAGTGGAATTGATGGCATCCTCAGTGTCTGTCCTTATTATAACAAACCTTCGCAGGAAGGTCTTTACCAACATTTCCGCGCTATTGCCGAAGCATCCCCTGTGCCGGTAGTGCTCTATAACGTGCCTGGACGCACAGGAGTCAACCTGAAATCATCCACTACGATACGGCTTGCCGGAGACTGCGAGAATATCGTTGCCATAAAGGAGGCTGCAGGCTCGTTGGAGCAGGTGGATGAAATCATCAAGCAGAAGCCCGACCGCTTCGATGTCCTCTCAGGTGACGATGCGCTTACTTTCTCCATGGTTGCCTCGGGAGCCGCAGGAGCTATCTCCGTCATTGGCAATGCTTTGCCGAAGGAGGTCTCACGCATGATTCGCTTGGAATTCAAGGGAGAGTACGAGCCCGCACGTAAAATTCACCATCGTTTCACCGAGCTTTATTCGCTTCTCTTTGTCGATGGGAATCCAGCTGGTGTGAAAGCTTTGCTCCATGAGATGGGATTCATTGAGAACGAGCTGCGCCTGCCGCTTGTTCCCACGCGAGTTACAACTTCTAAGAAGATTGCCGACATCTTACACGAACTTCAAGGATGATGTTCCAATAAAAATTTTCACGAGAATTTTACGCGAAAGACGGTCTTTCAGCATAAATTCTCGTGAAAATTTTTGTTGAAAGCTTGCGTTTCATCTTTTTGTAGGCTGCTTTACTATCCCGAATTGTTAATATTGTGTAAAATAAGTGTAAATGTCTTTGAGATTTCATGTTTATTCCTTAAATTTGCATGGTAATTATTCAAACCTTGTGAAGCGCGATGAAAGCGTAACTTTTATTTTAAATGTTTCTACCATGAAGAGAATAGTTTTTTTGGCGGCAGTCGGTTTGTTTACTGCCGTTAGTTTGACGGCACAGACGTACAATGCTCAGACCGATACCATCTGGGGTAGGAATTGTATGCAGGAGACCGACGGTCATCCTACCACGTCTGCCTGGGATTTGAAGAGTTTTGAAAATGTGGTGCAGCGTGACACACTTGCATACTACTCTATAGCGTATGGCAACACGCACCTGCTCTATTATGTGCACATACCGGCGGGTCATGCGCGCTGCGACATCGTACTCAGCACGAAGTCGGGAAAGACGGCTACTATCGCTTTCACGCTCAGCGACGCGCAGACGGGTAGTGTATTGCAACAGCGCAATGTCGCTGCTTCGAAGAGTGGAGCCCTGCAGCGCGTTGAGCTGATGTCTGACTATAACTTTGACCATGACGGTTGGTATAAAATAGACCTTTCTGTAGATGATATCCGTAACTATGTTAAGGGCATACGCTATCTGTTGTTCCAGCGCGAGTCCGCCAATATCGTTACCACCCCGCGCATTTACAGCTCGCTGGCCACTTACCTGAACGGATGGCAGAGCACTGACCCGTATGCGCCATCGGCAGAGAGCTACGACATGTGCTACGTTGAGGTGTTCGTACCTGCCGACAAGGATGTGCTCAGCACCTACTACTCCACCATGAACCTTCTGGGGGGATACATGGGCATACAGTCGGCCATCAACGGTAGCGACACCTGGCAGAACCTGCAACACAATGTGCTCTTCTCCATGTGGGACAACGGCAATACCGACGAAGACCCTTACCTGCCAGACTACCTGAAGTCGGGCGCACTCGACTATGGGTCATATAATGGCACTGATGTTTGGATCAGCCGTTTCGGTGGTGAGGGAACAGGTGTGCAGGCATTCCTAAAAGACGGCCACTACTGGGAGCCAGGTCACTGGGTGCAGATGCTGATCACGGCTCGTCCTGAGGATGTAGAGGTGGATATTACCAACAGCAGCGGTAACCCAGAGACCATCATCTACCACAACACCCTCGTCACGGCATGGTGGAAACAAGACAACCACGATGCGTGGAACTACATCGCCACACTGCGCAAGAGCGGTATCAGCAATTATTTTGATGGCTGGCACTCGTTCCTTGAGAACTGGAATGCGTGGGGTGGCAACCGCACCCGTCACATGTATATGCGCAACGGCTACATGCACTCGCTGGCTTCCGGCAAGTGGTATCACCGCAACAAAATCACCTCGGGCTATTACTACGACCCGTCGCGGCTCTATCCCAACCAGCGCGACCGACGGCTTGACTTCGACTTCGGAGTCAGCACCGAGACTGGGACGGAAGGCGCGTTCTATATGAAGTCGGGCGGATATTTTACCATGAACGACGGGCAGGAAGTCACACTGACCGTGCCGCTCAATAACGACGGTCTGGCCGTGGATACCATCGACACCGAGCGG
>JAFRZC010000086.1 GCA_017442765.1 Prevotella sp. | reverse complement strand
TCTGCTGCAGGCGCTGCCCAGCCGCAGTCCGTATCACAAGATATGGACCGAGGTGCTGGCGGGCCGCATCAGCCTGTGCGTCAACACCGAGATACTGAACGAGTACGAGGAAATCCTTGCCGAGAAGACCACCGCCGAGATAGCGCACAACGTGGTCGAAGCCATTGCCCGGCTCGACACCACCGAGTTTCAGAACGCCTATATCCACTTCGGCCTGATTGATGCCGACCCCGACGACAATAAGTTTGTTGACTGCGCCGTGGCCGCCGATGCCGAGTACATCGTCACCAACGACACCCACTTCAACATCCTCAAGCAGATAGACTGGCCGAAACTCACGGTCATTGCTATCAAGGAGTTTGCCATGCAACTGAATAACGACAAATAGCGGAGATACGCGATGCAGAAAGTATGTGAGACGATAGGATTATTTAACGCGGAATAAGGAGTATCCCCATGCCACCGATAACCCCCAGAAACATTATTGTCATATTACTTTTAGCCGTGCTGGCCTTTGCAGGCTGTACGGTGGAGGACTCTGCGGACTGGCAGACGTTGCGCGAGGAGGCTAACGAATTGTATGGCCAGCAACGGTATGAAGAAACCATCAGAGGTTATGAGCGGGCGATGGCGGTGGCTGACAAAAAAGACCAGACGGAGGCACGGTTGTTGCTACGGCAGGACATCATCGACTGCCAGCAGGCGCTCGGCAACCAGTCGGCGGCCCGGGAACTGCTGAAGGTGCAGATGCAGGAGGCGCACGATGCCGGCAACCAGAAAATGGAGGCGGAAGCCTTGATGACCTTGGGCATGCAGGTCTATGAAACCGGCGACAAGGACAAAGGGTATGAGTATATGCAGCAGGCGGTGACGTTGCTGACCTCGATGCTTGAAGCATCTATGCCGCATGGCAGCAGCACCAGCCCGTCAGCATCGTTGTGGAGCGCGACATCTGCCACTACCTGATGAAGCGCGGACGCTATCAGGATGTCCTCGACATCCAACAGCGTTACATCGACTGGGTTCACGAGAAGAAAGGCCAGTGGACGGCTGCCGAGCGCACATCCAGAATGACGATGGCCGAGGCGGAAGCCGCATTGGGTCATGGCAATGAGGCTTACCGCCAACTGCAGCAGTCCTACGAAATCAGCGACACCCTGCACCACCGCCAGGCCATAGAGAACGCACAGGCATTGGCTGCCGAACACCACGACCGCGAGCAGCAGGAGCAGATAGCCCGCCAGCGACTGTGGATTGCCATCCTGACCAGCATCATCCTCTTGGCCGCCGTCGTGGGCTTGATATACAGAATAGGCGTGGTGCGCCGTCGAAAGGACAAGGCAATCGTGGCCGTTGTGAGGACTTTTTCGTGCATTTTCGGCAAAAAGTGAAAATTTCACCGCAAATTGTGTAACAATAGAGTGCGGATTTCTGCGTACCTTTGCAGTCGAAATTAAAATATAAGGATTATGGAAACTTTCAGATTAAGCAATGGCGTCGAGATGCCCCTGTTGGGCTACGGCGTGTTTCAGGTGAGTCCTGAGGAGTGTGAACGGTGTGTGACGGATGCGCTGAGTGTGGGTTATCGACTGATTGACACGGCACAGGCCTACCAGAATGAGGAGGGCGTGGGCAATACCTGGCGCAAGAGCGGCATCGGGCGCGAAGAGATGTTCCTGGTCACGAAGGTGTGGATTTCGAATGCTGGCGAGGAGAAGGCCGCCAAGAGCATCGACGAGAGCCTGCGCAAGTTGCAGACGGAGTACATCGACCTGCTGCTCATCCATCAAGCCTACGGCGACGTGTTCGGCACGTGGCGGGCTATGGAGAAGGCCTATCGCGCCGGCAAGGTTCGTGCCATCGGCGTGAGCAACTTCCAGGCAGGCCGCTTCTTCGACTTCGCCCACTATGTGGAGGTGAAGCCGATGGTGAACCAGTTGCAGTGCAACACGCTCATCCAGCAG